>JAJPHB010000082.1 GCA_021325525.1 Alphaproteobacteria bacterium
TCGCGGATGAGGCCGTCGATGAGCGGCACCGCCTTGGCGAGGTTGGGAACGCGGTAATAGGCGATGGCCCGGGCGTAGCGCGCCGCCACCGAGGTGTCGCTCTCCTTGTAGTCGGTCAGCACCTTGCTCGGCGGCTCGAGGAAGCCGTTGAGCTTCGCCAGCATGCGCCGGTGCATCTCGATGAATTCCGGCTTGTCCTGGGCGTGGCTCCAGGGCGAGCGCGAGACGAAGTCGGCGACGTAGTCGATGCGCTGGCTGGTCAGCGGATGGGTGCGGAGATAGGGATCCTGGCGGACCGCCGCGATCAGCTCCTCGCCTTCGAGCATGCGGAAGAAATCGAGGAGCCCCTGCGCCGATTGGTGCGTCGCATCGAGGAAGCGGAGCGCCGCCTGGTCGGCGCGCGCCTCCTGCTCGACGGAGTAGTGAAGGAAGGATTGCAGCGCGACGCCCTCGCCGCTCGGCAGCACGGCGCCCGCGCCCTGGCCATGCGCCAGCACCGCGGCGCCGGCGCCGAGCACCGTCGCGATGATGCCCTTGATCGTGTCGTTGCGCAGCTCCTCTTGGCTGCGCGCCAGATGACCGCCGGCGATGTGCCCCGTCTCGTGGGCGATGACGCCGATGACCTGGTTGGGGTTGCGGCTGCGGGTGAGGAGGCCCGTATTGATGAAGACGTTCTGGCCGCCGGCGACAAAGGAGTTGATGCGCGGGTCGTTGACCAGATAGATGTGCACCGCCGCGGCGTCGAGCCCGGCCGCCGTGAAGACCGGCGTGACCCAGAGCCGGATGGCGCCCTCGATCTCGGCATCGCGAATGAAGCCGATCCCGCCGCCGGATCCGGATTCCTGCGCGGCGGCGAGGCGCGGCGCCGCGCAAGCGAGGATCGACAGAGCGCAAAGGGCGCGGCGGAAGATGACGGAGAGCGGCAAGGGCATTCCCGAGGATCGCCGTACAATTGGCCCGAGTTGGGCGCGGCGTCAATGCGCGATCCTGCTCGCGGCGAGCCTTGTCGCCTCCTGCGCGAACAGCGGCTCGCCCGTGAAACTCGCGGGCTCGACGCCGGTCGCCTCGGGCTTCGTCGCCGCCGACGAGCCGCGCGCCGTGCGCGTCGCCCGCGACATCTTGACCGCCGGCGGCGATGCGACCGACGCGGCGGTAGCCTTGGGCCTCGCCCTCGCCGTGACCTTGCCCTCGCGCGCCGGGCTCGGCGGCGGCGGCGCCTGCGTCGCCCGCCCCGCCTATGTCGAGAACAAATCGCTCTTCGGCATTCGCCGCCAGGCGCCGGCGCCGGTGACCGAAGCGCTCGAATTTCTGCCGCGCCCGCCGCGCGAGGGCGCCGCGATCGGCATGCCGGCGCTGGCGCGCGGGCTGTTCGCGCTGCACGCCAAGTACGGCAAGCTGCGCTGGGAGCAGCTCGTCTCGCCGGCGGAGAATCTGGCGCGCTTCGGGATGCCAGTCTCCCACGCCCTCATCCGCGACATCGCGGCGGCGCATGCCGACATCACGGGGCCGAGCGGAAAACCGCTCGCCGAGGGCGAGACGCTGCCGCAGGGCCAGCTCGCCGACATCCTCTCGGCGCTGCGCCAGCACGGCGCCAACGGCATCTATACGGGCGCCGTCGCTGATGCCATCGCCGCCGGCAGCAACGGCGCCATCGATGCGGCGGCGCTGCGCGACTACGCGCCGGCCTGGACGAAGCCGCAGGGGCTCGCCTTCGGCGACGATCGCCTCTACTTCACCCCAGGACCGGGCGGCAACCTCGCGCGCCAGCTCTGGGAGAAGGTGAACGGGACGGCGGGCACCTCGCTCTATACCGAGGTGCTGCGCACGATCGCGGGATCGGGCCGCGCCGACGCGGCGGAGATCGGCCGCCGCGAGCTCGCCGTTGCCGATGCGGCGGCGGCGATGCTCCCGGCCGCGCCCGCCGTCGATCCGGAGGAGGGCGATGCCGCGACTGGCTTCGTCGTCGTCGACTCCGGCGGCGCCGCCGTCGCCTGCGCTCTGACCATGGGCCGCAAATTCGGCGCCGGCCAGGCGCTCGGCGGCACCGGCATCCTGGCGAGCGCCGCCGTGCCGAGCGCGCGCTCGGACGGCCTCTCCGGGGCGGCGATGTTGTGGGCCAACGACAATACCGGCAAGCTGCTCGCCGCCTTCGCCGCGGGCGGCGACCGCAGCGGCGCGCAAGCGCTGGTCGAGGCGGCGTCGAACGCCTTGAAGACGCGGCAGTCGCTCGATGGCGCGCTGTCGGCGCCGCGCCTCTTCGCCGCGGCCCCGGGCGCGCTCTACGCCGAATCCGGCGTGTCGCTCCCCGGCCGGCAGGCGAGCGCGGCGAAGGGTCTCGGCGCCGTCAATGCGGTGCTGTGCCCGAGCGGCCTGCCCGCCAGCAAGCCCGATTGCGCCGTCGAAGCCGACCCGCGCGGCGCCGGCCTCACGGCGACGATCGTGCGCTAACTAACGCCGTCGCCCGTCCGCGCCCAAAGGCGATCATCTGCGTAAGGTCTTAGTGGGCTGCACTGGAGACCGCCGAGCCACCGCGCAGCGCGGCGTGACGCGGACCGCCCATTTCCCGACCTCTTCGTAGACGGCGGAGACCTTCTCCATCACCACCTCGTTGGCGAACTCCGCGACCACCTTGGCGCGACCGGCCTCTCCCATGCGCGCACGCAATATCGGCGACGTCGCAAGCCGGTCGAGGGCAGAGGCGAGGGCCTGCGGATCACGCGGCGGGACAAGCAGCCCAGTGATGCCGTCGGTCACCACCTCGCGGCATCCCGGGACATTCGTGGTCACGATCGGCCGGGCGCAGGCGGCCGCTTCGAGCAATGCCTTCGGCAATCCCTCCCGATGCGAGGGCAGCACGGCGATGTGCGCCTCCTTCCAGATTTCGGCGATGTCGTCGCGCGCGCCGCGCCACTCGATCAGCCCCTGATGGTGCCACGAGAGCAGCGTCGCCTCGCGGATTGCCCCTGGGTTTTCCTCGTCGATCGGTCCGACAAGGACGATGCGCAGAGCACTCCCACGCTCTTTCAGCAGCATCGCCGCCTCTACGAGGTCGCCCACCCCTTTCTCCCAAAGCATGCGTCCGACGAGGACGGCAACCGGCGGCGGCGCCGGTTCGGGCGTTGGAGTGAAGTGGCGTACATCGACGCCCGAGCCGCGGATGATCCGCAGCCCCGCTCGCGGACCGCGCCTGAAGATCAGCGCCGCGTCGTCCTCGTTTTGGCAAATCGTGATCACTCGCTGCGAGCGCGACAACAGACGCAATAGGTGCAAGAGACAATATCCAGTGGCGCTGGCGACGATCTTGCCCGACGCGAAGAGGAAGCCGAAGCCCGTGACGGAATTAACGATGGCGGGAATGCGGGTGAGTTTCGCCGCGATCGTGCCATAAATGGCCGGCTTCAGCGCGACATTGTGGACGACGCTCGGTCGATGCGCGCGCAGCAGCCGCGCCAGGGCAAGGATCGAGCGCAGCTCGGAAATCGGGCCGAGCCCGGCGCGTCGTACGGACCAGGGAACCACCTCGACTCCCACGGCCCGGATGCGGTCGCGATAAGGGCCGACTCGGGTGATGAGCACGACCTCATAGCCGAGCCCCTGCGCCGCGCGCGCGCTCGGCAAGCGATGTGACCAGAAGTACCAATCCTCCGTGACAATGAAAGCGAGTTTTGGGCGCTCGCATGGGGCTGGCGCGCTCATCCGGCTTCGTCGCGAGCTGGTACTTGGCGCTGCGCCGTACGACGAGCGAGGGCCGCGCCGAGAAGAAGCCAAGGCGCACGCTGATAGAGCAGGTCGTGAGCGAGCCCCATTGTACCGAAGGCGAGGAGGGCGAGGATCAGGAAGTTTCCGGCCGGTTCCCGCGGTTCCCGCTGATGGAACTCGCGCATGAGCACGCGGATCGCGGGAATGGCGATTGCGGCGAGCCCGATGAGGCCCAGCTCAGCGGCAAGCCAGAGGGGCGTCGAATGGATGACAAGAGGGATGCCGTGCGCGCGCGTGTAGCCTTCGATGAAGGTGCCGAGTCCGGCGCCGAAGATCGGGTGGGCAATGAAGAGCCTCCATCCTCCGATGAGGCTGATCATCCGTTCGGCATTCGCTCCTTCGTATCGAGATGCCGCATTGGTGAAGACGGAAGCAGGTGTGAGATTGATGGCGCCATCGTGACCGAACATCGCGAGCAGATGATGGACCGCGACGAGCAGCAAGGTGACGATCGTGGGCAGATACGCAAAGAGCAGCGTCGCCAGCACGGTGAGGGCGACGGCGACGAGCATGCGACGGGCCGTAACAGCGTGCACAAGAACGGCGGCCAACGCTGTAACCAGCAGCGTTCCCCAGCCAGCACGCGACGAGGTCAGCCAGATCGCGAACATCGCTGCGGACAAAACCAGGAGCTGCGTTCGTCCAGCTCGAAGTGCGGTCGCGGCAGCGGCGAAAACCAGCAGCAATTGTAGTGCGAAAGCGTTCGGATTCTGCGACAGCCCCTCGAGGCGGTAATGAGTAATCGCGGCCGGTAGCTGTGCGCCTGCCGTCAGGACAGAGAGCAGCGCCGTGTCAAGCGCGGCGATGGCGAGCCCTACCGCGACATAGGTGCGCAGAAGCAGGGAAAACCCGCTCTCTCCGGCACGTAGGACGAGGAGCGCGCCAGTCGCACCATAGGCGAGGAGGATGAACCAACCGATCGTACGATTGACAAAAGCCCAATCCGTCCAACCAATGGATGACCACCCGTGCAGGAAGGAAAGGAGCAGCACGCCGGTCGCAAAACAGATGTGAAGGTTGAGGCCTGGCAAGCGCCACAATGGTGCGTGTCGCCGCGTCACGTGGATCGCGGCGAAGACCACGGCCCCGATGATCGCCGGCGGATCGGCGAGGTTAACATTGAGACGCGCGTTCGCGAGCGGGACGAAAACCTGGAAGAAGACGGCCGTTGCGGCAGCTATCGGCATGACCCAAACGAGTACTGCCTCGTAGTCGAGGCGATGCGCGGCAGCGGGGACGGTTGCGACCGAAAGGGTACGGCGCCGCCCCGTCAGAGTGAGCGAGAGCAGTGCCATCAGGGCGGTGATGGCGATGGCGATCGAGCCGATAAGGATCGCGACGACCACGGCGTCGTCGCTGGCGAACCCGACCAAGCCCAGTGCATAGACGGTGCTCAGTTCGCGAATGCCCCAACCAGCAAAGCTCACCGGGAGCGCCGCGGCCAACATGACCACTGCCGATGCGGCGGCAAGGTTTGTCACGGCAGATTCCGGCATCAGCGCTCGAGCCAGCGACACGTAAGCGCTCATCGTCAAGAGCTGAACGCCGGCGCTGAGCACCAGGGTGCGCGCGATACGCCTGAGCGCGCCGCCGCCGAAGGCCGCCTCAATGAAGCGCTGAGCCGACGCGCCCCAGCCGAACGCGGCGCCGGCACCCGCGGCTAGGGCGATCCCGCCGAGGACTTCCGCGAGGACGGCCCCATCGGCGTCGAGATCCCAGGTGATCCTACCAAAAAGAAATAATCCGCCCCAGAGGGCAAGCCCGAGAGAGATCGCCACGGCGCAGAGCCGCTCGTAACCGGTGAGGACAATGGCGCCCGCCACGGGAACACCGTGGCGGCCAAGAAAGGCGCTTCGCGCAATCGTTTGCCCGACCACCTGGAAGAACGCGCTGCCGCCAAGCTGGCCGAGACTCAGCGCCGCCACTGCATGCCGAGCGGACAGACGATAACCGAGATCGCTTGCCGCTAATTTGATGCGCAGACAGGAAAGCGCAAAGCCGCCGCTCAGAGCCGTGATGGCGATGGCCATATGGCCCGGGTCGATCCTGGCGAACGAATAGCGGAGCCCATTCAGATCGATGCGATCGATCACGGCGATCACGCAAAAAGCCGTTAGGAGCAGGACCGAGGAATAGCGCAGAAACGGCGCCGCACCCCCGAATATCCGGTCAACAGGCCGCATCAAGTTCCCACCTGGGCACGCGTTTCGCCGATCATAACGACAGGATTTCGCAGGTCGAAGCAAGAAACATGCTGTGAGGAATTTCGGCACCGGTGCCACTGTCTCGGGCTAGGCTGTGCCGACAAATGCTGCTATGCCGTTGGCGAGCGTGACGGCGGGTTAACCAGGTGTGCGGACTGGCTGGCATCTTCGATCGTCGGGCGCGGGCCGACGCTGCGGTGCTAAGGCGACAAGCGAGCGCAATGGCAGGTAGCTTGCGTCACCGCGGACCCGATGGCAGCGGTTCCTGGGTCGACGGCGAGGCCGGCATCGCTTTGGGCCATCAGCGTCTCGCCGTGATCGATCTGTCTTCCTCGGGCGCGCAGCCGATGGTTTCGGCAGATGGCCGCATTGTGCTCGTATATAACGGCGAGCTGTATAATTACCGCGAGTTGCGGTGTGCGCTAGACGGCGCGCGCTCGCCGCCCTGGCGCAGCCAATCGGACTCAGAGGTATTGGTCGAGGCGATCGCCGCCTGGGGCGTCGAGAGAGCACTTGAGCGCGCCAACGGCATGTTCGCCTTTGCCGCATGGCATCGGACCGAGCGATGGCTTGCGCTGGCGCGCGATCGCCTGGGCATCAAGCCGCTCTATTGGGCGCGCTTTGGCGAAATCTTCGTGTTCGGGTCCGAACTTCGCGCTTTGCGGGCGCATCCCGCCTGGCGGGCAACCCTCGACCCGACGGCGATCGCACGATTCCTGCGGTACAGCAACGTGCCGGCGCCGGCCTCGATCTTCGCGGGCGTCTACAAGCTGGAGCCCGGCACGCTGCTCACCATCAACTCCTCCGGCGAGGTGCGGAGCCACCGCTACTGGGACCCGGTGCGGCTCTGCGAGCGCGACGCGGGCCTGCGCAGGGCGACGCTCGGTGAGGCGGCCGAGCGCGTCGAGAATTTGCTGCGCGATGCCGTGCGACGCCAGATGACAGCTGATGTGCCGATCGGCGCATTCCTTTCGGGCGGCATTGACTCGAGCGCCGTGGTCGCGATGATGCGACAGGTGCAACCGGGACCTGTTAGCAGTTTCACGATCGGCTTCGCGGAGTCCTCGCACGATGAATCCGCCCATGCGCGCCGCATCGCTCAGCATCTCGGAACATATCACGAATCACTGGTGGTGACGCCGGCGGAAGCGCTCGCGGTCATTCCGCGCCTTACCGAGATCTATGATGAGCCCTTTGCCGATTCTTCGCAGATTCCGGCGGTACTCGTCGCCACGTTGGCGCGGCGCCATGTCAAGGTGGTCCTTTCGGGCGATGGGGGGGACGAGGTCTTCGCCGGCTACAACCGCCATCGCCTCGCCGCGCTCCATTCGACGCTGGCGATGGCGCCGTCGCTGCTGAGGCGCGCCTTTGCTGCAGCCTTGCGCGCAGTCCCTCCGACGGCATGGGAGGGCCTGGCCGGCTTGGTTCTTGCGCACCATTGTCCGCCACAACTAGCGGACAAGCTCACCAAGCTGGCGGCAGTGCTGGCTACGGCGACGCCAATCGATGCTTATCGCCGCCTCACAGGCGTGGGGCCGCTGAGCACGGGCGAGGAGTCCTTTGATGCTGTTGCAGCGGCTCTCTCGGCCGAGCGCGATCCTGTACGCCTCATGCAATGTCTTGACCTTGCCTGGTATTTGCCCAACGACGTCCTCACAAAGGTCGACCGAGCGAGCATGGCTGTCGGCCTCGAAGTTCGGGTCCCCATGCTCGACCACCGCCTCGTCGAGCTCGTGTGGAGCCTTCCCCGTCGCCTCCTCCTGCACCGCGGCGCCGGTAAGCGCGTCCTGCGCTTGATCCTCGCTCGCTACGTGCCACCAAATCTGACGGCACGTCCGAAGAGCGGCTTCGCCGTGCCGCTCGGCGCTTGGCTGCGCGGCCCACTGCGAGACTGGGCAGAGGAGTTCCTCGCCACCTCGCGCCTGCGCCAGATCCCGTCTCTCGATGTGGCCGGGGCGAGGGCCGCCTGGGCGGCGCACCTCACCGGCCGTACCAACCGCGAACATTTCCTTTGGAACGTGCTGATGCTCAGCACCTGGCTCGATCGCGAACGACGAACGCAGCGATCGGCATCGTCGCCAGCTGTGGGCGCAAGCGCATCATGACGCCGCGCTTCGCCGGGGTCCCAATCGCTCGACTCAGGACTGCATCAGCCGCTGCCACCAGCCGCGCTTGGGGTTCGCCGGTTTCTCGGTGACGAGCGTCGGCTCCGGCATGGTCGATCCGCTGCCGGGCGGGGCCGGGTGAGGTTCCGTTTCGGCTGAGGGGGCGGCCGGCGCGGCTTCGCCGGCCCCGGCCTCGGCGGGAGCAGCGTCGCCGGCCGGCGGCTCGGCCGGCTGCGGTGGCTGGTGCGAAGCCTCGCCGTGCCGGGTGTCGGCGCCGTCGGCAACCGGCGCCGAAGCGGCGCCGATCGCCTCCTCGGCGACGCTCACCGGCGAGACGGAGAAGGCGGCTGCGATCGACTGCTCGGCCGGCTCGTCCTCGCGTCCGACCGGCGCCGGGACGATCTCGATGGTATCGGCCGCAGCATGGGGCGCCGCGCCGGGTTTCGAGGCGGAAGCGGGCGCATGGCCGTCTTCGCCGCCCGCCGGCGCCTCCCCGTGCATCCGCCGCCGGCCGCCGCGCCGGCCGCGCCGCCGGCGGCGGCGCCCCGCACCCTCGTCCTCCGCCGCGGCGCCCGGAGGCGCCGCCTCCGCGCTCTCGGCCGCCGCCGCCTCGGCATGGGCCGCGCCGGCTTCGTGCCCGCTCATCGCCATTTCCGTCGCTTCGCCTTCGCCCGCACCCGGCGGGGGGTGATGCGCGAATCCGGCCTCGTGCTCCTCGCCCGGCCGGCGGCGCCGGCGGCGCCGGCGGCGGCGGCGGCCGCGCTCCTCCTCGCCCGCCGCCTCCGGCCGCTCGGCGGCGGACGGCGCTTGCTCCGCCGCCTCCGCCTCCTCGTCCTCCTCGATCTCGGCGGGCGGCGGAATCTGGGCCACCGCGGCGGGAATCGCCGCGGCTTCCGCCGCCGTCAAGGCGCGCAGGCGCTCGAGGCGGAAGGCGGGCGGGATGAGGCTGTCATCGCGCCCCAGCGTGACGCGGAAGCCGTAGCGCTGCTCGATCTGCGCCAGCGCCTCGCGCTTCTGGTTGAGGATGTAAAGCGCGACATTGGTCGGAACGTAGAGGCAGATCTCGGCCGAGCGCCGGCGAATGCCTTCCTCCTCGATGGCGCGCAGCACGTGGAGGGCGGTCGATTCGGTCGAGCGGATATGGCCCGTGCCGTTGCAATGCGGGCAGGGCTGGGTCGAGGCCTCGACCAGCGACGGGCGCAGGCGTTGGCGCGACAGCTCCAGGAGGCCGAAGGGGCTGATCCGGCCCAATTGGATGCGCGCCCGGTCGTGCCGCATCGCGTCTTTGAGGCGGCGCTCGACCGCGCTCTGGTTGCGATGCTCCTCCATGTCGATGAAGTCGATGACGATGAGCCCGGCGAGGTCGCGCAGGCGCAACTGGCGCGCGATCTCCTCGGCGGCTTCGAGATTGGTGCGGAGCGCCGTCTCCTCGATATTGCGCTCCTTGGTCGAGCGGCCGGAATTGACGTCGATCGCGACCAGCGCCTCCGTCGGGTTGATGACGATGTAGCCGCCGGAGCGGAGCTGCACCACCGGCGAATGGATCGCGTCGATCTGGGTCTCGACCTGGAAGCGGTGAAGGAGGGGGATGGCCGGGTCGCGATAGGGCTGGACGCGCTTCGCATGGCTCGGCATCAGCATCTTCATGAAGGCTTTCGCCGTCTTGTAGCCTTCCTCGCCTTCGACCAGCACCTCGTCGATGTCGCGCGTATAGAGGTCGCGGATCGAGCGCTTGATGAGGTTGCCCTCCTCATAGATGAGGGCCGGCGCCGTCGATTGCAGCGTGAGGTTCCGGATCTCGTCCCAGAGGCGGAGCAGGTATTCGAGGTCGCGCTTGATCTCCGCCTTGGAGCGCTCGCTGCCGGCGGTGCGGACGATGACCCCCATGCCCTCGGGCAGGTCGAGATCGTCGAGAATCTCCTTGAGGCGCCGGCGGTCGGCGACGCTGGTGATCTTGCGCGAGACGCCGCCGCCGCGCGCCGTGTTGGGCATGAGGACGCAGTAGCGCCCGGCGAGCGAGAGATACGTGGTGAGCGCCGCGCCCTTGTTGCCCCGCTCCTCCTTCGTCACCTGCACCAGCATGATCTGGCGCCGCTTGATGACCTCCTGGATCTTGTAATGCCGCAGCGAGCGCGAGCGCTGTCGCGCCGCCTCTTCGAACTCGTCGCCGCCGACCGTCTCGATGGTGTGCGCCTCGCCCGCCCGTTCCATCGACGCTTCATGCGCGACCTCGGCGGCGGCTTCCACCGCCTCGGCCGCCGCATCCGTCTCCGCCGCCGATGCGGCTTCGCTCGAGGTCGTCTCCGGAACGGCTCGGGTCAGGACATCGTGGGGGCTTGCCTCCGCCTGGCTCCGCGGCTCCGGGGCTGCGGCCTCGGCCGTGTCGGCGCCGGCGGCCGGCGCCTGCGGATAAGCTGCCGCATCCGCCTCCGCCGCCGCGAGCGGCGCCGGTGCGGGAGCGCTCGGCGCGTCCTCGGCGGGCGCAGGCGGGTCCGGCTCGACGGCACCACGATCGGCGGCGCCGTCCTCGGCCGGCTCGTCCTCGCTTCCGCCGCCGGGCTCCGCTGCGACAGCGGGGGCAGCCGGTTCCTCATCCCAAGGCAGCCTTTCCTCGGCGGCGGCGATGCCCTCCTCGAGCGCGTTCGACTGGGGCTCCGGCGGCGCGCCCGCGGGCTCATGCTGCGCCTCGTCGCCCCCATCATGGTCCTGCTCGCGGTGCGGGCGGTCGCCGACCGGGATGCGGTAGTAGTCGGGATGGATCTCGCTGAAGGCGAGGAAGCCGTGACGGTTGCCGCCGAATTCGACGAAGGCGGCCTGCAGCGACGGCTCTACGCGCGTCACCTTGGCGAGGTAGATGTTGCCTTTTACCTGTTTCTTGGTCGAAGTCTCGAAATCGAACTCGTCGAGACGGTTGCCGTCGAGGACGACGACCCGAGTCTCCTCGGAATGCGTCGCATCGATGAGCATGCGTTTTGCCATAGGGGCCGAACTCCGGGAGGCGCCGGGCGGCCCGCGCGAATGACGGGCGGCCGCGCCTTCCTGTCTAGGGCGAAGCCGGCTGCGCATCCGGGTAATCCGTCGAAAGGCCCATCTCGCGATGTCATGGCGGAACTCACAGGGCAGCCGCGATCCGAGTGTCTCGGATCAAGCTTCGGGGTTTCATCCAATCCGCACTGTCGAAGCGCCTCGGGAAGGCCGGCCGGCGACGCCGGTCGGCGTCGCTCCGCGGGGCCCATCGCGGCGCCGCCGCCCGGCCGCCGATGCGGCCGATTGGCAGACTGCGGTGTTCGCGCGGCTACGATACCGTGACGGGCACCGCCCCACAATGGCTTCTTGATCCGGCGCCGATCCCCCTTATGTCTCACCCGAAGGAAGCGCCGCGGGCGAGGGCGGCAACCGGAATGCTCATACCGCTGCACTGGCGAAGGGACTAGAATGCGTCTTCGGCCCGTACCGGGCGCTCCTCGATTGCGGCGGCGTTCGCGACCATGAGAGTGATCAAGGTCCTTGTCGTGCTGGGGCTCGTCCTCGGCATCTTCGGCGCCGGTCTCGCCGGGCTCGCCTATTGGCATTTCAGCCGCGACCTGCCCGACTACAAGCAGCTTGCCGATTACGAGCCGCCGATCGTGACACGCGTCCATGCCGGCGACGGGCGGCTCCTCGCCGAATATGCGACCGAGCGGCGCATTTTCGTGCCGATCAGCGCCATCCCGCCGCGCGTCATCGACGCCTTTCTCTCCGCCGAGGACAAGAACTTCTATTCGCATCCCGGCATCGACATTCCCTCGATGCTGCGCGCCGCCGTCAGCGACCTCCTGCATCTCGGCTCGAATCGCCGACCGGTCGGCGCCTCGACCATCACCCAGCAGGTCGCGAAGAATTTCCTCCTGACCAACGAGGTCTCGCTCGAGCGCAAGATCAAGGAGGCGCTGCTGGCGCTCCGCATCGAGCGCACGCTCTCCAAGGACCGCATCCTTGAACTCTACCTCAACGAGATCTATCTCGGCGGCGGCTCCTACGGCGTCGCGGCGGCGGCGCTCAATTATTTCAACAAATCGCTCGACCAGCTCACGATCGAGGAGGCGGCGTTTCTCGGCGCTCTGCCGAAGGCGCCCAACAACTACAACCCGCAGCGCTTTCCCCGGGAAGCCAAGGCGCGGCGCGACTGGGTCATCGGCCGCATGCAGGAGGACGGCTACATCTCCGCCGCGGCCGCGGCGGCGGCGATCGCCGCGCCCTTGGAGACGCGGCGGAGCGAAGCCGGCGACACGGTGGTCGCCCCCTATTTCGCCGAGGAGGTGCGGCGCCAGCTCCTCGCCCGCTTCGGCGAGAAGGCGGTCTATGAGGGCGGCCTCTCCGTCCGCACCAGCCTCGATCCCAAGCTTCAGGCGATCGCCGACCGCTCCTTGCGCGACGGCCTCGTCAATTACGACCGCCGCCACGGCTGGCGCGGCGCCCTCGCGCATCTCGACCCCGCGGCGCCGGATCTCATCGCCAAGCTCGCCGCCGTGCCGGTGCCGCCGGGGGCGACGCCGTGGCGCCTCGCCGTCGTCCTCGCCGATGACGCGGAGGGCGCCGCCATCGCCCTCGCCGATGGGACGCGCGGCCGCATTCCCTTCGAGGAGCTGCGCTGGGCGCGGCCCGAGCTGGCCGACCAGCGGGTGGGCCCGCCGCCCAAAAGCGCCGCCGATGTCGTGAAGGCGGGCGATGTCGTCCTCGTCGAGCCGCTCGGCGCCGACAAGGCCGGCCGCGCCGCCTTCGGGCTTCGCCAGATCCCCGAGGTCTCGGGCGCGCTTGTCGCGATGGATCCGCATACGGGCCGCGTTCTTGCCATTACCGGCGGCTACAGCTACGAGATGAGCCAGTTCGATCGGGCGACGCAGGCAAAGCGCCAGCCCGGCTCCTCCTTCAAGCCGTTCGTCTACATGGCGGCGCTCGACAACGGCTTCACGCCGTCATCGCTCATCCTCGATGCGCCCTTCGTCGTGGATCAAGGGCCGGGCCTGCCGAAATGGCGCCCGCACAACTACAACGCCACCAAATTCTCCGGACCGACGACGCTGCGCGTCGGCGTCGAGGATTCGAAGAATTTGATGACGGCGCGGCTCGGCCAGGTCGTCGGCCTCGACAAGGTCGCGCAATACGCGGCGAAGTTCGGCGTCATCGACAACATGCCGCTGCAATATTCGATGCTGCTCGGCGCCGGCGAGACGACGCCGCTCCGCATGGCGACGGCCTATGCGATGATCGTCAATGGCGGCAAGCGCGTCACCGCCACCTTCATCGACCGCGTCCAGGACCGCAACGGCAAGACGATCTTCCGCGCCGACGAGCGGCCCTGCCCCGACTGCAGCAATGTCGACTGGCACGGCCAGGCGCCGCCCGAGCTGCCCGACACGCGCGAGACGATCGAGGATCCGCGCACCGCCTATCAGATGGTCTCGATTCTCGAAGGCGTCGTGCAGCGCGGCACGGGTCGCATCGTCGCCTCGGTCGGCAAGCCGCTCGCCGGCAAGACCGGAACCACCAGCGACTTCAAGGACAATTGGTTCGTCGGCTTCTCGCCCGATCTCGTCTGCGCCGTCTATGTCGGCTTCGACGATCCGCGCACTCTCGGCGAGCACGAGGAGGGGGCGCACAACGCTGCCCCCATCTTCCGCGACTTCATGGCGGCGGCGCTGCAGGACCAGCCGGCGACCGAGTTCCGCATTCCGCCGGGGCTGCGCCTCGTCCGCGTCAACGCCGCGACCGGCCAGCCGGCGCGTCCCGGCGACCGCAACGTCATCTACGAGGCCTTCAAGCCCGGCACCGAGCCCACCGGCGACAGCGTCGTCGTCAACGGCTATGGCGAGAGCGATGCCGCGGTCGAAGGCGCGGCGCCGGCCGCCGCGACGGCGGCGGGGCTGCCGGCTCCGGTCCCGCAACCGGCGCCCGTCACCGGCACCGGCGGGCTCTATTAGCGTTTCGCGCTTTGCCGGCCGTTGCCGGTGTCGTAGAACACCGCCGCGCCGGCCTGCCCGCCCTGCGGCGGCGAGCCGCGGCCCGCCGGAGCCATGCCGGACAGGACGACAAGCGACGAATTCCGAGAGGATCTGATCATGCGTGCGGAAATTCAAGCGGTGGCCGAGGAGATCAGAGGCTCCCTCGCCCTGCTGAGGAGGCATCTTTGACTGGGATCATGCGACGCGCCGGCTCGACGAGCTGAACGCCCGGGCCGAGGATCCGAAGCTCTGGGAGAAGCCGGAGGAGGCGCAGGCGCTGCTGCGCGAGCGCAACAAGCTCGACCGCGCCATCTCGGGCTATCGCAAGATCGAGCGCGAGCTCGATGACCAGCTCGGCCTTGCCGAGCTCGCCGAGGCCGAGGGCGACGAGGCGATCATCGCCGAGGCCGCGGCCAGCCTCGACAAGCTGCGCGCCGAGGTCGGCAAGCGCGAGCTCGAAAGCCTGCTCTCGGGCGAGGCCGACGGCAATGACTGCTACCTCCAGGTCCAGGCCGGCGAAGGCGGCACCGAGGCGCAGGATTGGGCCGAGATGCTGCTCCGCATGTATGTGCGCTGGGCCGAGCAGCACGGCTACAAGGTCGAGTGGCTGGAGGAGAGCGCCGGCGAGCAGGCCGGCATCAAATCGGCGACGGTGAAGGTCGTCGGCGAGGACGCCTATGGCTGGCTGAAGACCGAGAGCGGCGTCCATCGCCTCGTCCGCATCTCGCCCTTCGACGCCAATGCGCGGCGCCAGACGAGCTTCGCCGCGGTCTGGGTCTCGCCGGTCATCGACGACAAGATCGAGATCGAGATCCTCGACAAGGATGTGCGCACCGACACCTACCGCTCCTCCGGCGCCGGCGGCCAGCACGTCAACAAGACCGACAGCGCCGTGCGCTTGACCCACCTCCCGACCGGCATCGCCGTCGCCGTCCAGAGCGAGCGCTCGCAGCACCAGAACCGGGCGATGGCCTGGCAGATGCTGCGCGCCAAGCTCTACGAGATGGAGCTGAAGAAGCGCGAGGCGGCGGCGGATGCGGTCAACGCGACCAAAACCGATATCGGCTTCGGCCACCAGATCCGCTCCTACGTCCTCCACCCCTACCAGATGGTGAAGGATCTGCGGACCGGGGTCGAAACCAGCAACACCGGTGCCGTCCTCGACGGCGACCTCGACCGCTTCCTCTCGGCGGCGCTCGCCGCCCGCATCAAGGGCTCGGACGCGCTGAGCGAGGCGGAGTAGGGATTTTACCCGGAACGTTCGGCCGGCTTTCGGAGTTTGCTGGCGCCCCTCGCGCTCGCGGCGAGGCGCGGTCATGCGGAGCTCCGAACCCGCCATGTCGATGCTCTTCCGTCGTGCCGCCCTGGCGGCCTGCCTCGTCCTTCCCGCCCTCGCCACGGCGCGCGCCGATTGCGCCTACGACATCGGTCAGGCGAAGGCGCGCCTCGCCTTCGAGACCGACAAGGTGCGGGCGGCGCTCGTCCGCAAGCTGCTGGCGAAGGCCGAGGACGAGCGGCGCGTCGCCGAATCGGAGTGCCGCAACGACGTGACGCGCGCCTGGCGGGTCCTGAAGGCGCCGCCGGAGGAGGTAGCGCGGCAGCCGAACCAGCCGAACTACTCCACCCTCAACCGGCCGAACGGCCTCGCCAATCAGTAAGGGCGCCTGCGGGCTTCGCCGCCGCGGGCGCCGGCATCGGGGCGGCCTCGTAGAAGGCGGGCGGAAGGCCGGCGGCATCGCGCGCGGCGCGGTTGAAGGGCGGCTTGAGCCCGCCTTTGAAATGCCGAAGGACGAGGCTCCGGAAGGTCTCCGCCGGCGGCAGGCCGCGCGCGGCGCAGAGCCGGGCGAACCAGCGCCGTCCCGTCGCCACATGGCCGATCTCGTCGGCATAGATGCGGCGCAGGATGGCCGCGCTCTCGCCGTCGCCGAAGCCGTCGAGGCGGCGGATCATCGCGGGCGTCACATCGAGGCCGCGCGCCTCCAGCACGAGCGGCACGATGGCGAGGCGCGCCAGCACGTCGTGCGCGGTCTCCGCCGCCGCCTGCCAGAGCCCGTCATGGGCCGGGAGGTCGCCATAGGCGGCGCCGAGCGCGGCGAGGCGCCCCGACAGGAGCGCGTAGTGCTCGCCCTCTTCGGCGGCGACGGCGAGCCACTCCGCGCAGAAATCCTGCGTCAGCGGCGGGCGGGCAAAGCGCGCGATCAGGTCCCAGGCGAGGTCGACGGCGTTGAGCTCGATATGCGCGAGGGCGTGGAGGAGGGCGATGCGGCCCGCCCGCGCGGCGCCGGCCCGCCGCTTCGGCATGAGGCGCGGGGGGAGAAGCTGCGGCCGGTCGGGACGCGCCGGCCGGTTCGGCGGGAGCTCTTCGCCGATCTCGCTGAGGCCGCCGCTGCGCCACGCCGCGGCGGCGGCGCGCGTTAGGCGGATCTTCTCGGCCGGCGCCGCGGCGCGCAGAACGGCGACGGCGTATCCTGTGAGGCTTCGAGGCGCAGGACCGGCGCTTTCGGCGCGGCCGCTCACGCCGCCTGCGCCGCCGCCAGCACCTCCTCGACATGGCCCGCGATCTTCACCTTGGGCCAGAGCCCGCGGATGATGCCCTTCTCGTCGATGAGGAAGGTCGTCCGCTCGATCCCCATGTATTTGCGGCCATACATGCTCTTCTCGACCCAGACGCCGTAGGCTTCGCAGACCTTGCCCTCGGCGTCGGAGGCGAGGGTGAAGGGCAGCGCGTACTTCTTCTTGAACTTGTCGTGCGCGGCGACGCTGTCGCGCGAGACGCCGATGACGGTCGCCTTCGCCTCGGAGAAATCCGGCAGCGCGTCGCGGAAGCCGCAGGCCTCCTTGGTGCAGCCCGAGGTGTCGTCCTTCGGATAGAAATAGAGGATGACCTTCTTCCCGCGCAGCTTCGAGAGCGTGACGGTGCCGCCGCCATCGGTCGGCAGCGTGAAGTCCGGCGCGGCATCTCCGGTGCTGAGGCTCATCGTGGCGTTCCGTCCTCTTCCAGTCTCGCCCGCGCCGCCGCGGCCGGCTCCTCGATGATGCGGCGGTAGTGGCCGAGGACCCGCCGGGCGGCGGCGTCCATATCGGCCGAGAGGCGGGCGAAGTCAACCGGATCGGGCCCGCGTGTGAGCGCCGCCTGCAGCGCCGGCGCCGCCGCCTTCTCCTCGACGGCATCGCCCAGCACCAGCTTCAACAGACCCTGGACGCGGCGCCAGAGGCGCAGCGCCGCGACGATGTCCGCCGCCGCCTCCGGCGCGATGAGGCCCGCCTCGGCGAGGGCGGCGAGCGCCGCGCCGGTATTGGCGCGGACGAGGTCGGGGCGCCGGCGCGCATGGCGCAGCATCAGGTACTGGGCCACGAACTCGGCATCGACGAGGCCGCCGCGGCGGTGCTTCACGTCAAAGGGCGACGGCCGCGGATGCTGCGCCGCCACGCGCTCGCGCATCTCGGCGATGTCGCGGACGAGGCGATCCTCGTCGCGCGGCCGCGTCAGCACCTCGCGGATGAGGCCCATCGCGCTCTCGGCGAGGGCGGGATCGCCGGCGACGGGGCGGGCGCGCGTCAGCGCCATGTGCTCCCAGGTCCAGGCGAGCTCGTCATGGTAGCGGCGGAAGGCGGCGAGGCTCGAGGCGATGGGGCCGGCGCTGCCCGACGGACGCAGGCGCATATCGACCTCGTAGAGGAGGCCCTCGGCCGTCGGTGCCGTCAGCGCGTTGATGTAGCGCTGGCTGAGGCGGGCGAAATAGGTGACGGCGGGCAGCGGCCGGGCGCCGTCCGACGCGGCGTCGTCCGGCGCATCGTAGAAGAGGATGAGGTCGAGATCGGAGGTGACCGTCATCTCGCGCCCGCCGAGCTTGCCGAGCCCGATGACGGCGAAGCGGCCGCCGGGCACGCCGCCATGCGCGCGGGCGAATTCGGCGGCAACGCGCGGCAGCAGCCCGGCGAGGACCGTGTCGGCGATGGCGGCGAAGGCGGCGCCGGCGTCCTCGCCGTCGATGCGGCGGCGGAGCAGGTGGACGCCGATCTGGAACTTGCGGTCGTTCGCCCAGCGCCGCGCCAGGTCGAGGACGTCGGAATAATCGCGCGCCGGCGCCAGGACCCGTTCGAACTCGGCGGCGAGCGCCGGCGGCTCCGGCGGCGCCGCGAAGAAATCCGCCGAGAGCACGCCGTCGAGCAGCAGCGGGTGGCGCGCGAGCTGCTCGGCGAGGCGCGGCGCGCCGCCCATGATCTCGGCGACGAGCTCGAGGAGCGCCGGGTTGGCGTGGAGGAGCGAGAAGAGCTGCACGCCCGCCGGCAGGCGCGCCATGAACTGGTCGAAGCGGAGGAAGGCGAGATCGGGGTCGGCGGTGGCGCCGAGCGCGCGCAGCAGCGCCGGCACCAGCTCGGTCACGATCTCGCGGGCGCGCTGGCTGCGCATCGCCCGGTAGCGTCCATGGTGCCAGCCGCGAATGGCGGCCGCCACCGCGGCGGGCTCGGCGAAGCCGAGGCGGCGCAGCGTCGCCAGCGTCTCGGGGTCGTCCTCGATGCCGGTGAAGACGAGGTTGCCGGGGCCGGCAAGGCTCGGCGCCTCCTCGAAGAGGCGGGCATAGTGCTTCTCGACCTGGCCCAGATGATGGCGGAGGTCGTCGGCGAAGGCGTCGGCATCGGCATAGCCGAGGAAGACCGCGAGACGGCGCAGCCCGTCGGCGTCCTCGGGGAGAGTATGCGTCTGCGCGTCCTCCACCATCTGGAGGCGGTGCTCGACGCGGCGCAGGAAGACATAGGCGGCGCCCATCTCGGTCGCGACGAGATGCGTCACCCGCTCGGCGCGCGCCAGCGCCTGCAGCGCGGCGCAAGTGCCGGAGAGGCGCAGCTCCGGCATCCTTCCGCCCCAGATGAGCTGCTGCGTCTGCGCGAAGAACTCGATCTCGCGGATGCCGCCGCGGCCGAGCTTCACATTGTGCCCGGCGACGGCGATGCGGCTGCCGCCGCGATGCGCGTTGATCTGCCGCTTGATCGAATGGATGTCCTGGATGGCGGCGAAATCGAGATGCTTGCGCCAGAGGAAGGGGCGCAGCTCGGCGAGGAAGGCGGCGCCCGCCGCGAGGTCGCCGGCGACGGGCCGCGCCTTGATGAGGGCGGCACGCTCCCAATTCTGGCCCGCGCTCTCGTAATAGGTGAGCGCCGCTTCGAGTGAGAGGGCGGGCGGCGTCGAGGCAGGGTCGGGGCGCAGGCGCAGATCGGCGCGGAAGACATAGCCCTCGGAGGTGCGCTCCTCGAGGATGCGGACGAGCTCGCGCGCGAGCCGGGCGGCGCATTGCTGCACGCTCGTCCGTCCGCGATAGCGCAGCTTCTCGGCGTCGAAGAGAATGATGAGGTCGATGTCGCTCGAATAATTGAGCTCGCGCCCGCCGAGCTTGCCCATGCCGAGAATGACGAGGCCGCTGTCGCGCGCCGGGTCCTCGGGGTCGCCGCGCTCGATCTCGCCGGCGGCCGCTGCGGCTGCGAGAAGATGGCGTGCGACGCGTTGCAGCGCCGCATCGGCGAAGCGGCTCAGCGCGCCCGTGACCTCGTCCAGCGACCACAGCCCGGTGATGTCGGCGAGGGCGACGAGGAGGGCGACGCGGCGGCGCGCGATGCGCAGCGCCTCCATGAGCGCGGCGCGTTCCGCCGGCTGGGTGGCGCGCGTCAGCGACGGACGGCGCTCGACGCGGCGGATGAGCCGCTCCAGCGCGGCCTCGGGCCCGTGCCGCACGAACTGCCGGACGAGGCGCACCTCCTTGAGGCAGCATCGCGTCAAGAAAGGCGAGTTGCCGAAGACCGCCTCCAGGATGCGGCGTCCCGCCGCATCCTCCGCAAGTTTCCGCGCGAAGCCGGCGAGATCCGCGCTATCATCGAGGGCGATCCACTCCTCGATCCCGCGCCGCGCCTGCGCCGCATCGGCGGGCGCCGGCAGGCTTGTCGGAGGAATGCGTCGAGAGAGCGAGGATAGCGATCGAGACATTCAAGACGAGACCCTGTCGCGCGCGGCGGCGCAGCCTGCGCGCCGCCGCCGGCAGGGTCAAGCACACCCGCCCATGCGCCTGACGCGCCGCATCGCCGCCCTGGCGCTGAAGTCGGCGGGGGCGGCGATGGCGTTCATCGTCCTGGCGCTGGGCGTTCTCTTCCTTCGCCTCGATTATGCGCCGCTGTCGCTGTCGCTCCTGACGCCGGCGCTCGAGCGCGCGCTGTCGCCGGCGGACGGCGCCTTTCGCCTGCGCATCGCCGGCACCGTGCTGTCGCTCGCCGAGGACCGGCGCAGCGTCGAGCTTCAGGCGCGCGGCATCCGCTTCGAGGATGATCGCGGCGCCGCCATCGCCTCTGTTCCGGATTTCATCCTCGGCCTCAGCCTCGATGCGCTCTTCCACGGCATGCTGGCGCCGACGCGGATCATCGTCGATGCGCCGCGCCTTCACGTGGTGCGCGGCGGCGATGGAGCCTTCGAGCTCGGCATCGGCGGCGGCTCAGGGACGAGCGGCGCGCTGACGCAGTTCTTCCGGCACGATTTTCTGGCGGCTCCCGACCGCGCTCGGCCGCTCGGCTACCTGAAAGAGGTGCGGATTCGCGGCGCCAGTCTCGACGTCGCCGATCGCTTTCTCGGCACGCAGTGGCAGGCGCCGCGCGCCTCGGCAACCTTTCTGCGCGGCCCGGCCGGCGCGTCCGGCAGCTTCGCGCTCGCCGTCGCCGTCGAAGGGAGCACCGCGGCGCTCAGCGGCGATTTTCGCTACGTCATCGCCGAGCATCGCCTGACGGCGCAGCTCGCCCTCGCCGGCTGGGATTTGTCGAAGCTGCGCCGTGTCGCGCCGGTCCTGACGCCGGCGGCGGGGCTGCGCGTCCCCATCGGCGGCACGGTGGTTGCGATCGTCGATACGGCGGGCGGCGGGCTGCGCGAGATGCGCGTCGATCTCACCTCTTGGCCGGGCTCGGTTCTCGATCCGCGGCTCGGACAGGCGCCGATCGCGGTCGGATACGGCTCCGTCCGCGCGCGCTACGAGGCGGCGGCGGCGCGCGTCACGCTCGAAAGCTTGGCGCTCGATCTCGGCGGCCCCGCCCTCGCCCTCGCGGGCACGATCGACGGCGTCGATTCGCGGCAGCTGCTGCGCGATCCCGCCGATTGGCAAGACCGGCTCGCGATTGCCGTCGAAGCCACGGTTCGGCACATGCCGGCCGACGATCTCGCCCGCTTCTGGCCGCCGGACCTCGCCCCTCCTGCGCGCGACTGGGTGACGCGCAACATCCGCGACGGCAGCGTCGAGGAGGCGCATCTCGCGGCGAAGCTCGAGCTGGATCCGCGCGCCGCCTTCGCCGCGCTCCCCTTCCCTGACCCTCCCCCGCCCCTCTCTAACCCTCCCCCGCTCCTCCCTAACCCTCCCCCGCTTGCGGGGGAGGGCAGGGTGGGGGCTGCCGCCGAGGAGGACAAGATGGGGGCGGCCGCCGCGGTTCGAACTGCAGGTGGCGGCCGGACCCCCGACTTCGTGGACGCCGTCACCCTCGACGAGCTCTCCGGCGCCATGACGCTGCGCGGTTTGACCGTCGATTACCTGGCGCCGCTGCCGCCGGTGCGCGGCGTCGACGGAACGGCGGTCTTCGACCGCAGCCGCATGGTGCTGACGCCGACCGCCGGCGCGCTCGCCGGCATCAGGCTCCGCGCCGGCTCGGCCACGATCACCGATCTCGACAAGAAGGACCAGGACATCGACATCCAGCTCGATGTCGAGGGGCCGTTGCGCGACGCGCTCGATGTGCTCGACGCCAAGCCCTTCCGCTATGCGCATGAGCTCGGCATCGATCCGGCGCGGGTCGCCGGCGCCGCCGCCGCGCACCTCGCCTTCAAATTCCCGCTCGACCACCGCACGACATTGGACCAGGTGGCCATCGCGGCCAAGGCGACGCTGTCCGGGGTTGCGCTCGGCGGGATCGTGCTGGGTGAGGACCTCAGCGAGGGCGAGCTGCGCCTCGATCTCGACCGCGCGGGGCTGCGCCTCGACGGCAAGGCGAAGATCGCGGGCGCGCCGGCGACGATCGGCTGGCAGCAGAATTTCAAGCCGGTCGCGGGCGTGCGGAGTCGCTACACGGTCGAGTCCGAGCTCGACGATGCGACGCGCCGCCGCCTCGGCCTGGCGCTCGACGCGGTGAAGGTCGCGGGGCCGCTCGCGGTCGAGGCGAGCGTCACGACTTCAGCCGATCGGCGCGGGGCGGCGCAAATCGCCCTCGATGCGGGCCGCGCCGCGGTCGCCGTCCCCGATCTCGCCTGGACGAAGCCCGCCGGCAGCCCCGCCACGGCGCGCTTCGATCTCGCACTTGCCGAGGGCCGCATCGCGGCGATCCGCGCCGCCACGCTGGCGAGCGCCGGCGCCGATATCCGCCTCTCCGCCGCCTTCGACGCCGCCGCGCTGCGGCGCCTCGAGCTCCAGCGCTTCCGCCTCGGCGAGACGGAGATGACCGGCACAATCCTGCGCCGCGCCGAGGGCGGCTGGCGCGCCGATCTGCGCGGTGCCGCTTTCGATGCGAGCGGCCTTGCCGCCGGGCTGACAAGGCCGCGCGGCGCCGCGCCGGAGCCGCCCCTCGTTCTCGATGCCCAATTCGGCCGCCTCATCCTCGGACCGAAGCGCGAGGCGCGGGACGCCACTCTCCAGCTCTATAGCGACGGCAGGCATTGGCAGAGCGCCCGCTTCGATGCCGCGCCCTGGGGCGAGGGCAAGATCGAGCTGCGCTTCGGCGAGGCCGGCGGCAAGCGGCCCTTCACCTTCGAGACGAGCGATCTCGGCGCCGCCCTGCGTCTCTTTGACATTTCGGATCACCTCGCCGGCGGCCGCCTCGCCGTGACGGGCGAGGCACAGGATGCAGGCGCGGCGCGGAAATTCGTCGGCCATATCGATGGCGGGCAATACCGCATTGTCCACGCCCCGGCGCTGGCGAAGCTGCTCGCCCTCGCCTCCTTCAGCGGGATCGCGAGCCTCCTCTCGGGCGACGGCATTCCCTTTGACCGCCTCACCGGCGATTTCACCGCCGAGGCGGGGCGCATCGCCGTGAGCCGTCTGCGCGCCTGGGGCGGCGCGCTCGGCGTCACAACAGACGGCAGCGTCGATCTCGGCCGCGGCACCCTCGACCTCGCCGGCACCATCGTCCCCGCCTACCGCCTCAACAGCCTTCTCGGCAACATCCCGGTCATCGGCAACCTGCTGCAAGGCGGCGAGGGCCAGGGGCTCTTCGCCGCCAATTTCCGCGCCGCCGGTGCGCTCGATGACCCGGCGATCACGGTCAACCCGCTGAGCGCGCTCGCCCCCGGCTTCCTGCGCAACCTCTTCCTCTTCGACGCGCCGGGACAGTCTGCCGCGCCGGCGAAGCCGGAGGGCGATGCGGTGAAGTGAAAGTCCGACGGATCGATTTGAACCACAACGACACGAAGGCACGAAGACGGAAGTGCAGCGCTGGTCGAGGACCAGGAGTTCGCCGATCCGGTCGGTGCGGAAATGGCGGAAATCCTGGCGCAGCTCGCACCACCCCGCGATCATGCGGACGCGCTCGAAGAAGCCGAGGGCGAACGGCCAGATGACGCGTTCCGAGGCGCCGCCGCTGCGGCTCCGATAGGCGATCCTGAGCTTGCGCTCGCGCCGGATCGCCTGGCGCACGAGGCCGAGGTCGATCGCCTCGGCCGCGCTCTCCGCATGGGCGCCGGCGACGAGGAGGCCGGAGGCATCGAGGCTCTCGGCGAAGTCGGGCGGCAAGACGGCGGCGATCTTGGCGAGCGCGTCGAGCGCCGCGGCGCTCGTCGCCCTGCCGTGCCACCCAGCGCGACCCCAGCACCAGCGCCTCGATCTCCTCCTCGGAGAACATGCGCGGCGGCAGCATGAAGGATCGCGACATCGAGGCGAGAGTCCCGATTGCATGCAGCGGACGCAAGAACGCGTGACATTCGCTGCCATCGAGCCAGCCGCGTCCCGCCCCGTCATTGCGCGCGCGGCGAAGCAATCCAGGCCACAGCGCCGCCCGCTGGGTTGCTTCGCCGGAGCCTGTCCTTGGGCCGGCCTCCGGCCGGACCCGAGGGGCTCGCGACGACGCCGGCGGGATCCGCGAGAAATGACCTGCAAGGTAATCGACGCCGGGCGCTCGCCGCGGAAGGATGGGCCGCCATCGCCAAGCTGGCACATCCATGAAGGAGACTGACTGAGATGGTCGATTGCACTGAATTGGCGGACCGCTACATCGCGGTCTGGAACGAGGCCGATGCGGCGCGCCGCCGCGCCCTCATCGCCCGCACCTTCACCGAGGATGTCCGCTACCTCGATCCGCTGATGGCGGCAGAAGCGCCGGCTGGCATCGACCGGCTGATCGCCGGCGTCCATGACCGCTTCCCCGGCCACCGCTTTCGCCGCACGGGCGGCGTCGACTTCCATCACGACCGCCTTCGCTTCCGTTGGGAGCTCGCGCCGGCGGGCGGGCCGGTCTTCGCCGCCGGAACCGATTTCGCCATCATCGCCGAGGATGGCCGCATCAGCGCCGTGACCGGCTTTCTCGACCAGGCGCCCACTGCCGGGTGAGCTGGGCGACCAGCGCGAAACAGAGCGGCCGGCCCGTTTCAGCGGGTCGGCCGCCGCGGGGCGTTGCGGCTCCGACCGGTTTTCGCTTCTTTGGGTCACGTTTTGTTCTTGCGGCGCTCTTTGGCATCGCTTATCTCTTCGCTGCACGGGGCGCGCATCGGTCCGCCGCCGCTCTATGCTGTCGGCCCGGGAGGCGTGCGTGAGCGATGCTGTCGATGCCTTGATCCTCGATCTTCTCGAATGGGCGGCGGGCAGAGAGCGCCGCTATGCCGAGGTGATGCAGGCTTGGCGCACCTCTTGCCCTGGGCTGCCCGTCTGGGAAGAGGCCTGCGATCGCGGCCTCCTCGCGCGCGAGCATGTCGCGGGCCGCGGCGCGGTGCTCCGCCTGACGCCGGCCGGACGCGCGCTGCTGTCGCAGCGGCGGAGCAACATCTAGAGGGCCTCCTGTTATTCACCTGTAAAATACAGGCGGCCGCACAAGATGTTGATCGAAGGCCGTGCGGGCCCTCAGACTGGCTTCAGGAGCGCGTGCCGCTTCTTGCCGGCGGTGAGTTTGACGGCGCCGGCCGCCGCGACATCGGCAAGGGTGACGGGGCGCGTCTCCGCCTCGACCGGCTTGTCGTTGATGCGGGCGCCGCCGCCCTTGATAAGGCGCCGCGCCTCGCTGTTCGAGGCGGCGAGCCCCGCCCGCGCGAAGGCTTCGAAGGCCGGGATGCCGGCTTCGAGGGCGGCGCGCGGCAGCTCGAAGACCGGCAGCTCGCCGCCGATCGCGCCTTCCTCGAAGACGCGCCGCGCCGTTTCCGCCGCGGCGGCGGCGGCCTCGCGCCCGTGGCAGAGCGCCGTCGCCTCGGTCGCCAGCACTTTCTTCGCCTCGTTGATCTCGGCGCCGCCCAGCGCTTCGAGGCGCTCGATCTCGGCGAGCGGCAGCTCGGTGAAGAGGCGCAGGAACCGCCCGACATCGGCGTCCTCGGTGTTGCGCCAGAACTGCCAGTAATCGAAGACCGAAAGGCGGTCCTCGTTGAGCCAGACGGCGCCCTGCGCGGTCTTTCCCATCTTGGCGCCGCTCGCCGTCTCGATGAGCGGCGTCGTCAGGCCGAAGAGAGCGCGGCCGTCGACGCGGCGCCCGAGCTCGACGCCGGCAATGATGTTGCCCCATTGGTCGGAGCCGCCCATCTGCAGGATGCAGCCATGCCGCCGCGCCAGCTCCAGGAAGTCGTAGGATTGGAGGAGCGCATAGTTGAACTCGATGAAGGAGAGCGGCTGCTCGCGTTCGAGGCGCAGGCGCACCGCGTCCTGCGTCAGCATGCGGTTGACCGAGAAATGGCGGCCGATGTCGCGCAGGAAGGGGATATAGCCGAGGCCGTCGAGCCAATCGGCGTTGTTGGCCTCGATCGCGTCGCTCTCGCCCTCGCCGAAGGTGAGGAAGCGATCGAAGGCGCGGCGGATGCCGCGCATATTGGCGGCGATGGTGGCCTCGTCGAGCAGGCGCCGCGTCTCGTCGCGCCCCGAAGGGTCGCCGATCTTGGTCGTGCCGCCGCCCATCAGCACGATCGGCCGGTGCCCGGTCTTCTGCAGCCAGCGCAGCGCCATGATCTGCATGAGGTTGCCGACATGGAGGCTGTCGGCGGTGCAGTCGAAGCCGATATAGGCCGTGACCCGCCCCGCCGCCGCGAGCGCGTCCAAGGCATCGAGATCGGTGCATTGATGGAGAAAGCCGCGCGAAACGAGGGCGTCGAGGAAGGCCGAACGGGGCGTCGTCATGACCGGACCGGAGCGAGAGCTGCCGCCTTGGCGGCGGGGCGGCCCGTGTAGCACAATCGCGGGCGATGCGACAATTCGGGGAAGGGCGGTGAGGGATTGCAGATCTTTGTGCGCACCAAGGCGCCGCGGGACGACCAATCAAACTTTGCCCTCTCCCGCTTGCGGGAGAGGGCAGGGGGAGGGTAGCCCCCAATGCCGGCGCTGTCGCCGGTTTGAGCACCGAGCATGCCCTCACCCCGACCCTTTTCCGCGAGAGGGAGAGGGCGATGCCGGGAGCGGCAATTGAGCGACGCCTCCGTCCACCCGCTGCGGGTCGTCGGCCTCATGAGCGGCACCTCGCTCGACGGCATCGATGCGGCCTTCATCGAGACGGACGGCGCGGCCATGGTGCGGCCGGGACCCTCGCTCACCATCCCCTATGCCGAGGAGCTGCGCCGGGCGTTGCGCGGCGTCCTCGGCGGCAAGGGGCCGGTGGCGGCGGTCGAGCGCGCGCTGACCGAGGCGCATGCCGAGGCGGTGCGGCGCCTTCTCGGCGAGCACCAGCTCGACGCCGAGCTCGTCGGCTTTCACGGCCATACCATCCTGCACCGGCCGCAGGAGCGGCGGACCTGGCAGATCGGCGACGGCGCCCTCCTCGCGCGGCTCACCGGGCTCGATGTCGTCTGCGACTTCCGCAGCGCCGATGTGGCGGCGGGCGGCGAGGGCGCGCCCCTCGTCCCGCTCTTTCATGCCGGGCTCGCCGCCGGCTTCGAGAAGCCGGTCGCCATCCTCAATATCGGCGGCGTCGCCAACGTCACCTGGCTCGGCGACGCGCCCGAGGCGGTTCTCGCCTTCGACACCGGGCCCGGCAACGCTCTCATCGACGATTGGGCGCTGCGCCATACGGGCGAGGCCATCGACCGCGACGGCGCCCTGGCGCGCGCCGGCACGGCCGATGAGGCGCGCCTTGCCGCCTTCCTCGCCCATCCCTATTTCGACCGCCCGCCGCCCAAATCGCTCGACCGCGATGATTTCGCCGCGAGCCTCGCGGACGGCCTCTCGCCCGCCGATGGCGCGGCGACGCTGACGGCGATGACGGCGGCCGCCGTCGCGCGCGCCGCGGAGCATTTTCCGGCGCCGGCGCGGCGCTGGCTCGTCACCGGCGGCGGGCGCCGCAATCCGGCCTTGATGGCGGCGCTGCAAGCGCAGCTCCGCCTTCCGGTCGAGCCGGTCGAGACCGTGGGCTGGGACGGCGATGCGCTCGAGGCGCAGGCCTTCGCGTATCTCGCGGTGCGCTCGCTGCGCGGGCTGCCGCTCACAGTGCCGGGAACGACGGGGGCGCCGCGCCCGATGAGCGGCGGCCGCCTCCACCGCGCCTGAGCCGGGGCCGGCATTAACCTTCTCTTGGTGCTCGCCGGGCTAGCCTCGCCGCGAACCGTTCCGGTGACTGTGCCATGGCCAGAGAGGCGCGCAGCCGGGCCGCGCCCGAGGCGACGGTCGGCCTCGACGATTACGCGATCCATGCGGACCGGCCTCTCGCCGAGCTGCGGTCGGGCGCCAACATGGCCTATCTCGCCGATCGCGGCGACGGCGCCGAGCCGGCCTTCTTCGCCCTCATCTGCGAGCGCGCGGCGCTGCCGCGGGTCGATATCATGCCGCGGCTGCGGCGCCTCGAAGCACCGAACCTGCTGACGCCGCTCGCCTGGGGACCCGTCGACTGGCCGCTCAGCGGGCGGCGGCATCTCGCCATTCTCTACGCGAAACCCGCGGGCGGGCGGTGCGTCGCGACGCTAGAGGAGACGACATCGCCGCTCGGCGAGGAGGACGCGCTTCGCCTCTTCCTCCGCCGCGTCGTGCCGGGGCTCAAGGCCCTGCACGAGGCCGGCATCGTCCATGGCGCCGTCAATCCCGCAAATCTGTTCTTCCGCGACGATGCGCGCCGGCAGTTCGTGCTCGGCGAATGCGCCAGCACCCGCCCCGCTGTCTCGCAGCCGGCGGCTTTCGCGCCGATCGAAATGGCGATGGCGGCGCCCGGGGCGCGCGGGCAGGGCCAGCCGGCGGACGACGTCTTCGGCCTCGGCGCGACGCTCGTCTTCCTGCTGCTCGGCCGCAATCCGGCGGCGGGCCTCGACGAGACGCCGCTGCTGCGCGCCCGCATCGACAGCGGCTCCTACACGGCGCTCGTCGGCGACAAGCGCCTGCCGGTCGGCCTCATCGAACTGCTGCGGGGCCTGCTCGCCGACGACGCCAAGATCCGCTGGACCATCGCCGAGGTCGAGGAGTGGCTGGCCTCGCGCCACGCCGTGACGCGCCAGGGGCTCGGGCTGAAGCGCGCGGCACGGCCCTTCGACTTCGCGGGCCGCTCCTATTTCACGGCGCGCGCGCTCGCCTTCGCCTTCGCCGGCAATCCGGGCGCCGCGGCCGCCGCGGTCCGCAGCGATTTCGAGCCCTGGGTGCAGCGGGCCCTCGGCGACGAGACAAGTATCAAGCTGCTGCGCGCCGCGCTCAACGAGCCCGGCTCCGAAAGCCGCACGGAAAGCCGCGATGCGTCGCTAGCGGCGCGCGCCGGGATCGCCCTCGATCTCCTGGCGCCGGTGCGCTACCGCGGCCTCAGCGCCATGCCTGACGGGCTCGGCGGCGCTCTCGTCGATGCCGTCACCGGCGGCGGCGACGTTCAAGCCATCGCCGAGGCGGTGGCGCAGCGCGTGCCACAATTCTGGCTGGCGGCGCGCAGCGCCACGGCACCCGAGCACGCGCAGCTCTACAAGCTCTTCGAGCGCCTCCGCCTGCAGCTCGACGACCGCCGCCTCGGCTGCGGCGTCGAGCGCCTGCTCTACGAGCTCAATCCCGGCCTCCACTGCCTCTCGCCGCTGATCGAGGCCGATTACGTCATGGCGATGAGCGAGGTGCTGCCGGCGCTGGAGAAGCGGGCGGCGAACGAGTTCGGCGGCCGCCATCCGCTCGACCGGCATCTCGCCGCCTTCATCGCGGCGAAGCTGAAGACGATCGCCAATGACTGGATGGACGATCTCTCCAGCGACAAGCCGAAGGAGAAGCTCCTCGGGACGCTGCGTCTTCTCGTGCGCTTGCAGGCGCTGGGCGGCACCGCGGCCGTGCCGGCGCTGGCGCGCTGGCTCGCGCGGCAGGCGGCGCCGTTCATCGACGAGTTCCACCATCGCCCGACGCGCAAGCGCCTCGCTGCCCAGCTCGAGCGCGCGACGCAATCCGGGCGCTTGCACGACATGCTCTTCGCCATCGACGATCCGGAAGAGAAGCGCCGCGATGAAGCCGGTTTCGCCGAGGCGCGCCGCGCCCACGCTGCGGTCGCCGCCGAGCTGAAGCGGGCCGCTGCCGCCGCCGAGGGACCGCAGCGCGCCAAGCAGATCGAGGCGCTCGCCGGGCAATTGGCGGCAGGGCTCGCGACCGCGCTGGCGGCGGCGGCGCTCGCCGGCTCCGCCGTGGTGCTGGGCTGATGGGAGAGGCCGTCGCCAAGGCCGAGCGGCGGACCGGCGCCGGAGCGACGAAGCTCGGCCTCGCCGCTCTCCTCGCCGCGGCGCTCGCCCTCATGCCGGTATCGATGATCCTCGTCCCCGGCATGATGCCGAGCATCATCGTCTACTGCATCGACCAGCGCCGGCCGCGCTATCTCTCCTACGCCGTCGGCATCATGAATTTCGCCGGCGTGCTGCCCTTTCTCCTCGTTCTCCTCGCCGGCGACGGGCTGAGCCTCCTCGCCGCGGCGCGCCTGCTCTCCGATCCTTTTGTCTGGCTCGTCATGTATGGCGCGGCGGCGGCGGGCTGGGGCGTCTTCCTGACCACCCCGGTTCTGGCGCGCATCTGCATCGAGATCCGCGCGAGCCAGGATCGGCGGACGCTCGAAGCGCTGTCCAAGGCGCTGCGCGATGAATGGGGCGAGGAGGTCGCTGGCGGCGCCAGGGAGGAAGGCTGAGCGGCGGATCGCCTCACGCGTTGATGAGGCGCCGCTCCATCGCCGCCGATTTGATCGCCTTCTGCAGCTTCTCGAAGGCGCGCACCTCGATCTGCCGCACCCGCTCGCGCGAGATGCCGTATTTCTGCGACAGGTCCTCGAGCGTCGTCGGCTGCTCCAGTAGGCGCCGGTGCGTCAGAATGTCGCGCTCGCGCTCGTTGAGATGGCCCATCGCCTTGACGAGGAGATCGCGACGCAGGCCCAGCTCCTGCCTCTCGCCGAGCTTCGTCTCCTGGCTCTCGCCTTCATCGACGAGCCAGTCCTGCCACTCGCCCTCGCTGTCGGTGCGCAGCGGCGCGTTCAGCGAATGATCGGGGCTGGCGAGGCGCCGGTTCATGCTGACGACGTCAGCCTCCGGCACGTCGAGCTCGGTCGCGATCTTCTTTACGTTCTCCGGCGAAAGGTCGCCCTCCTCGATCGCCTGAAGCTGGCCCTTCAGCTTGCGCAGGTTGAAGAAGAGCTTCTTCTGCGCCGCCGTCGTTCCCATCTTCACCAGCGACCAGGAATGGAGGATGTATTCCTGGATGGCGGCCCGAATCCACCACATGGCGTAGGTCGCCAGGCGAAAGCCGCGATCAGGGTCGAAGCGCTTCACCGCCTGCATCATGCCGACATTGCCTTCGGAGATGAGCTCGGAGAGCGGCAGCCCATAGCCGCGATAGCCCATCGCGATCTTGGCGACGAGGCGCAAATGGCTCGTCACCAGCCGTTGTGCGGCCTCCGGATCCTCATGCTCCTTCCAGCGCTTGGCGAGCATGTATTCTTCCTCGGCCCCCAGCATCGGAAATTTGCGGATTTCCTGCAGATAGCGGGCAAGATTGCCTTCCGAGGAGATGCTTGGGACGCGCGCGATGCTTGTCATGCGCTGTTGACTCCACCCTTTCCCACGAGATTCGAGCGACCGGCATCGTACCGTAAAAACGCCACGATTCCTTAATTATCCTACTGCCGGACTCGGAATTTGTCGAGATTAAACTTAATCTAAAATATCTAACAAATTAGTAATTTCCTTAGGCAAATCGCTCTCAAACACGAATGATTCGCCGCTTGCCGGATGCGTGAAGCCGAGCAGGCATGCGTGGAGGGCTTGGCGCGGAAACGCGCTGAGCCGGGCGCGCTGCTCCGCGCCGAGCCGGCTGGCCTGGCGCGCCTTGCGCGAGGCGCCGTAGAGCGGGTCGCCGACCAGCGGGTGGCCGCGATAGGCCATATGGACGCGAATCTGATGCGTCCGCCCGGTGGCGAGGCGGCACTCGACAAGCGCGACATCTCCCAGGAACGCGTTCAGCACACGGTAGCGCGTGAGCGCCGGTTTGCCGCCGCGCGTCACCACCGCCATCTTCTTGCGGTTGACGGGGCTGCGCCCGATATTGCCGCCGATCTCGCCCGCGGCGGGCGCCGGCACGCCCCAGACGAGAGCGCGATAGGCGCGGCTGACGCGCCGGGCCGCGAAGTCCGCGGCGAGGCCGGCATGGGCGCGCTCGCTCTTCGCTACCACCATCAGTCCCGAAGTGTCCTTGTCGAGACGGTGAACGATGCCGGGCCGCCGCACACCGCCAATGCCGGCAAGCTCGGCGCCGCAATGGGCGAGGAGGGCGTTGACGAGAGTGTTCTCAGGATTGCCGGGCGCAGGGTGGACGACGAGCCCCGCGGGCTTGTCGATGACGATGAGATGGTCATCCTCGTAGCGAATGTCGAGGGGGATCTGCTGCGGCAGCGGACGGTCGGGCTGCGGCGGCGGCACGGCGACCGTGAAGACGTCGCCCGGTTTGACCCTCAGCGACGGGTCCGATATCGTCGCCCCGTCCTGGGCGATGCGGCCGTCGAGGATCAACTGCTTCAAGCGCGTGCGCGACATAGTGCCGAGGCGCGCCGCGAGCAGGCGGTCGAGGCGCTCGCCGGCATCGCCGGGACCGGCCGTCACCTGGCGCCGTCGCGCCTCCTCGGGCGCGGCCGGGCCGCGTCCTCCATCACCATCGGTCATCGAGCGAGGGTGGACCCAAACCATGCGGGCTCTCAAGGCCCTGGTGATCGTTCTCGGCGTGCTGATCGTCGGCGGCACCCTGGCGCTCATCGCCGCCCTCGTCTGGCGCGGCACGCATGGGACCGCTGTCCGTGCGCCTTCGGCGCCGTTGGCGGCGCCTTTCGCGGCAAGCCTCGATCTGCCGAGCGACGCGACGATCCTCTCGACCGAGACCGCGGGCGAGCGCTTTCTTGTCCGGGCGCAATTTTCTGACGGGCGGGACGAGGTCTTCGTCCTCGATCTCAAATCGGGCGCGCGGCTCGGGACGATCGAATTGCGCGCCGCCCGATAGGCGGCTCTCTCGCTGACGAGGCGGTCGATGAATTTCAGCAGTGACAACGTCGCCGGCATCGCCCCAGAGATTCTCGCCGCCATCACGGCGGCGAATGCGGGCAAGGACGCCTCTTACGGGGAAGATGCCGTCAGCGCCCGTCTCGAGCGGCGGGTCGCCGAGGTTTTCGAGCATGAGGTCGTGGTGTTTCCCGTGGCGACGGGGACGGCTGCCAATGCGCTCGCCCTCGCGAGCCTCGTGCCGCCCTGGGGCACCGTCTATTGCCATGCCGAGGCGCATATCGTCGTCGATGAATGCGGCGCCCCGGAATTCTACACGGGCGGCGCCCGCATGGCGGCAATCGAGGCGCCGCATGGCAAAATCGGCGCCGGCGACCTGGCACGGCTGCTCCCGGGCGGCAAGGGCATCGTCCATCACATGCAGCCGGCGGCGGTCAGCCTTACCCAAGCGAGCGAAGCCGGCACGGTCTACCGGTCGGCCGAGATCGCCGCCATTGCCGAAATCGCGAAGAAGCACGGTCTCGCCCTCCACATGGATGGCGCGCGCTTTGCGAATGCGGTCGCCTTTCTCGGCTGCGCGCCCGCCGATCTGACCTGGCGGGCCGGCGTCGATGCGCTGTCTTTCGGGGCGACCAAGAACGGCGCCGCCGCCGCCGAAGCGGTCATCTTCTTCGACCGCGCCAAGGCGGCGGAATTCGCTTTCCGCCGCAAGCGGGGTGGCCATCTCTTCTCGAAAATGCGCTTTCTCTCGGCGCAGCTCGAAGCCTATGTCGCCGACGAGCTCTGGCTGCGCAACGCGCGTCACGCGAACGCGATGGCGGCGCGTCTGGGCGAAGGGCTGCAGGCGGTTCCCGGCGCCCGGCTGCGCCACCCGGTCGAGGCGAACGAGGTCTTCGTCGAGCTGCCCGAGCCGGTGATCGACGGCCTCCTCGGCCAGGGATTCCAGTTCTACCGCTGGGTCGGCAACTGCGTCCGCCTTGTCACCGCCTTCGACACCGAAGGCGAAGAGGTCGAAGCGTTGATCGCCGCGGCGCGCGGCCTCGCTGGCGTCGGCGCCGCGCCCGGAAACGTTTCTTCCCCGTTATGAACAAGGCTCTGCGGCCTGCGACTCGCGAGGGGGGAGGGCGCATGCGCTGCCCGCGACCCCGCTCCAGCGGCGGATCGTCGCTCGCCGCAACGATATCGGTCCTATGACAGCCACGGGCACGGCTTCTCGCGTAGTCAGGGGCCCATTATCTAAGGCGCTGATTTTTCGACTTGTTCCACCCAAGCCCTGGGCTGATCGGGGAGCGGATCGCGGCGTGCCTTTGTCGCGCCGCCGTCGCCGCGGCGAGGCTTGACGGCGCGCCGTCTAGCTCGCAATGTTTTTGACGTCGACGGCGATCGTCGCGGGCGTGCGCATCCGCAGCCCGAGGGGGGTAGCGCGACGGGATGAAGAACGGCCGATACGACGGCGCGTGCCGCGCTTTTCCTTTTCGATTACTTCCACCGCATCGAAGGTGAACGGCAACATGGCCAAGAAGGCGAACGGACATGGCGGCGTGGTCAACCCCGCGGCAGCCAAGTCCACTGCCATCAAATCGGCGTTTGCGAAGTCCAGCTCTCCCAAATCCACCCCAGTCAAGAACAATGCTGTCCGGACCTTGGGGCCGGTCTCCGATCTCGAGCGGCATCTGCCCTCGGAATGGTGGCGGACGCTCTTCAATTCGCTCTACCTCGAAACCGACGGCGACGTCGTCGAGAACGACCGCAACACCGAGCAGGAGATCGATCTCCTCATCCGCAGCGCCGGGCTCGAACCCAACGACCGCATCCTCGACCTCTGCTGCGGGCAGGGCCGCCATGTCTTGGAACTGGCGCGGCGCGGCTTCAAGAACGTCACCGGCATCGACCGATCGCGCTATCTCATCCGCCTCGCGCGCAAGCGCGCGCGGCAGCGCAATCTCCAGGTCTCGTTCCATGAGGGCGACGCCCGCCGCTTCCGTGCTGGCGACAGCACCTTCCATTGCGTGACGCTGCTCGGCAACTCCTTCGGCTATTTCGATCGCGAGGAGGACGACATGGCGGTGCTCGCCGCCGTGAAGCGCGCCCTCGCCTCGAACGGCACGCTGGTCATGGATCTGACCGACGGCGAGTGGATGCGCACGCATTTCGAGCCGCGCTCCTGGGAGTGGGTCGACCAGAACCATTTCGTCTGCCGCGAGCGCGGCCTTGCCGGGGATGGCGAGCGGCTTATCAGCCGCGAGGTCGTCGTTCATGCCGAGCGCGGCGTCATCGCCGACCAGTTCTATGCCGAGCGGCTCTATTCGCGCGCCCGCATCACCGAGCTGCTGGAGCGCGTTGGCTTCACCAATATCCGCTTTCACGCCTTCCTCTCGCCCGATTCGGCGCGCAACCAGGATCTTGGCATGATGGCGCATCGCATGTTCCTGACCTGCGAGGCGCCGCGGAAGGCGGAGCGGCTGCCGCATCGCGAAGCGCTCTTCCCCGAGATCACCGTCATCATGGGCGATCCGCGCCTGCCCGATGCGGTCAAGCGCGACGGCCATTACAACGACGAGGATTTCGAGACCATCAACCGCCTGAAGACGGCGCTCGGCGAGCTCTCGGGCTACAGCTTCCGCTACCTCGACAACCACGCCTCGCTGCTCTCCGATCTCCGCGCCAACCGGCCGCGCTTCGTCTTCAATTTGTGCGATGAAGGCTTCAACAACGACGCCTTCATGGAAATGCATGTTCCGGCGATCCTCGAAATGCTGGACATTCCCTATAGCGGTGCCGGCGTCGCCTGCCTCGGCCTCTGCTACAACAAGGCGCTGGTGCGCGCGATCGCCGAGTCGCTCGATTTGCCGGTGCCGCTCGAGACCTATTTCAACCCGGACGA
>JAJPHB010000015.1 GCA_021325525.1 Alphaproteobacteria bacterium
CTAGCGCAGTTTCGCACCGCCGTAGAGAGGGCGGTGCAGCTCCGCTTGGCCGAGCCGATTGACCGAGGCGGAGCGCTGCCACACTATCTCCTCGCGAGGTCACAGAACCGAGGCGAGGCGATGAGCTCGGCCGTTCCCGCCATCTTGCCCGAGGCGCAGGACGAGGAGATTCCGATCCTCGACCTTGGGCCCTATCGCGCCGGGGCCGCCGGAGCTTTGCCGCGCCTCGCCGGCGAGCTGCGCCACGCTCTCGCAGAGATCGGCTTCTATTTCATCCGCAATCATGGCGTCGAGCAGGGGCTCATCGACCGCGTCTTCGGCGAGGCTGCGCGCTTCCACGCGATGCCGCTCGAGCGCAAGCTCGCGCTCAAGATCAACGAGCACAATATCGGCTATCTGCCGATGCGCGCCGCGACGACGCGCCATTCGACGCTCAATGCCAACAACAAGCCGAATTTGAACGAGGCCTATTTCGTCAAGCGCGACCTGCCGCCGGACCATCCCGATGTCGTCGCCGGGAAGCGCTTCCGCGGCGCCAATCTCTGGCCGGACGACCTCCCCGGCTTCCGCGAGACGGTCGTCGAATATTGCGCGGCGCTGGAACGCCTCGCTCTCTCGCTGCTTCCCGTCTATGCCTGCGCACTCGACCTCCCGCCCGATTTCTTCCGCGAGGCATTCGACGAGCCGCAATTCACGCTGCGCATATCGCACTACCCCGCGCAAGAGGTCGTGGCGGAGAACGAGTTCGGCCTCGCGCCGCACACCGATACGAGCTTCATGACGCTGCTGGCGCAGAACCGGATCCCGGGGCTCGCGATCCGGACCCGGGCCGGGCGCTGGATCGATGCGCCGGCGCCGGCCGGCGCCTTCCTCGTCAATGGCGGCGACATGCTGCGGCGCTGGACGAATGACCGCTTCCTCGCGACGCCGCATCGCGTTATCAACCGCTCGGGCGGCGAGCGCTACGCCATTCCCTTCTTCTTCGACTGCCGCATCGATTTTCCGATAGTCTGTCTGCCGAGCTGCACCGGCCCCGACAATCCGCCGCGCTATCCGCCGACCAGCTACATGGATTATATGAGCTGGTACCAGCGGCAGAATTACGACCACATGCGCGGCGAGGAGAAGGGCGCTTCCGCCCCTTACTGACGCTTTACCGACGCTCCGACCGGGCGGCGGCGACGGCGCGGGCGATCTGGGCGCGCACGGGCATGCCGTCCGGCGCGGCCGCTCTCGGGCGCGATGCGGCATCGCCGCGCGCCTCGGCGCCGCAGGCGCGATGGACGGCATCGCACACCGCATCGACCTGGGTCGGCGTCATATCGAGCCAGAAGGGCAGACCGACCGTCCGCTGCGCCAGATCCTCGGTCGCGGGCAGCGGATCGCGCAGGCAGTCGGCATAGGCGGGCTGGCGATGGCAACCCTGCCCCCACCAAGCGAGCGTCGCGATCCCTTCGGCCGCGAGCCGCGCCGCGCCGTCCTGGCAGTCGCTCGGCCAGACGATGTTCATCGTCGAGGTGACCCAGCCTTCGCCGAAGCGCGGCTGCAAGCCGACCGCGCCGCGCTCGCCGAGGCGCCGGCGGTAGCGCTCGGTGAGCGCCGCGAACCGGGCGCGCGCCGCCGTCCAGCCGTCGAAAGCGGCGAGGCCGATCGCCGCCCCGTATTCGGAAACCTTGGCATTGATGCCGGGCGCGGTCGAGACGCGGCTGCCGAGAAAGCCGAAAGTGGTGAGCCGGCGGAAGCGTTCGAGCCATTCGCCGTCGCGGCAGACGACCGCCCCGCCCTCGCCGATGCCGAAGACCTTGGTCGCATGCAGGCTGACGACCATGGGCGAGCGGGCGATCGCGAGCGGTCCACCGGCGCGCATCGTATCGAAGGCGGCGGCGGCGTCGATGACGACGGGAATGCCGGTGCGCTCGCTGAGCTCGTCCCAGGGGCGCACATCGAAGGGCATGCCGAAAGGCGAGACGATCATGATCGCGGCGATCTCGTCGAGATCGTCGCGGGCGGCGACGGCCGCCGGGTCCGGCATCCAGGTCGCGGGATCGACGTCGATGAAGCGGACGCGCAACCCCGCGGCGATCGCCGCCGCCGGCGAGGCGACGAAGGTCCAGGACGGCAGGAGGCAGAGGCCGCCGGGCCGGACGCCGCTCGCCCGCAAGGCCAAGGTCAAGCCGATTGTCGCATTGGCGACGAGGGCGACATTGTTGCTCTCGACGCCCCAATGCTCGGCGAGAAGGCCCTGGAAGCGCAACCACAGCAGCCCGTGATTGGTGTACCAGTGGTTGGCGTCGATCTCCTTCAGATAGGGAAGGATCGCCGAGGCGACCGGCAGCTTCGGCTTGGCGACCGGAATGAGCGGCGCCATCAACGGGCTCGCGAGGGCGCGCGGCGATGCTCCGGCGGCGGCAGTTTTCACGGCGGCACTCCGCTTCAACTGCCGGTTATTTGACGGAACCGCGGTTAAGATTGGCTGAAGAGCGGCATTGCTTTACGCGCTCGGCGTGAGACGCGTTCCGTCGCGGAGCGCCGCCGCGACGCGCTCGGGCGCATTCCACATCAGGACGTCGAGAATGGAGAGGCCGGGCTCGAAACGGAAGGGGCCGGTCTTGTAGGGAAAGAGCTCGGTCTCGGCGAAGAGGAGCTCAACGCCGATGCGGGCGAAATCGGCGGGGTCGAAGAGCGCCCGCCCGCCCGCCGGGTTGACGTAGCTCGTGGCGCCGAGCGCCGCGCAGATCGCCGGCGCCCAGCCGCCGGGCCCGAGATCGGGCGGCAGGTCGAGCGCGAGCTCGGAGAGGATGCGGGCCCGGAAGGGCAGGCCGAGATAGGCGCAGACGGCGCGGAGACCGCGCGCGTTGAGTCGGACGAGCGAATCGTCCTCGGCCGTGGAAAAGGCTTCCTCGACCAATGCCACCACCGCGTCGTAATGGCGCGCCTTGCGCTTGTAGTGGCTGAGCTTGCCGAGCACCGATTTCCGCGCCGCGGGCGGATCGAGGATGCGCGCCTCGTGGGTCGCGATCGAGATGGAGCCGTTGGCGAGCGGCACCGTTACGTAGTTCCAGCCCTGGCTCGGGTGGAGGACCCTGTTGCGGTTCATCCAGCTCTTCGGCGTGTATTGCGTCACGTCGAAGACGATCCATTCATCGACGCTGGCGATCAGCCCGAAATGCCCGAGATAAGGGAAGAAATAGGGCTGCATGATGCCGAGGCGCATGGGCGGCGCTCACTCTCGCCGCGCCCGGATCGCCGGTGCTGTCCGCTGCGCGTGGGCGATGGCCTCGCAAATGCGGGCAACGGCTTCGATCGAGACGGCGGCGCCGGTCGGCAGGCACAGGCTGGACGCCGCCGCGGCGTCGGTTCCGGGCAGGCGCGCTGCCGGGCGGTCCGCCGCGCCCCAGGGGAAGCTGCGGTGCAACCCCGCCGCAATGAGGAGCCGCGCCCCGATGTTCTCCGCCGCGAGCACCTCCGCCAGCGCCGCGGCGCCCATTCCGAAGGCCGCCGCGTCGAGGCGGGCGATGACGTAGTGGTGGTTGGAGGTGCTGACGCCCGCCGGCTCCACGAGGCCGATGCCGGGAATGCCGCGCAGCCCCTCCTCATAGGCGCAGCGCAGCGCCAGGTTGTGGCGGCGATTGGCTTCGAAGTCATCGAGGCTCAAAAGCGCGACCGCGGCCTGGGCCTCGGACATGCGGCCATTCGCGGTGCGCACGACGCTGACCGGCCGCCCCGCGCCGTAGCTGCTGCGGATGTTGCGCAGCCGCGCCGCGAGCTCGTCGTCATTCGTCGTGACGCAGCCGCCTTCGGTCGCGGTGACGATCTTGCCGGGACCGAAGGAGAAGACTTCCGCCCGGCCGAAGCCGCCGAGCGGCGTGCCGGCAACGGCGCAGCCAAAGCCATGCGCCGAATCCGAGAGGAAGGCGAGGCCCCGCGCCTCGGCGAGCGCCGCGAGGCCCGGCGGATCGCCGGCGCCGCCCCAGAGGTTGACGCCCAGCGCCGCGGCGATTGCGTCGCCATCGGCGCGATCCAAGGCTTCGGCGACGGTGTCCGCCGTCATCTGAAGCCGCGCAGCGTCGATGTCGCAGAAGACCGGCTCGAGCCCGGCCCAGCCGAGCGCCACGGCCGGCGCCGCCGGCGCCGCCGCCGGGAGGACGATCCGTCCTTTGAGGCCGAGCGCTTCCGCCGCCATCATGAGGCCGACCGTGCCGTTGGTGACGCAGATCGCGTGCCGCACTTCGAGCCGCTCGGCAAGGCGCCGCTCCAGCGCCGCGGCGAGCGGCCCCTGATTCGTATAGTATTGGCGCTCGAAGATGCCGGCGAAGGCGGCGACAAAGCGCTCGCGGGCGGGAAAGAAGCCGGCGCGTCCCGGCATCGGCTGCGCGAAGGTCGGGCGGCCGCCGAGAATGGCGAGCTGCGGGCTCATGCGGCTCTCTTCGCGGCAAGGCGGGCGGCGATTTCTTCGGCATCGGCGGCGAGAAGACCGAGGAGCGCGACGATGCGCTCGACATCGACCGGCTCGATGAAATGCCCGCTCGGCATGAGGATGAAGCGCTCGGCGAGGGCGTCGGTCAGGGGCAGTTCGGCCGGAACATGTGGATAGGCCATGTGCTTGCGGTGCAGGGCGGGATGGTAATAGGCGCGGGCCAGCACCCCTTCGGCGTTGAGGATAGCGATGGTATCGGCGCGGCTCAGCGGCCAATCCCGGGTTAGCTCGACGACGATGTTCTTGAAGCTGGTCGGGTGCCGCTCATCGAAGGCGAGGAGGCGGATGCCGGCAAAGCCGGCGAGCGCTTTGCGGTAGCTCTCATAGATGCGGCGGTTATGCGCCACCTGATCATCGAGGGCATCGAGCCCGGCAAGCGCCATCGCCGCATGGATGGGGCTGAGGCGGCTGTTGATTCCGACGGCATAGACCGTATGACCTGCCGCATCGCGGCCGAGATCGCGCGCCATCGCCAGCCGCGCCGCGACCGCCGCATCGCCTGTCGTGACGTAGCCGCCTTCGAAACCGTTGATCAGCTTGCTTGCGTGGAGGGAGAAGCATTCGGCGTCGCCGAACGCGCCGACCTTTCCCTCCCCCACCCATTCATAGACCGACTCCACCGAGTCGAAGAGAATGGGAAGGCCGCGCCGGCGGGCAAGTGCCGTCAAGCCCGCGGCATCGCAGCAATTGACGATGGGATGGACGGCGAGAAGGAGCGCCGTCTCCTCGCCGATGCAGGCCTCCATCTCGCGCGGGCCGGCGGCGAGCGAGCGCGGATCGACCTCGCAGAAGCGGGGCTTCAGCCCGGCCCAGGCGGCGACGTCGGCCATGCGGCGGTAGGTGAGCGACGGCATCACGAGCTCGCTCCGCCCGGGCAGGGCGAGCGTCTTGATCGCCGAGACGAGCGCCCAGAAGCCATTGGCGAAGGCGATGCAGTGCCGGGCGCGGTGGAACTCGGCAAAGCGCCGCTCCATAAGCGCGACGATGGCGTCTCCGCCCGCGCCGCCCGGCGCGAACAGCGGCTCCGCGTAGCGCAGGAACCGCTCGAAATCGGGCCGCACCAGATTCGAGGTGGATTTCGGCGACTGGAAGAGCGGCGCACCGCCGAGGATCGCGAGCGCGCCGACCTCGGGTTTCGCGGCAGCGGTGACGCTCCGCCGCACCCGCCGCTTTGCCGTGGCTTCACTCATTCGCGCGTCGCCTCCGCGCGCGTCAGCAGCGCGTCGTAGCGGTAGTGGGCGGCGAAGAAATCGGGCGGCATCACCGTGATCTCGGCCCGCCAGCCCGTCGCGGCGGCGAGGCGACGGAAGGCATCGCGGCTCCGCCAAATGCCGATCTGCGAGGAGGGATCGGCAAGCTCCGCCGCGCTCGGCACGCGGTCGGCGTAGAAGGCGCCGGCGCGGTCGCGATCGGGCAGGTTGCCGATGAAGACGCGCCGCACGGCGGGAAAGCGCGCATGGAGTGCTTTGAGGACCGTCGCCGCCTCGTCCTCGGAGAAATAGGCGAAGCTGCCGTAGCAGAGCGCCTTGGTGAAGCGCTCGGGCTCCGCCTCGCTTTGCACATGCTCGGCGGCTCCGGCGGTGATGAAGCGCCGGCGGGGCCGATCCTCGAAACGCGCCCGGGCAACGGAGATGAGATAGGCCGATTTGTCGGAGCCGAGATAGGCGCCGCAGGAGGGGAAAAGGAGGCTCGCCAGCGCGCCATTGCCGCAGGCGAGGTCGAGCAGGGTGTCGGATGGTTCGAGTTGGAGACGTGCGACGATCGTCTCGACGATGAGGCGGAGCTGGTCCTCGGAGATGGGCTTGCCGCGCACGGTGCGGCGCACCTGCGCCCAGAGGTCGTCGCGCGGAACGCTGCGCGCCCACGCATCGTAGTCGAGCGTCGGGTAGGGCTTTGCGCCGAGGGCGCCGGGCGCCGCCGTCATGCGGCCGGCTCGGGCAGGAACTGGTCGAGGCCTTTGAGGCAGGTCACCTCGGCCAGCTCCATCACCGCCTTCATGAAAGCGAGCGGATCGTGCTCGCGTTCGACATAGCTCAGCGCCGGCTGCAGCAGCACGTCGTCGAAGGGAGACGGATCGTGATAGATGGCGGCCAAGCGCTCGGCCAGGTCCGGCGCGTGCCACTCGACGCCGCGATAGCTCGGCAGGCCGTGCAGGCGCTCGCGGGTGAAGTCGTTGTCATCGGAGACGACGCAGCTTTTGGCGGCAAAGCCGCGCAACACCCGCTCATGCGTCCCGGAGGAGAAATTGGGCGTCGTGTTCACTAGCCACTGGCAATTGGCGTAGAGCTCGTCGATGCCGTCGGCCGGGGCGGCCGGCAGGAAGCGCGCCCGCCCCGCTTCGGCGCTGACATGCTCCCAGCCGGCGCCGATGATGAGGGCCGGTATGTCGCGCAGCGCCCGCGCCATCGTCGTGGCGCGGACGGCGCGGACGTATTGGTCGAGCTCCAGAAGCAGCCCGAAAAGGAGGTCCTTGCGCTCCTCGATGAAGAGGCCGTTGGCTTCGAGGCTGGCGAGCGCCGTCGCCGTGATGTCGCCGGTGCCGCGCCGGCAGAGCTGCGCCGCCGCGTCTTCGAGCGCCGCCTGGAGCCGGGTGCCCCAGCCTGCCCATTTGGCGCGCCGCGCCTCGGGATCGGCGCCCGTTTTGAGGAAGACCATGCGATGCTCGCGCTTCGCCCACGGCACCTTGTCGCGCCAGCGATTGGGAATGACGCCCATCGGCAGCATGCCGGTGATCTGCGGCGAGCGCAGGAAGCGCCGATGCATGCCGAGCCAATCGCGAAAGACGTAGCCGTTGGCGACCCGCCGCGCCTTGACGAAATGATTCGAAGGCATGGCGCAGGGAGTGTCGGCGTGGACGGCGACATAGCCGACATCGAGGGCGTCCCAGAGATTGCGGTCGCCCACCTTGATACCCGAGCCGATGCCGGCATAACCCCAGGCGAAGACGAGGCCGCCCTGGACCGCCTGGTTCAAGACCTCCTGCCATCCCGGCCTGGCGAGATCGACGACATGGCCGACGAAGCCGAAGGGCCGCAGCAGATCCATGAAGGCCTGGCTCTGATAAGCGAGGATGCCGTTCTCGTTCTGGCCGACGATGGCTGCGATGTTCCGGTGCATGGCCCATCCAGAGAGCGCGGAATGCGGCGGCAATCCTCCGCCCCTCCGGCGGATGCTCGCCGCGATTGGTTAAAAACTCCCTAGAAACGCGCGCGCCGCGCGTCCTCGGCTTCCGGCGCGATACGGCGATGATCGCCTCGCCTTGCCGTTTTCCTCGGCAGGCGCAAGGCGGAGGAGCGGCGGAGATGACGGCAGAATCCGGCGAGGCGGCGTCGGAGACCGGGGATTTCCGCTGCGCGCGCTGCCACCATCAGGTCCATGTGACGAAGGGGCACAAGATCCCGAAATGCCCGAATTGCGGCAACGACACCTTCGGCACGCGCGTGCACGAGCCGGGGCGGCGGAAGGAGCGTTAAGACACCGGGGGCGCCGGGCCGCGAGCGCCGATCGGCATTGCCAAGGCGCCGCGCAGCGCCTATTACTGCCTCATAGATTTCTGCCTCCGTTGAACCCCATGCGCGAACCCATCACCAAGTTTCCGAAGCGCCCGACCGGCCCGGAACAGGCGCGCCGGACCCTGGCCGAATGCCGGGCCATGCTCGCCAATCCGCGTCTGTCGCCCGAGATGCGGCAGGGGCTCGAGCAGAAGGTGGCGCAATTGAAGGAAGAGCTGAGAGCCGACGCCGCGCACCGCGCGCGCGATGCCGCGGCGGCCGAGCCCGGCACCGAAACACCGCGCCGACCGCCCCGTCCGTAGCCGACACACCGACCGCAGCGGGGCCAATCGGGTGGCCGCATCCTCGGGCGCGACGCTGATCTTCCCCGCCACCGTGCCCGCCGCGGCGCGCTATGTGGAAGAGGCGCGCGAACGCGGCGAGGAGGTCGTGGTCGCCGCCTCGGTGCGCGGCGAGGAGACGCTCGGCTTCGAGGAGCTGATCCTTCTCCCCAGCATCTATGATGCGGATTTCGCCGAGCGCCTGCGCGCCCTCATCGCCGCTCACGACATCCGCCGCATCTTCAGCCCGGTCGCCGTCGTCCATGTGTTCCTGCGCCGCCTCCTCGCCGAGAAGGCGTTCGGCCCGAGGCTCGTCGGCACCACGCCGGTCGCCGCCGAGATGGAGAGCTTCCGCAGGCTGCTGCGCGAGGCCGAGCGGCATCGCGGCTTCATCGCCGCCGCGAGCGAAGGGCGCTCGCGCCTCGACCTCCTCGAGATCGCGGCGATCCTGCGGCAGGCGGATCGCCTCTATGGGCAGTCGAGCGCCGTCAAGATTGCCGCGATGATCGCGGTCTGCGCCGACACCGTGCCGGGCGATGTCGTCGAGATTGGCAGTCTCGTCGGCCGCACCGCCTTCGTCCTCGCCCATCTGGCGCGGCGGCTCGCGATCGGGCCGGTGCTGGCCATCGATCCCTGGGATGCCGGCGCGGCCTTGCAGAAGGATGCGGCAGCCTTCCTCAAGGACAGCCAAGACAGCTGGGACTTCGAGCTGTGCTTCCAGGATTTCGTGACCAACCTCATTCCTGTGGCGGGCAATGGCTTCGGCTTCCTGCGCATGCCGGCGACGGAAGCCTATCGCCGTTACGCGGCGGCGGGGCGGGTCGAGTCCCCCTGGTTCGGGCCGGTCGACTACAGCGGCCGCATCTCGGTCCTGCATATCGACGGCAACCACGATTTCGCGGCGGTCAGCGCCGATTGCGCCTTGTGGGTGCCGCACATCGTCCCCGGCGGCTGGCTCATTCTCGACGACTACGTTTGGGCGCATGGCGACGGACCGCAGCGGGTCGGCGATGCCCTGCTCGCCCGCGAAGGCGAGCGAATCGAACGCGCCTTCGTCTGCGGCAAGGCTCTCTTCCTGCGCTTCCGGCCCTAACGCGCCGGCTTCGAGCGCCCGCTAGATCGCGCGCCGAGCGCCGCTCACGGGCTGCAGGAGCGGCCGTTCCGCCAGGTCCCGTTCGCCGGCGGGCAGCGCTGACGAGGACGCCGACCAGCGTCCAAGACGCTGCGTCCGCGGCGACGGCGCAAGCAATGTCAATGCTATGACTGGCGCAACGCGGCGCGGCGGCGCCGGAACTCCGGGCAGGTCTCGGCGTTGTACGCGCCGGAATGGTTGCGCGTCATGGGGACGGCGCGACCGCGCGTCGAGAGGCGGCCATGCTGAACCTGCTTGTCGTGATGATCGACTGCCTGCGGCAGGATCGGTTCGAAGGGCCGGGCAAGACCGCGGTAACCCCCAATCTCGACAATTTCCTCTCCCGCAGCATCGCCTTCGACAACATCCACGCGGTCGGCAGCAACACCACGGCCGTCATGGGCTCCTGGTTCACCGGACTCTATCCCTATCGGCACGGGCTGCGCAGCTTTCGCGACCGCAAGTTCACCGGCAAGCCTCCGACCATGGCGGCGATCCTGCGGCGGCACGGCTATCGCACGGCGACGACGGTGACGGAGGCGATGGCCGACGCCGAGGACCTCCTCGACGGGTTCGACGAGATCGAGCGGCGGGACAAGAAGCGGGAGGCGATCCACGACGGTTATGGCGAGCGCGTCCGGTTGAAGCTCGCCGAGCTCGCCGGCACGGATCGCCCCTGGTTCTATTTCGTCCATACTTGCGAGCTGCACCCCGACCGGCAATGCGATCCGCGCTTCCGGAGCCGCCGCTACGGCAAGACCTTCTATGATCGCTGCCTCTCCTCGGTCGATCATCATCTGGCGCCGATCTTCGCCGCGATCGATTGGTCGAAGACGCTCGTCGTCGTCTTCGGCGACCACGGCGACAACCTGCTCTGGGAGCCGCGCGGCGAGCTCGCCAGCATGATAATGAACCGCCTGCGCGCGGATGGCCGCGTCTCGGCGCTCTGGCGCCTGCGCGACGCCTTCTACAAGGCGGGGCTCTATGGCCGCTGGAAGAGCGTTCTGCGTCACAACGCCCTCTTCCACCACGACTACCACGTCTATCGCTTCCTGACGCGGGCGCCGCTGATGCTGGTCGCGCCCGGGGTGGCGCCGCGCCGCTGCTCCTTGCCCATGAGCTCGGTCGACATGCTGCCGACCTTGCTCGAGGCGCTGGGCTTGCCGCCGGAGCCGCTGTGCGACGGCGTCAGCTTCGCGCCGCTGCTGCGCGGCGAGACGATGGCGCCGCCGCCGCGGGCGCTCTACCAGGAAGTCGTCACCGATTTCATCCTGAAAGGCCGCGACCCCTCGCAGCTCCGCATTCCGCTGCTCCACGCGCTCGTCGAAGGCGATTGGAAGCTCGTCGACAGCGTCTTCGACGGCCGGATCCGCCCCGAGCTCTACGACCTCGCCGCCGATCCGGAGGAGCGGCGCAACCTTTATCCGCGGCACCGCCACGCCGGCTTCGTCAAGGCGCTCCGCGAGAAGCTGCGCGCCGTCGAGGGCGGAGGGAATCGGGCCCTCGGGACGTTCACGGAAAAAGGCGCGGTCGGCGCCAGCGCCTGAGACGGTCGCCACGGTTCAGCAGAGAAACTTCGTATGGCACTGAAGGCCAAGGCCGCTCGCGGCGTGCTCTGGACATTGGTCGAATATGGCGGCGGCGAGGGCATCGCCTTCCTCGTTTTCCTGGTGCTGGCGCGCGTCATCGCCCCCGCCGATTTCGGGCTCGTCAGCCTCGCCCTCGTCTTCATCGCCTTCGTCCAGCTGTTTCTGAACCAAGGCTTCGCCGACGCCATTGTCCAGCGCGCCGAGATCGAGCCCGATCATTATTCGACGGCATTCTGGACGAACCTCGCCATTGCCGTCGCCTTCGTCCTGCTCTCGGTGCTGGGCGCCGGAGCCGCCGCCGACTTCTTCCGCCAGCCGGAGCTCGCTTCCGTGTTGCGCTGGCTGTCGCCGCTGCCGATCGGCACCGCCCTCATCAGCATTCACCAAGCGGTCTTCCGCCGCCGCCTCGATTTCTCCAATTTCGCCAAGCGTGCCATCATCGGCATCGGCATCGGCGGCGTCGTCGGCATCGTGCTGGCGCTCAACGGCTATGGCGTCTGGAGCCTCGTCGGCCAGCAGCTCACGAATGCGGCGGCGAGCGTCGTCGTCATCTGGTGGAATTGCCCGTGGCATCCGAGCTTCCGCTTCTCGCGCCGCTGCTTCCGCGAGATGGCGGCGTTCAGCGCGCCGGTCATCGGCAGCAACCTCGTCACCTTCGTCTATCACAAGACCGACGTGTCGCTGATCGGCTACTTCCTCGGCACGCACCAGCTCGGCTACTACTACCTCGTCCAGCGCCTGCTCATCACCCTCGGCCTCGTGACGCAATCGACGATCCAGTCGATCGTCATGCCGGTGCTCTCGCGCGTGCAGCAGGACCGCGCCCGCTTCCGCGAGATCTTCACGACGACGGTGCAGCTCCTCGATGCCGTCTGGCTGCCGCTCGCTTTCGGCGCCGGCCTCGTCGCCTCGCTGCTGCTGCCGACGATCTTCGGCGCCAAATGGCTGCCGGCGGTGCCGTTGATGGAGATCATGGCGCTCTGCGGCTTCACCGACGCCTTCACTCTCTATTCCGGGCCGGCGCTCATTGCGGCCGGGCGACCCGACGCCTTCTTCCGGCTGTCGCTCGTCCAGCCCGTTCTCGCCATCGCCATCATGGTTCCGGCGACGCGCTTCGGGCTCATCGGCATCGCCGCGGCCTTCATCCTCGTCGGCGCCGCCATGATCCCGATCCATATGCTGGTCCTGCGCCGCAACGCCGCGATCCATCCCGGAACAATCTTCGCGCGCTGCGCCGGGGCGAATGTCGCCGCCATCGTGATGGCGGCAACGGTGCTGCCGGTCAAGGCGATGCTGACGCCGGCGCTGCCGCCCTTCGCCGCGCTCGCGCTTTCGGCGGCGACCGGCGCTCTCGTTTATGTCACCGTGCTCGCGATCGTGGCGCCGGCCCTGCTGCGGCGGATCCTCGATCTCGTGGCGAGCGCGCTCGGCCGCGGCGAGGCGCGCGGCGAAGGCGCGTTGGAGCCGACCGCCTGAGCACGAGAAAACGCAACGCTTTTGCGCTGAGTGCGCAGAGGTTTCGCGGGAGGACACGGAGGATTCAAATCCACGGCGGTCTCTGCGCATCCCCAGCGACCTCCGCGCTAAAAGATTTGCGCGCGCCGCGGCGGGCGCGCTATCCCGAGCGCCGCCCATGACCACCCGATCCGAAGCGATCCCGCCCTGGTGGCGGCCCGAGCGCCTTGCCGTCCGCCGCCCGAAGCTCGAGGCGCGGCAGCGTATTCTCGCCGCCACACGCAGCTTCTTCGCCGAGCGCGGCTTTCTCGAAGTCGAGACGCCGGCTCTCCAGGTCTCTCCCGGCCTCGAGCCGCATCTCATGGCGTTCTCGACGGAGCTCGTCACCGCGGAAGGCGAGCGGCGCGTGCGGCATCTCCACACCTCGCCCGAATTCGCCATGAAGAAGCTGCTGGCTTCAGGGCTGCCGCGCATCTTTCAGCTCGCCCGCGTCTTCCGCAACGCCGAGCGGAGCCGGACGCACCACCCCGAATTCACCATGCTCGAATGGTATCGCGCCGGTGCTGGCTATCGCGAGCTCATGGCCGATTGCGAAGCGCTGCTGCGCGGCGCGCTCGGGGCGGCGGGCGCACACGCCTTCACCTGGCAGGGCCGCAGCGCCGATCCGACCGCGAGCTGGACCTATCTCTCCGTCGCCGAAGCCTTCGGCCGTTTCTGCGGCATCGACCTTCTCGCGACGGCGCCCGACCCGCTGTCGCCGCGCCGCGACTTGCTTGCCGCCGAAGCCCGGCGCGTCGGCGTCGAACCGCATTCCGGCGACGACTGGGAAGACCTCTTTTTCCGTATTTTCCTCGACCGCATCGAGCCCAATCTCGGCATCGGCGCGCCCGCCATCCTCTACGATTACCCGATCGCCATGGCGGCGCTGTCGCGGCCGAAGCCGGGCGATCCGCGCCTTGCCGAGCGCTTCGAGCTCTATGTCTGCGGCCTCGAACTTGCCAACGCCTTCGGCGAGCTGACCGACCCCGTCCTGCAGCGCGCCCGCTTCGAAGCGGATCGCGCCAAGAAGCAGGCGCTCTACGGCTACGCCTATCCGATCGACGAGGATTTCCTCGCCGCCCTCGAATACGGCTTGCCCGAAAGCGCCGGCATCGCCCTCGGCTTCGACCGCCTCGTCATGCTGGCGACGGGCGCAAGCGCGATCGAGGAGGTGCTGTGGGCGCCGGTGGCGTGAGTTAGCCCGCGGGTCAGCGCGCCGTGATCCAATCGGAGATCGCCGCCACCACCTGGTCTTCGATGCCGAGATAGCCGTGCCGCGACAGCGCCCGGCAAGGCGGCGAGATCGGCGGGTCGCCGCCCGCCACGGCGATCAGGTCCTTGCGCGGCGCGCGGGCGAGGCGCTGCAGCAGATCGGCGGCGAGTTCGAAGGGACAGGCCGGACAAGCGTCCTCCCGGTTGTGCACGATCAGGACCGGGATCGTGATCCTGCTCGGATCGGCGTCGAAAATGGTGCCGTCGCCGCGCTTGCCGGCGCGGCGGAGCAAAGTCGAGGTCAGGACGACGCCATCGGCGCCGCCGGCGGGCAGCGTCGCGGCATTGGCCGCGGAGAGCGTGCCGCGGCTGGTGCCGACAAGCCAGACGGGGGCGTTCGCGGCCTGGCGCAGATAGGCGATCACCGCGGCGATGTCGCTTCGATGCGCGGCGCCGAGGCGGAACCCGTCCGAGAGGCTCCGCTCGTCCGATGGAACATCCATGACCGCCACGGTGAAGCCGCGGGCCACGAAGAGATCGCGCGAGCGGACGAGAAAATTGCCGCGGCGCAGATCGGCGGGACCGTAATGCTCGAGCGTGCCGAACCCGCCCGGAAACAGGATGAGGCTGGCGCGAGGCTGTCCCTTGGGTTTCGTCAGATAGAAGGGCTGGGTGACGCCGGGCCGCGTCGGCAGCTCGATCCGCTCTTCCGCCGATGCCGCCGGCGCGAGGATGAGGAAGAGGAAGAGGAAGACGAGGGAAATGAGCTTCATCGGTCCTCGACGGCGCTTGGATTATCGGATCAATCTAGCACAGGCGGGAAGCGCGCAACCCGCGATTTCACGCTCGCCATCGGGGCCGATTGAAGCCGCGCTCGCCCTCGGATAGGGTCGGCGCATGCAGCGGCCCATCGACCATATCGTGCATTGCGTCGGCGATCTCGCGGCGGCGCGGCGGTTCCACCAGCGCCTCGGCTTCACCTTGACGCCGCAGGCACAGCATCCCTTCGGCACAGCGAACAGCCTCGTCCAGCTCCAAGGCGGCTTCCTCGAGTTTCTCGCGATTGGCGAGCCCGCGGCGATCCCGACGGCGGCACCGGGCGAGTTCAGCTTCGCCGCCTACAATGCCGATTTCCTCGAGAAGCGGCGCGGCGTCTCGATGCTCGTCTTTGCCAGCGAAGATGCGCGCCGCGACCATGCCGACTTCCTCGCGAAAGGGCTCGACACCTACGCGCCCTTCGATTTCGAGCGGCGCGCGCGGCTTCCGGACGGGAGCGAGGTCACCGTCGGCTTCTCGCTCGCGTTCGTTACGCACCCCGCGATGCCGGAGGCGGCGTTCTTCGTCTGCCAGCAGCACGCGCCGCAATATTTCTGGAAGACGGAGTATCAGCGCCACGCCAATACCGCCGTCGCGATCGCCGAAATCGTGATGGCGGCGCCGGAGCCGGCGGCGCTTGCCCCGTTCTTCGCCAAGCTGCAGGGCGAGGAGAGCCTCGGGCAAGATGCGGAAGGGCTCGTCGTCTCGACCGGGCGCGGGCGCATCCGCGTCCTCGGTGTCGCGGCGGCGCGGGCGCGGTTTCCCGAGGTCGAGCGGCCCGCGACCCCGCGCTTCATCGGATACCGCCTCGAGCTCCGCGATCTCGCCGCGGCCGCGGCGATTCTCGAGGCGGAGAAGGTGCCGTACCGGGAGCTTGGCGGCGTTCTCCAAGTCGCCGCTTCAGAGAATTTCGGCGCGGCGCTCGAATTCGCGCCGGCGCGCTGACCCGGGAGGACGAAGCGCGGCGGAACGCCGTTCTCCTGTCGGGCCGCGCGCAAGGTACTGCTGCTGATACGCCGATCATGACCGAAGAGCCGGCAAAGCACGATCCGGGGAAAAGCCCTTCGGCGCGCGCGCCGTCGCGCGGCTCGATGATCGCCTCGGCCCTCCTCCACGCGATCGTTCTCTTCGGCATCCTCCTCATCCCGCGCGCAGCGCCGCTCGAAGAGAAGACGCTGCCCAAGGTCGCGCTGCTCTTCGAGGCGCCGGGTTCGGAAGGCGCCGCCGGCGGCAAGGCGGGCGGCGGCGGGGAAAAGGGAGAGGCGGCGGAGGCAGGCGGCGGAGCCGCGCCTCCGCTGCCTTCCACGGCCGAGGCCGCAGCGGAGCCGCCACCGCCCTCGCCGCCTTCGGTGACCGCGGCCGAGGTTCCGGTGGCATCGCCTCCGCCGACGGCGACCGTTCCCGAGACACGCGCCGAGACGGCGGATACGGCACCCGCACCGACGCCGCGGCCGGTCCCGAAGCCGGCGCCGCGGCCGCCGCAGCGCCGCGCCGCCTCACGCCCGCCGCCCCGGCCCGCCGCCGAGCCGCCGCGGCCCGCCCATGCGCGCCCGATCTGGGAATCCTCGAGCTCCGACACCTTGGCCAGCGCGCCGCAGGAAACAGCGCCCGGCAAGCCCATGCGCGGCGAGAGCGAGGGACAGCGGAGCGCCGCCGCGGCCCCGCCGCCCGGCACGGCGCCGAGCGGCGCCGCCGGGACGGGGCCTGCTGGAGAAGCAGGTCCAGGGCGAGGCGCCGCGGGCGCTGGCCAGGGCGTCCTCGGCGAGGGTCTCGAGGGCCCCGGCGATGACTATTTCGAGCGCCTACGCCGCTGGCTCGCGCGCTTCAAGCATTACCCGCCCGAGGCCGACCGGCGAAAGGAAGAGGGGCGCGTCTTCGTGAGCTTCACCTTGGCGCGCGATGGAACGGTTCTCTCCACGGAAATCAAAGGCAGCTCCGGATTTCCGCTTCTCGACGAGGCCGCGCTGCGCATGCTTCACGACGCATCGCCCGTACCGCCGCTGCCGCCGCGCTATAAGGGCGATCGCCTCAAAGTCGGCATGCCCGTCGATTTCTCGATCGGCTTCTTCGACAAGCTCTTCCGCTGAGCTTGGCGGCGGCATGTTTCGCCGCGCGACGCCCC
>JAJPHB010000091.1 GCA_021325525.1 Alphaproteobacteria bacterium
GCCCTGCCCGCTGCTTCGACTGCGAGGAGGACGCCTTCGCCTGCGTCGAGAAGCGGCAATACAAGGAAGGGGACGTCTTCGTCATCCGCTATGAGGGGCCGCGCGGCGGCCCCGGCATGCGCGAGATGCTGGCGACGACGGCGGCGCTCTACGGCCAGGGAACGGGCGGCAAGGTCGCGCTCATCACCGACGGCCGCTTCTCCGGCGCGACGCGCGGCTTCTGCATCGGCCATGTCGGCCCCGAGGCGGCGGTAGGCGGCCCGATCGCGCTCCTGCGCGACGGCGACATCATCGCGATCGATGCCGAGAAGGGCACGATCACCGTCGAGCTCGATGATGCCGAGCTCGCCGCCCGGCGGCAAAGCTGGAAGCCGCGCCGGCACGAATACCAGTCGGGCGCGCTCTGGAAGTACGCGCAAACCGTGGGCGACGCCGAAAAAGGCGCCGTCACTCATCCCGGCGCCAAGATGGAGACGCATGTCTTCGCGGATTTGTGACGAGCCCCGCTCGCCGCGAGAGAGTTCCTCTCCCGCTTCCGGGATAAGACCCTCTCCGCTGAGGGGAGAGGGGTGTGAAATCGGGGATGATGGAGAGGGGAAATCGAGGCAGGGAAGGGGGAGGAAGGTCACCCTGCGCCGCCCGGAGGACCTCGTTGCGGCGGGCCTCGTTCCGCCGGAGCGCCTGCCCGAGATCGCGGCCGTCGCGCGGGAATTCGCGATCTCCGTGACGCCGGCCATGGCCGAGCTCGTCGATCCCGCCGACCCCGCCGATCCCATCGCGGCGCAGTTCGTCCCCAGCGCGGCCGAGCTGGCGACGGCGCCGGAGGAACGCCAGGATCCCATCGGCGACGAGCGCCATTCGCCCATCAAGGGCATTGTCCACCGCTATCCGGACCGCGTGCTCCTGAAGCCGGTGCATGTCTGCCCAGTCTATTGCCGCTTCTGTTTTCGCCGCGAGGCGGTGGGGCCGGGCGGCGAAGCGCTCTCCTCCGATGAGCTGACGGCGGCACTCGACTATATCCGGGCGCGTCCGCAGATCTGGGAGGTGATCATCACCGGCGGCGATCCGCTCATGCTGGCGCCGCGGCGGCTGCGGGAGATCGTGGCCGCGCTCGACGCCATCCCGCATCTCGGCGTCATCCGCCTTCACAGTCGCGTGCCGATTGTCGCGCCGGAGCGGGTGACGGAGGCGCTTGTTGCGTCGCTCGAGGCCGAGAAGGCGGTTTTCCTCGTTCTCCACGCCAATCACCCGCGCGAGCTCGCGCCGGCGGCGCGCGCGGCCTGCCGCCGCCTTGGCCGGGCGGGGATCGCGCTTCTCGGCCAGACGGTCCTCCTCAAGGGCGTCAATGACGATCCGGCGACTCTGACGTCGCTGCTGCGCGGCCTCGTCGCGATGCGGGTCAAGCCCTATTATCTCCACCACGCCGACCTCGCGCGCGGCACGTCGCGCTTCCGCACCTCGATCGAGCGCGGGCAGGAGTTGATGCGCAGCTTGCGCGGGCATGTCTCGGGCCTTTGCCAGCCGAGCTATGTGCTGGACATTCCGGGCGGCTACGGCAAGGCGCCGATCGGCCCGACCTATCTCGAAAGCGCCGGGGACGGCACCTGGCGGGTCGAGGATTTCCGCGGCGCCCGGCACGCCTACCCGCCCCCCGGCGACGAGCCGGCGTGACGGCGCAAGCCTTTCTTAACCGGGCCGCGTGAGACTGTCGGGCTTGCCAACTGCCCGCCCATCGCGATGAAGGTCATTCGCACGAGCTTCGACCGGCACGAGGAACGCCGCGACCGCCGCTATCCGCTGCCGCCGCTCGTGGTGGTCATCGAGGGGGCGGAGTATACGACGGTCAACTGGTCCTTGGGCGGTTTCCTCGTCAGCGGCTTCGCCGGCGAGATCCCGGTCGGTGCCACGATCATGGGCAAGCTGCGCGTCGGCGAGGAGAAGCGCTTTCTTCGCTTCACCGGGACCGTGGTGCGCGTCGACACGCCGGAGCCCGGCTATCTCGCCGTGCAGTTCAACGAGCTCGGCGAGGACGGGATCGGCATTCTCGACCGCTATGTCGCGCGGCGCGCCTTTCGCGGCCGCGCCGGGAGCTGATTCGCCTCAGGCCAGCTCGCACCAGATGGGCGTGTGGTCGGAGGCCTTGTCCTTGCCGCGCGGCCCCTTGTCGATCGCGCAGGCAGCGAGCCGGTCGGCGGCCTGCGGCGACAGCAGGAGATGATCGATCCGCAACCCTTCGTCGCGGTACCAGCGTCCCGCCTGATAGTCCCAGAACGTGTAGACATGCGGCTCGGCGTGCAGCGCGCGGAACGCGTCGGTGAGGCCGAGATAGAGGAGCTTGCGGAAGCGCGCCCGTGATTCGGGGCGACAGAGCGCGTCATCGCGCCAGCCGACAGGATCGTAGAGGTCGTCATCGGCAGGACAGATGTTGTAATCGCCGGCGAGGATGACGGGTTGTTCGCTGCGGAGAAGCTCCTTCGCACGGGCGCAGAGACGGTCCATCCAGGCGAGCTTGTAGGGAAATTTCTCGCTCTCGACGGGGTTGCCGTTCGGCAGGTAGATCGAGGCGACGCGCAGGTCGCCGACCGTCGCCTCGATATAGCGGGCCTGCTCGTCGGCGGGATCGCCCGGAAGGCCTTTGACGATGTCGCGCGCCGGCTCGCGCGTCAGCAGCGCGACGCCGTTATAGGAGCGCTGCCCCGCCGCCTCGACGTGATAGCCGAGGCTCTTGATCTCGAGCAGCGGAAAATCGGCTTCCGGACACTTCGTCTCCTGAAGGCAGAGGATGTCCGGCCGCGCCGTTTCGATCCAGGCGAGAACGTTGGACAGCCGCGCCTTGATGGAATTGACGTTCCAGCTCGCGATCTTGACCACGGTTCCCCCCGGAGCCGCGGGCGCGGCTCAGCCGATCGAGAAGGAGTTGCCGCAGCCGCAGGAGGAAGCGGCGTTGGGGTTGGTCACGCGGAAGGAAGCGCCCATCATATCCTCGACGAAGTCGATCTCGGCGCCGTCGAGGAGCTCGAGCGAGGTCTCGTCGACGACGACCTCGACCCCGTCGCGCATAAAGACAACGTCGCCCTCCTGGCGCGTGTCGTCGAAGCTGAAGCCATACTGGAAGCCGGAGCAGCCGCCGCCCGAGACGGCGATCCGCAAGAAGGCGTCGCCGACGTTCTCGGCGGCCTTCAATTCGGCAACCCGCCGTGCCGCATTCGCGCTCACCAAAATGCGGCGCTGCGGCGCGGCCCCGTTATCGGGCATGGCTTGCTCCTTCGATCTCGAAGATTGCCTCCTAAATGTAGGAAATGCCGCGGATTTGTCAAACCGCCGGGTCATTCCTTGAATCGCTCGACGAGAACGCCAAAGGCGGCGAGGCGGCGGTCCAAGCCGCGTAAAACCGGGTACTGGAGCAATCCTTGAGGGTCGCCCTCATCGCGCCTCGTCCATACTTCTATTCTCCGGGCGAGCGCCGCTCGACGGTCGAACTCGAGAGCCCGATCGGCAGCGACCGCCAGGTCCCGGCCTCGCCATGAGGCGCGAATGCGGAGCGTTGGGCCACTTCCCGACAAGCCGAGATCGACGGGTTGCGCCGCGCCGTCGATCACCAGCAGGACACCTTCCGCACAGCGTCCCCACGCCACGTCGTCATCGGCGCATTGCCACGCGAATTCCTCGAGCTTGGTGCCAGCGGCATCGAACTGAACGACATCGACCAAATAGCGCGCTTCGACGGGTGAAACCGCCGCCGAGGCGTAAAGAATCCAGAAGACAGCGAGGGCGCCGCGCATTGCTCGTTCTTGTCGATGCCATTATCGAGATGTTCAACCTTGCATCGCGACCGTGGCGAAAGAATGGCATGACATTGCGCCTACCCGGCCGCACGGGTAGTTTCCTCGCGCGATGATGCCCGCCGCGCTTGCCCCCTATGCCTGCCGCCCGGAGGAGAGCCGCGGCCGGCTCTACAGGGAGCCGGAGAGCGCGCTGCGCTCGCCCTTCCAGCGCGACCGCGACCGCATCATCCATTCCGCCGCCTTCCGCCGCCTGAAGCACAAGACGCAGGTCTTCGTCTATCACGAAGGCGACCACTACCGCACCCGCCTCACCCATTCGATCGAGGTGGCGCAGATCGCGCGGACGATCAGTCGTGCTCTCGGCCTCAACGAGGACCTGGCCGAGGCGCTGGCCCTTGCCCATGATCTCGGCCACACGCCCTTCGGCCATGCCGGGGAGGAGGCGCTCGCCGAGGTCATGCGGCCCTTCGGCGGCTTCAGCCACAACGATCAGACCTTGCGCATCCTGACGAGCCTCGAGCACCGCTATGCTGAGTTCGACGGGCTCAACCTCACCTGGGAGACGCTCGAAGGGACGGTGAAGCACAATGGCCCGCTGCTTAGAGCGGGCGAGACCGCAGCGCTGTCGCCAAGCATCGCCGCCTATAATCGCCGGCACGATCTCGAGCTCGACACGGAGCCGAGCGGCGAGGCGCAGCTTGCAGCTCTCTCCGACGACATCGCCTACAACAATCACGATATCGACGACGGTTTGCGTGCCGGCCTCTTCACGGTCGTCGATCTCGCCGAGGTTCCGGGGGTGGGGCCGGTCTTTGCCGAGGTCGCGCAGCGCTATCCCGGCATCGATGAAGCCCGCCTCATCCACGAATCGATTCGCCGAATCATCGACCGCATGGTCGTCGATCTCATCGACGAGACGCGCCGGCGCCTCAAGGACAGCGGTGTCAGGACCGTCGCCGAAATCAGGAATTACAAGGCTCCCCTCGTCGCATTCTCAGAGACGATGCGCGCCAACGACAAGGCGCTGAAGGCCTTCTTGTTCGAGCGCATGTATCGGCATTACAAGGTGAACCGCATGGCATCGAAAGCGCGGCGCATCGTGCAGAGCATGTTCCGGCTCTTTCTCGAAGAGCCGGAATGCCTGCCGAGCGAGTGGCGAGCGCAGGCGGGCGAGAGGGGCAGCATGGCGACGGCACGGATCGTCGCCGACTACATCGCCGGCATGACCGACCGCTTCGCCCTCGACGAGCACGCCCGGCTTTTCGATCCGGATGCGGCGACGACATGAATCTCTTTCGGCATTTCAGGACCGAGATCGCGGCCGCGATCGAAAAGATGGTGAGCGCCGGCGCGCTGCCTGCCGGGCTCGATCTTTCGCGCTTCGTCGTCGAGCCGCCGCGCGATCCTGCGCATGGCGATCTTTCGACGAATGCCGCCATGGTGCTGGCCAAGCCCGCCGGAACCGCGCCGCGCAGCCTTGCCGAGCGCCTTGCCGAAGGCCTGCGGGCGCATCCCGATGTGACCGAGGTCACCGTCGCCGGTCCCGGCTTCCTCAATTTCCGCCTCGCCGACCATTTCTGGCATGCGCGCCTCGCCGAGATCCTTCGCGCCGGCGCCGCTTATGGCGATTCGATGATGGGCGGCGGCACGCTGATCAACGTCGAATACGTCTCGGCCAATCCGACGGGGCCCCTCCATGTCGGCCACGGGCGCGGCGCCGTCTTCGGCGACGTGCTCGCCTCGCTCCTGGAGAAGGCGGGCTACAAGGTCGTGCGCGAATACTACATCAACGATGCCGGCGCGCAGGTGGACACGCTCGCGCGCTCGGCGCATCTGCGCTACCGCGAGGCGCTGGGCGAAGCGGTCGGCCCCATCCCGGAAGGGCTCTATCCGGGAGAATATTTGAAGGACGTCGGCCGGAAGCTGGCTGCGCGCGACGGCGAGCGCTGGCGCAATGCGCCGGAGAGCGTCTGGCTGGCGCCGGTGCGCAGCTTCGCCATCGCCGAGATGATGGCGCTCATCAGGGCCGATCTTGCCGCGCTCGGCATCCGCCAGGAGATCTTCAGCTCCGAGCGCGCCGTCGTCGAATCCGGCGGCATCGACGCGGCGCTGGCGGCGCTCGACCAGGCAGGGCTTCTCTATACCGGGACGCTCGACCCGCCCAAGGGCAAGCTGCCCGAAGACTGGGAGCCGCGGCCGCAGACGCTCTTCCGCTCGACGGCCTTCGGCGACGATGTCGATCGGCCGGTGCGGAAGTCCGACGGCTCCTGGACGTATTTCGCCGCCGATATCGCCTATCATTTCGACAAGTACCGCCGCGGCGCCGCCTTCATGATCGACGTGCTGGGCGCCGATCACGGCGGCTACGTGAAGCGGATGAAGGCGGTCGTCAAAGCACTGACCGGCGGCCGGGGCGAGCTCGACGTGAAGCTCTGCCAGCTGGTCAATCTCTTCGACAAAGGCGAGCCCGTGCGCATGTCGAAGCGCGCCGGCACCTTCGTCACCTTGCGCGAAGTCGTGGACGAGGTCGGCAAGGACGTCTTCCGCTTCATGATGCTGACGCGGCGCAACGACCAGCCGCTCGATTTCGATTTCGCCAAGGTGACGGAGCAGTCGAAAGACAATCCGGTCTTCTACGTGCAGTACGCGCATGCGCGCGCGTCCTCGGTGCTTCGCCATGCGCGGGCCGACTTCGCGGGCGAGGATTTCACGCCGGCGGCGCTCGCCGGCGGGCCTTGCGAGCGCCTTTCCGATCCGGCCGAGCTTGGCCTCATACGCCTGCTGGCGAGCTGGCCACGCCTCGTCGAGAGCGCCGCCGAGGCGCATGAACCGCACCGCATCGCCTTCTATCTCGGCGAGGTCGCCGCCGCCTTCCACGGCCTCTGGAACAAGGGCAAGGACGAGGCGACTCTCCGCTTCATCGTCGCCGACGATCTCGCCTTGACGAAGGCGCGCCTCGCCCTCGTCCAGGCGGTCGCCTTCATCCTCGCGTCGGGGCTTCTGGTCCTCGGCGTCGAGCCGGTCGAGGAGATGCGTTGATGTCCTACAGCCTGGATCCCGGGCAGGATGCGTCCTCCGGCTATGATGAGGCGCCGCAGCGCCGGCGCCATATTCTGGGTCGGCTCCTCGCCGCATTGGTCATGGCCGCCAGCGCCGGCGGCCTCTGGTATGCTTATGACGCGAGCCGCGCGCACCGGGCAGGGGACGTGCCGCTGATCCGTGCCGATGAGGGGGCGACCAAGGTTCGACCCGCCCAGCCCGGCGGGATGACGATCCCGGATCAGAATATGATGGTCTACAATGAAGGGCGCGGGCAGCAGCAGGTGGAAAATCTGCTGCCGCCGCCGGAAACCCCCTTGCCGCGTCCGGCGCCGCCTCCTGCCGAAGCAGCGCCGCCCTCGGCGCCGCCAGAGCAAGCGACGGCAGCGGCCAGCATTCCGCCGGCCACCCTGCCGCAGGCCTCTGCCGCCATCGCCTTGCCGTCTTCGGCGCCGCTGCCGCCGGTCGCGGCGCCTGCCCCCCTTCCGGTCGCGGCCGCGCCGATCGCCCCGGCGCAGAGCCCGGTCGCCGCTGCCGCTGCAGCGCCACTGCCACCGCAACCGGCATCGCCCCCCGCATCCAGGCCCGCCGAACCCCGCAAGGCGGAGAGCGCATCTGCCGCGGGCGGCTATCGCCTGCAGCTCGCAGCGCTGCGCAGCGAGGAGGCGGCGCGGCACGAATGGGAGGCGCTGAGGGCGGCGCATAGGGATCTCCTCGGCGCGCTCGAGGCGCGGTGGCCGCGCGCCGATCTCGGCGCCCGCGGCACCTTCTATCGCGTGCAGGCGGGACCCATCGCGGATGCGGCGAAGGCGGAGCAGCTCTGCGCCGAGCTGCGCCACCGCAACGTCGCCTGCATCCTGGTTCGGCCCTGAGATGTCGATCCCGCGCGCCGTCATCTTCGGCTGCACCGGCCCCGCTCTTGGCGCGGCGGAGCGCGCGTTCTTTCGCGAGGCCGATCCGCTCGGCTTCATACTCTTTCAGCGCAACTGCGTCGATTCCGGCCAGATCCGGCGCCTCGTCCAGGAATTGCGCGCGGCCGTCGGGCGCGCGGACGCGCCCATCCTCATCGATCAGGAAGGCGGGCGCGTCGCCCGCCTGAAACCGCCGCATTGGCGAGTCTATCCCCCGGCCGAACGCATCGCCGCTCTCGGCGCCGAGGCGCAGGAGGCGGCGCGGCTCGTCTCCCGCCTCATCGCCGCCGACCTCGCAGCGCTCGGCATCACCGTCGATTGCCTTCCCGTGCTCGATCTGCGCATTCCGGGCGCCGACGCCGTCATCGGCGACCGCTCCTATGGGGCGGAGCCGGAGAGGGTGGCGGCGCTCGGCCGCGCCGGCGCCGAGGGGCTTCTCGAAGGCGGCGTGCTGCCCGTCATCAAGCACATTCCCGGGCACGGCCGCGGCACCGTCGACAGCCATATCGCCTGTCCGGTCGTCGCGGCGCCCCGCGCCGAGCTCGAAACCAGCGACTTCATGCCATTCCGGCTGCTCGCCGACATGCCCTGGGCGATGACGGCGCATATCGTCTACTCCGCGATCGATCCGGAGCGGCCGGCGACGCTCTCGCCGCGGCTCGTTGCCGACATCATCCGCGGCGCGATCGGCTTCGACGGCGTCCTCGTCTCCGACGATCTCTCGATGCAGGCGCTGGGCGGGAGTTTCGCCGAGCGAGCCGAAGGAGCGCTCGCCGCCGGCTGCGATGTGGTGCTCCACTGCAACGGCAAGATGGAGGAAATGGCCGAGGTGGCGAAGGCGTCGGCGCCCCTCACGGCTGCGGCGCAGCGTCGCATCGCCGCTGCGGAGGAAAGGCGGCGTCACCATCTCCGGGCCGCCGATCTGGAGGCGCTCGCGGCGCGCTTTGCCGCTCTCTTTCCATCCCTTTGAGCACGGCAGGGCCGGTTGCACGGAAATCTTTTCGCGCTCTACGAGGCGTCCACCTGGGTCTTGCCTCTTCTCATCGCGATTCCCTTCCATGAAGCCTCGCACGGCTTCGTGGCGCATCTTCTCGGCGACGATACGGCATGGCGGCTCGGCCGCGTTACCTTCAATCCGCTGCGGCATATCGATCCGTTCGGCACGATCCTGCTGCCGCTTCTGCTGTTCCTCAGCGGCGGCTTTATCTTCGGCTATGCGAAGCCGGTGCCGGTGAATTTCCGCGCGCTGCGCAATCCCCGCTTCGGTTCGGTTCTGGTGGCGGCGGCGGGACCCGCCATGAACATCGCGCTTGCCCTCGTCATGGCCTCTCTCGTCTATGCCGCGGTCTTCCTGCCCGCCAATGCCGCGCGCTGGGTGCTCTTCAACCTGCGCAATGCGATCGAGATCAATGTCGTCCTCGCCGTCTTCAACATGCTGCCGATCCCGCCGCTCGATGGCGGCCGCGTCGCCGTCGGGGTGCTGCCGCGCCGGCTCGGCTTTCCGCTGGCGCGGCTCGAGCCCTATGGGCTCCTTATCGTCCTCGGCCTGCTTTTCCTTCTGCCCTGGCTCGGCAGCGAGATCGGGATCAACCTCGACCTGCTGCGTTGGGTCCTCGCCTGGCCCGTCGACCACCTGCTAGATTTGATCATGGCGATCACGGGAATCCCGGATCTCTTCTCATGACCTCTTCCGGCGAATTGCGCGAGGCGGCTCCCGAGAGGCCGTTCACCGGCGAGCTGGTGGTCGATCTCGAAGGCTATGAGGGGCCGATCGATGTGCTGCTCAATCTGGCGCGCGAGCAGAAGGTCGACCTGACCAAGATCTCGATCCTGCAGCTCGCCGACCAGTATCTCGCCTTCATCTCCGAGGCGCGGCGCCTTCGCCTCGAGATCGCCGCCGACTACCTCGTCATGGCGGCCTGGCTCGCCTATCTGAAGTCGCGCCTGCTCCTTCCCGAGCCCGAGCCTGAAGATCAGCCGAGCGGCGCCGAGATGGCCGCGGCTCTCGCTTTTCAGCTCCAGCGCCTCGAAGCGATGCAGCAGATGGGCGTGCGCTTGATGGCGCGCCCGCAGCTTGGCCGCGAGGTCTTCGCGCGCGGCGCGCCCGAGGGCCTCCGCCTCGTCTCCCGCGTCGTCTATGAGGTGACGCTCTACGAGCTGCTGAAAGCCTATGGCGACAGCCGGCGCCAAGCGGCGGGAAGCGTGCTCGAGATCCGCCCGGCCGAGCTGTTCTCGATGGACGATGCGCTGGAGCGGCTCGGCCGCATCCTCGGCAAGGTGCCGGAGTGGCGAACGCTCATGAGCTTTCTGCCGAGCGGGTTGCGGGGCGGTCTTGTTGGCCGGTCGGCCGTAGCGGCGACCTTCGCCGCCAGCCTCGAACTCGTTCGCTCCGGGCGCATCCAGCTTCGCCAGGACGTCGCCTTCGGTCCCATCTATCTCCGCAGCCCGGCGGAGCCGAAATGAGCGTCGATCGCGGACAAGAGCTGCGGCTTCTCGAAGCGCTGATTTTCGCTGCCGACAAGCCGGTCGACGAAGCGGCGCTGACGAGCCGGCTCGCCGAGGGCAGCGATCTCCAGCGTCTCCTCGCGGATCTCGAAGAGTTTTACCGCCACCGCGGGGTTAATCTCGTCCGCATCGCGGGGGGCTGGTGCTTTCGCACCGCCGCCGACCTCGCTCCGCGCCTGATGCTGGAGCGCACCGTCTCGCGCAAGCTCTCGCGCGCCGCCGTCGAGACGCTCGCCATCATCGCCTATCACCAGCCGGTGACCCGAGCCGAAATCGAGGAAATTCGCGGCGTTGCCCTTTCGCGCGGCATTCTCGACGTGCTGATGGAATCGGGTTGGGTGCGGCCGAAGGGGCACCGGCCGTCGCCGGGGCGTCCCGCCACTTGGGTCACGACCGAGGCGTTCCTCGCGCATTTCGGGCTCGACAGCCTCGCCGACCTGCCCGGCATCGAGGAATTGAAGGCGGCCGGCCTCCTCGATGCGCGGCCGGGCGTATCATTGGGCGAGGTCGTCGAGGCGGCGAGCGCGCCGCGCGATCAGTTGGAGGATGCGGGAGGCATCGGCGAGGACGGGTGAGGCAAAATGCGGGGATCGCAGCCGTCGTGGCGTTGCGAGGAGGAGGCGTTTCTGCCATGATCCGGTCGCCGCGCTGGTATTTTTGCCGCACCGGACATAACTCATCGCAAGAAGCGGTTTTGTCGGAAAGGTGATCCTGCCGGAGAGCGGCAGAGGTCGAGAGTGGGTGTGTCGGTGGTCTGCGATGTTCAATTTTAGCTGGTCGGAGCTGGCGCTGATCGGTGCCGTGGCGCTGGTCGTTATCGGCCCCAAGGATCTGCCGAAAGCGCTGCGCACCGCCGGCCGCTGGGCGCGCAAGGCGCGCACCATCTCGCGCGAGTTCCAGAACAGCATCGAGCAGATGATCCGCGAGGCCGAGCTCGACGAGGTGAAGAAGGAGATCGAGAAGGCGAGCGCCATCGACCTCGATCACGAGTTCCAGAAGACGATCGATCCGAGCGGAAGCCTCGCCGAAGCGATGAAGCCGCCGGAAATGCCGCAAATCGGGGGAGAGACCTCGCTCCACGCGCCGACCGGAGAGGGCGCTGCGCCACCCGCGGCGCCGGCGACGCCGATGCTGGCCGAAACTCCGCCCGCAGCTCCGCCCGAGAAAGCCGCGGCGGAGCCCGCCCACGCTCCTCCGCCGCACGCCGCGTCTCAACCTGCGCCGGCTTCCCCTTCGGCCCATCGCTCCTGATTGCCACGCCATGGATGACGAGGCGGATCTCGAAGCCGGCAAGATGCCGCTGATCGACCATCTGGTCGAGCTGCGCAACCGGCTTGTCTATTCGGCGGTCGCCGTGCTGGTCGGCTTTGCCGTCTGCTACATGTTCAAGGAACGCATCTACGCCTTCCTCGCCCATCCGCTCGCCGTCGCCCTCGAAGGGCGGCCCGAGCACAAGATGATCTACACGAACCTGACCGAGGCCTTCTTCACCTATCTCAAGGTCTCGTTCTGGGGCGGGTTCTGCCTCGCCTTCCCGATCATCGCCAGCCAGATCTGGATGTTCGTGGCGCCGGGCCTCTACAAGAAAGAGCGCAAGGCGTTCCTGCCTTACCTCATCGCCACGCCGATCCTCTTCATCATCGGCGCGATGCTCGTCTATTTCATCGTCATCCCGCTCGCCTGGAAGTTTTTCCTCAGTTTCGAGGTGCCGCCGAGCGCGGGGCAGCTGCCGATCGAGCTCCAGGCCAAGGTGAGCGAGTATCTGTCGCTCATCATGACGCTCATCTTCGCCTTCGGTCTCGCCTTCCAGCTTCCGGTGCTGCTGACCCTGATGGCCCGGGTCGGGCTCGTCAGCAGCGCCGCGCTCAAATCGAAGCGGCGCTATGCGATTGTCGGCGTCTTCATCGTCGCGGCGGTGTTGACGCCGCCCGATATCTTCAGCCAGGTGAGCCTCGCCCTGCCGCTCCTCGTCCTTTACGAGGTCTCGATCATCTCCTGCCGGATGGTCGAAAAGAGCAGGGCCGAGCGCGAAGCCGCGGAGGAGGCGGCATTAAGCAGCGGCTCATGAGCGCGACCGCGCGCGGAACGCCATTGGCCTCCGGCGATGGACGCGCGACGGGCGGCGCTTTATAACCGGCCGGCAATTCTCCCCTTCGGCAGGACCATGTTCGACCTCAGGTGGATCCGCGACAATCCTGACGCTTTCGATCGAGGCTTGGCGCGGCGCGGGCTCGCCCCGCGTTCTGCCGAGATCCTGGCGCGGGACGCGGCGTGGCGCTCCAAGGAGACGGCCGCGCAGGACATCCAGGCACGGCGCAATCGCCTCTCGAAGGAGATCGGCGCCGTGAAGGCGCAAGGCGGCGATGCCTCGGCGCTGCTGGCCCAGGTGTCGCGCGACAAGGATTTGCAGGCGGCGGCCGAGCAGGAGGCGGCGGGCCTGCGCCGCGAGATCGACGAACTGCTCGCGACCTTCCCGAACCTGCCGGCCGATGACGTTCCAGACGGCGCCGACGAGCGCGGCAACGCGCTCATTCGCAGCCATGGTGTGCCCGCCGAATTTTCCTTTGCTCCGAAGGAGCATTTCGCGCTCGGCGAGGCGCTCGGCCTCATGGATTTCGCCGCGGCCGGGAAGCTGTCGGGGGCGCGCTTCGTCGTGCTCCGCGGCGCGCTCGCCCGGCTCGAACGGGCGATCGGCCAGTTCATGGTCGATCTGCATACGCGGGAATTCGGCTACACCGAAGTATCGCCGCCGCTGCTCGTGCGCGACGACGCCGTCTTCGGTACCGGGAGCCTGCCGAAATTCGCCGAGGATCTGTTCCGGACGACGACCGGCCTCTGGCTCATCCCGACGGCCGAGGTGCCGCTCACCAACCTCGCGATGGACCGCATCGTCGAGGAGGAGGAGCTGCCGCTCCGCTTCACCGCGTGGACGCCATGCTTCCGCTCGGAGGCCGGCGCCGCCGGCAAGGACACGCGCGGCATGATCCGCCAGCACCAATTCAGCAAGGTCGAGCTGGTCTCGATCGCGCATCCCGACCGCTCGGGCGAGGAGCATGAGCGCATGACGGCCTGCGCCGAGGCGGTGCTGCAGCGCCTCGGCCTTCCCTACAGGGTGATGCTGCTCTGCACCGGCGATATGGGCTTCGCCTCGCGCAAGACCTACGACATCGAGGTCTGGCTGCCGGGCCAGCGAGCCTACCGCGAGATCTCGAGCTGCTCCAATTGCGGCGACTTCCAGGCGCGGCGCATGAAGGCGCGCTTCCGGCCGAAGGACGGGAAGGGGACGCGCTTCGTGCACACGCTCAACGGATCGGGGCTCGCTGTCGGGCGCACGCTGATCGCCATCCTCGAAAATTATCAACGGGAGGACGGCACCATTGCCGTGCCCGAGGCGCTGAGGCCCTATATGGGAGGGGTGGAGGTGATCGGCCGCGATGTTTGACCGCCCGATCGACCTCGGTTCGGCGCGCATTCTGATCTCGAACGACGACGGCATCAACGCGCCGGGGCTGCGCCTCCTCGAGAAGGTCGCGCGCCAGCTTTGCCCCGATGTCTGGGTCGTCGCGCCGGAGCAGGAGCAGAGCGGCGCCAGCCACTCGCTGACGCTGCGCCGGCCGCTGCGCATCCGCAAGATCAGGCCGCGCCGCTTCGCCGTCGATGGCACGCCGACGGATTGCGTGCTCCTCGCCATCAAATCGATCATGAGGGGCAAGCCGCCGACCCTCGTCCTGTCGGGCATCAATGCCGGCGGCAATTTCGGCGAGGACATCACCTATTCGGGCACCGTGGCCGCCGCCATGGAAGCGACCTTGCTCGAGGTGCCGGCGGTTGCCTTGAGCCAGCACTATGACCGCAACAACGGCATCAAATGGGAGGCGGCGATGCGTTACGCGCCGGAGCTGCTGCGCCGGCTCACGGCGGCGCCATGGCCGCGCAACACCCTCGTCAACGTGAACTTTCCCGATGTGCCGCCCGACCGGGTGAAGGGCATCGAGGTGACGCGCCAGGGGCGGCGCATCATCGGCGACAATCTGACGGAGCGTGTCGATCCGCGCGGAGTGCCGTATTATTGGATTGGTCCCATGCGCGATGATTTCCCGAACGAGCCGGGCACGGATATCGCGGCCGTCCGTCGCGGCGCCGTCTCGGTGACCCCGATCTTTCTCGACCTCACCAATGTCCCGGCGCTGCGCGCGCTCGGCGAGCTCTTTGCATGACCCAGGACGATTCGCCCCTCATCGGCAGCAAGCTGCGCCTTATCATGGAGCTGCGGCGTCTCGGCATCTCCGATCAGCGCGTTCTCGGCGCGATCGAGCGTGTGCCGCGCGAGCTTTTCGTGCCGCCGACCTTCGTCGATCAGGCCTATGAGAATGTCGCCCTGCCGATCGGCCACGGCCAGACGGTGAGCCAGCCGCTCATCGTCGCGCTGATGACGGAGGCGCTCGAATTGAGCGATCGCCACAAGGCCTTCGAGATCGGCACCGGCTCCGGCTACCAGACCGCGATCCTGGCCAAGCTCTGCCGGCGGGTCTTCTCGATCGAGCGTCATCGCGCGCTGCTGCGCGAGGCGGAGAAGCGCTTTGCCGAGCTGCGCCTCCACAACATCACGCTGCGCTTCGGCGACGGCACCAAGGGATGGCCGGAGCAGGCCCCCTTCGAGCGGATCATCGTCACTGCCGCGGCGCCGGAGCTGCCGACGATCCTCGCCGACAGCCTCGCCGAAGGCGGCGTCCTCGTCGCGCCGGTCGGCGAGGATCGGCGCGACCAGCAGCTCCTGCGCATCCGCCGCGAAGCCGAAGGCTTCAAGACCGAGGAGCTGGGTCCCGTCCGCTTCGTCCCGCTCGTCGCTGGCCTGCCGCGCGACGGGAATGCCGGGACGGGGTGAGGCGATGGCGGCGCCGGTACCGACGCCGACTCAACGCCTCGCCGCGTCGCGGCGAATCCCGATCATGTTGTTGGCGTGCCTTGCCGCCGGCTGCACTCGCTACAATCCGCCGGCCCCCGTCATCGCCGGGCATGCGGCGCATTCGCGGCCGGGCGCGGTGCAGGAGCCGGCTGCCCATCCCGACAGCATCGTCGTCGGCGCCGGCGAGACGCTTTACGGCGTCTCGCGGCGCTACGGCGTGCCCATCCGGTCGCTGATCGATGCGAACGATCTGCGCCCGCCCTTTCGGCTCCTCAAGGGGCAGCGTCTTCTCCTGCCGCAAGTGCGCAGCTACATGGTGCAGCCCGGCGACACGCTCAACGCCGTCTCGCGCCGCTTCGGCGTCGATGTCAGCACGCTGGCGGCGACCAACCGCCTGTCACCGCCTTATCCCATCCACACCGGCGAGATCCTCGTCCTGCCGGCTCCCGTCCAGAGCGCCTCGGCCGCACCGATGGCGGGACCACCGCGACCGCCGGTGCCGACCATGGCATCGCCGGCGGCGGCAAGGCCCGTTGTGGATGTCGCCAGCCCCGCCATCATTGCCGAGCCGTTGAAGGAGCCGGTGAGGCGGGCGCCGACGAAGGCCGCGACGGGCGCTGAGCCCGGTCCCGTCGTCACCGCCTCCCGTGAGACGGGCAGCGCCGCCACTCCCCCGGCTGCGGTCGCGCCCGCGCCCGCCGCCCCGGCGCCGGCGCCTGCTGCCGCTGCGTCGCCGGGTCCGGAGAAGCAGACGGCCTTGCTCACGCCGCCTTCGCCGCCGCAAGCCGCGCCGCCGCATACCGGTCTCGGCTTCCAATGGCCGGTGCGCGGGACGATCCTCGTCGGCTATGGGCCCGGTGCCAATGGCACGCAAAACGATGGAATCAACATCGCCGCGGCCCGCGGGACGCCGGTGGCAGCCGCCAATGACGGCATCGTCGCCTATGCCGGCAACGAGCTCCGCGGCTTCGGCAATCTCGTCCTCATCAAGCATGCCGGCGGCTGGACGACCGCCTACGCCCATTGCGAGACCTTGCTGGTGAAGCGCGGCGACCGCGTCAAGCGCGGGCAGACGATCGCGCGGGTCGGGCAGAGCGGCGCCGTCAGCGAGCCGCAGCTCCATTTCGAGATCCGCCACGGCACCCGCGCGCTCGATCCGGTGAGTTATCTGCCGCCGGTCTCGACGGCAAAGGCGGAGTAGCCGGCGCAGCGCATCCTACTCGATCCGCTTCCCCAGCCGCCCGGCGAGGTCCTGAATGTATTGCCAGGCGACACGGCCGGAGCGGGCGCCGCGCGTGATCGACCATTCATTGGCCTCGGCCTTGAGCTGCTCGACCGGCAGATCGAGGCCGTAGCGCCGGGCATAGCCGGCGACGATCTCGTGGAACGTCTCCTGGTCGCAATTGTGGAAGCCGAGCCAGAGCCCGAAGCGGTCGGACAGCGAGACTTTCTCCTCGACCGCCTCGCCCGGATGGATCGCCGTCGAGCGCTCGTTCTCGATCATGTCGCGCGACAGCAAGTGGCGGCGGTTGGAGGTGGCATAGAGCAGCACGTTCTCGGGCCGGCCTTCGATGCCGCCATCGAGCACAGCCTTCAGCGATTTGTAGCTGGTGTCCTCGTGGTCGAAGGAGAGATCGTCGCAGAAGAGGAGACACCGCCGGCCGCAGCCGCGCAATCGCGAGAGGAGGCGGGGGAGCGAGGGAATGTCCTCGCGATGGATCTCGACGAGGACGAGGGCGCCCGGCTTCGTCCGGTTGATCTCGCCATGGACGGCTTTGACGAGCGAGCTCTTGCCGGTGCCGCGCGCGCCCCAGAGCAACACGTTGTTGGCAGCGTAGCCTGCGGCGAAGCGCCGCGTATTGTCGAGGAGGATGTCGCGCACCCGGTCGATGCCGCGCAGAAGGTCGAGATCGACGCGGTTGACCGCCGCCACGGGTTCGAGCCATTCCGGCTCCGCATGCCAGACGAAGGCATCGGCGGCGTGGATGTCGCTCACCGGGGCAGGAGGCGGGGCGAGGCGATCGAGCGAGGCCGCGATCTGCCGCAGAAGCTCGGTCAGGCTGGCATCGGACATAATCTTGAATTCTCGGTGCGGCGACATTACCAAAAAGGGGCCTCTGGTCGGCGCGGACCCTAGCACAAGAACCGTCCGGGTCAATGCGCCGCGCCGCTTTCCTGCATTGCTCTTTGGCGGCGGTTCGCGTACCAATGCCGCCGCGCGCGGGTGCTCGCCGGCGCGCGGCGAGGAGTGAGTTTATGTGGATTACGCCAGCCTATGCGCAGGCGGCGACGGCCGATTTCCAGACGACGCTGCAGAGCTTCGTCCTGCCGATGGTGCTCGTCTTCGTCGTCTTCTACTTCCTCGTCTTCCGTCCGCAGCAGAAGAAGGCCAAGGACCATAAGGCCATGCTGGCGGCCCTGCGGCGCGGCGACCGCGTCGTCACGGGCGGCGGCATCATCGGTACTGTCGCCAAGGTGGTGAATGACGACGAGGTCGCCGTCGACATCGCCGAGGGGACGCGCGTCCGCATCCTGCGCAGCACGATCAGCTCGGTTCTGGCGAAGCCGGAGCCCGTCGGCAAGGACAAGGATGGCGGCCGGCAGAAGGACAGGGACGAGAAGAAGGCAAAGGCCAAGTCGGATGACGGCGATGCTCCGGAGAGCGCCCCGGAAGCCGCCGCCGAAGGCCGGGAGAAGCAGAAGAGCGCCGTGCGCGGCGGAGCCGGCAAATAGAGGCGCGGGTCGGCCGGCAGGGTCATGCTGCATTTCGCCAAATGGACCAAAATCGTCATCGTCCTCACTTGCGTGCTGGGCGTGATCTTCTCGCTGCCCAACCTCATTCCGGCGGCGACGCTCGATAAGCTCCCAAGCTGGCTGCCGAAGCACCAGGTCAATCTCGGGCTCGACTTGCGCGGCGGCTCGCACCTGCTGCTCGAAGTCGATTACGCGAAGGCGCTGCACGATCTCCTCGAGAACGTCGTCGACAATGCGCGGACGGCGCTGCGCAAGGCCAATCTCGGCTATACCGGGCTCGACGTGAAGGACGACACCGTCGTCGTGCAGCTCCGCGATTACGACAAGCTGAAGCAGGAGGGGCGCGAGGCCGAGATCCAGAAGCTGTTCCGCGATCTCGACCCGGAACTCGTCTCGACGATCTCGGACACCGGCCTCGTTACGCTGCGCTACAGCGAAACAGCGCTGACGGCGCGGCGGCGCGCCGCCGTCGACCAGTCGATCGAGATCGTCCGCCGCCGCATCGACGAGACGGGCGTGCGCGAGCCGACGATCGAGCGCGAGGGCCAGGACCGCATCCTGGTCCAGCTGCCCGGCATCGACAATCCCGAGCACGTGAAGGCCATTCTGGGCCAGACCGCCAAGATGACGTTCCAGCTCGTCGACACCAATACGAGTGTCGAGGAGGCGCAGCACGGCCACCTGCCGCCGGGCGATGAGATTCTGCCGGCCGCCGAAGGGCGGCGTCCCGGCCAGCCCAGCGCCTATGTCGTGCAGAAGCGCGTCATGGTGAGCGGCGACACCTTGGTCGATGCGCAGCCCACCTTCCAGAACAACGAGCCGGTCGTCAGCTTCAAATTCGATGCCGCCGGTGGCCGCCGCTTCGCCGAGGCGACCGAGAAGAATGTCGGGCGGCCCTTCGCCATCGTCCTCGACAACAAGGTGATCAGCGCGCCGGTGATCCGAGAGCCTATTCTCGGCGGCAGCGGCGTCATTTCCGGCTCCTTCACGGTGCAGTCGGCGACGGATCTCGCGCTGCTGCTGCGCGCCGGCGCGCTGCCGGCGCCGATCGTCTTCCTCGAAGAGCGCACCGTCGGGCCCGGCCTCGGCGCCGATTCGATCCGCGCGGGGACGACCGCCTGCTTCGTCGGCGTCGCCCTCGTCGTGGTCTTCATGGTGCTGTTCTATGGCCTCTTCGGCATCTTCGCGGACATCGCCCTCTTCTTCAACCTGGCGATCATGCTGGCGGCGCTGTCGCTGCTCGGCGCGACGCTGACCCTGCCGGGCATCGCCGGCATCGCCCTCACCATGGGCATGGCGGTCGATGCCAACGTCCTCATCTATGAGCGCATCCGCGAGGAGCTGCGCAGCGGCCGCTCTATGCTCTCCTCCCTCGATGCCGGCTTCAAGCGCGCCTTCGGGACCATCGTCGACAGCCATGTGACGACGCTGGTGGCGGGCGCGCTCCTCTACGAACTCGGCTCGGGCCCGGTCAAAGGCTTCGCCGTGACGCTCAGCATCGGCGTCTTGACCTCGCTCTTCTCCGCCATTCTCGTGACGCGGCTGCAGATCGTCTCCTGGCTCCAGCGCTTCCGACCGAAGGTCATCCCGCTGTGAGCCGCGAGCCCCGCTCAAAGCCGATGATCAAGGACGCCTAGCCTCGATGCGCCCCCTCGTTTTCCTGCGCAAGACGCCGAGCATCGACTTCATGTCGATGCACAAGCTGGGATTCGCCTTCTCCAGCTTCCTCGGCGTCCTGTCCATCGTGATGTTCCTCGCCTGGGGCCTCAATTACGGCATCGACTTCAAGGGCGGCATCCTGATCGAGGCGCGCTCGACGAACGGCCCCGCCAACCTCGCCGAGATGCGGCAGAAGCTCGACGCGCTTCATCTCGGTGAGACCTCGCTGCAGGGCTTCGGGCAGCCGAGCGACGTCCTCATCCGCCTCGCCGAGCAGCCGGGCGGCGACAAGGCGCAGGAGGCCGCGCAAGAGAAGGTGCGGCAGGCCCTGGGACAGGGCATCGAGTTCCGCCGCGTCGAGGTCGTCGGTCCCAAGGTCGGCGACGAGCTCATCCGCGCCGGCACGATCGCGACCATCCTCGCGCTCCTCGCCATCGCCGTCTATGTCTGGTTCCGCTTCGAATGGCAATTCGGCGTCGGGGCGATGATCTCGACCCTGCACGACGTCATCACCACGGTTGGGCTCTTCGCCGTCCTCCGCCTCGAATTCAACCTGACGACCCTCGCCGCCATCCTCACCATCGCCGGCTATTCCATCAACGACACCGTCGTCATCTATGACCGCGTCCGCGAATCGATGCGGAAATACAAGACGATGGACCTGAAGACGCTGATCAATCTCAGCCTCAACGAGACGCTGTCGCGGACCATCCTCACGGTCTCGACAGTGGCGCTCGCCGTGCTCTCTCTGCTCATCTTCGGCGGCGAGGTGCTGCGCGGCTTCTCGATCGCGATGCTCTGGGGCATCGTCATCGGCACCTATTCCTCGCTCTTCATCGCGGCGCCGCTCCTCTACTACATCCGGCCGAAGCGCGGGAGCGAAGCGAAAAAACCAACCGAGACGGGTGCGGCGGCCGAGCGCGCATCCTAAATAGGATGGGATGGACGTCACGCCGCTCATCCCGGCCGGCCGCCAGGTCATCGAGAGCTACGGCACAACCGGTTTTCGCGTCAGCGGCGCCAGCTATCCGGGATCGATCCTCGTCTTCAGCGAACGCACCCTGGAGTGGCCGGTGACAAGCCTCGCCGAGGCGGAATTCGCGCGCTTCGCGCCGGTGCTGGAGCGCGGCGGCATCGAGATTCTGCTGCTCGGCTGCGGGCGGCGTATGGGGCTGGTACCGCCGGAGCTGCGGCGAGCCTTGCGCAGCGGCGGCATCGTCCTCGACGCGATGGATACGGGCGCCGCCTGTCGGACCTACAACGTGCTCCTGGCGGAGGAGCGCCGCGTCGCGGCGGCGCTCATCAAGATCGCTTGAAACTCGCCATGCCCCCCTCCCCTGGCAGGGAAGAGGGGCGCAATGATTGGCGAGGGGAGAGGTGATGAAGCGCGGCGCCGCTCGTCACGCCGCCTTGCTGAGATTGCCGGCGACGAACTCCCAATTGACCAGCTTGTCGAGGAAGGTCTGGACGAAATCCGGGCGGCGGTTCTGGAAATCGAGATAGTAGGCGTGCTCCCAGACATCGACGGTGAGGAGCGCCGTCTGGCCCTGCGCCATGGGATTGACGGCGTTCGGCGTCTTCGTGATCTTGAGCTGGCCGCCATCGGAGACGAGCCAAGCCCAGCCGCTGCCGAACTGGGTCACCGCCGCCTGCTTGAACTGCTCCTTGAACTTGTCGAGGCCGCCGAAGGCCGCGTTAATCTTGTCGGCAAGCGGGCCCGGAGGGTTGCCGCCGCCATTGGGCTTCATGCAGTTCCAGAAGAAGGTGTGGTTCCAGACCTGCGCCGCGTTGTTGAAGATGCCGGACTTGGACTCGTCCTTGGCGGTCGCCTTGATGATCTGCTCCAGCGACTGGCTCGCCATGGGCGTGTCCTTGACGAGATTATTCAGGTTGGTGACATAGGCCTGATGATGCTTGCCATGATGGAAGTCGAGGGTTTGCGCCGACATGTGGGGCTCGAGCGCATTCTTCGGATAGGGCAGGGGCGGCAGTTCGAAAGCCATGTCAGCCTCTCAGCTAGAGATTGTTTTCCTCACAGCGCAGAAATAGGCCGTTCCGCTAGGGTTGTGAAGCCTCGACCGCGAGGCTGGGTCCGTGGCGCCTGAGCATCGGGAGAGAGGCCTCGATCCGTTAGCGCAAACATTGCGCCGGCACGACCGCGACCGCTATCTGACGACCCTCTTCGCTCCCGCCGACCGCCGGCGCGCGCTCCTTGCCCTCTACGCCTTCAATTTCGAGGTCGCGAAGATCCGCGAAATCACCCATGAGCCGCTGCTCGGCCAGATGCGCCTGCAATGGTGGCGCGAGGAGATCGACGGAATCTATGCCGGCACCGTTCGGCGGCACGAAGTCGCGGTGCCGTTGGCCGAGGCAATCCGCGGCTTCGCTCTGACCCGAGGACATTTCGAGCGGATTCTCGAGGCCCGCGGTGCCGATATGGAGGACGCGCCGCCGGAGAGCATTGCCGCGCTCGAAGCCTATGCCGAGGACACGTCCGGCCGGCTGGCGCAGCTCGCGCTCGAAATTCTCGGGTCGCGCGAAGCCGGAGCGCAGGAGGCAGCGCGACATGTCGGCGTTGCCTGGGCGCTCGTCGGCACGCTGAGAGCGTTGCCGATCCAGGCGCGGATGCATCGCTCGCTGCTGCCGCGCGACCTGACGCAGGAATCCGGGCTCAAGGAACGCGAGCTTTGGGAGCTGCGCTCGACGCCGGCGCTTGAACGGGTGGTGCGCCGCGTCGGCGATATCGCGCGGGATCGCCTTGCGGCGGCGCGACGGCTTCGTGCCGCGGTGCCGCGTGGCGCCATTCCGGCGCTGCTCGTCGCGCCGCTGGCCGACCTCCATCTCCGGCGTCTGGCGCAGGCCGGATACAACCCGTTCGATCCGTTGCTGGTCCGACCGGATGCGCTCGCCGGCTGGCGCCTCGCCTTCGCCGCTCTCCGCAGCCGATTCTGAGCGCGCCTATTCGGCCGCGACCCGTACGGTGCCGAGCCAGCCGGCGAGGTCGGCGAGCGCGCGGCGGGCGAGGAGCGGCTTCTTCTCGCCCTTGTTGTCGCGCCGCAAGACTCCCTCGGGTAGCGGTGGAAAGAGGCCGAAATTCACGTTCATCGGCTGGAAGCCGCGGGCATCGGCGCCGCCTGTGATATGGCCGAGAAGAGCGCCCAATGCCGTCGTCGGCGGCGGCGCGGATGGCGCCACTCCGAGGCGGTCCGCCGCGGCGAAGCGGCCGGCGAGCAGGCCGATGGCGGCGCTTTCGACATAGCCCTCGACGCCGGTGATCTGTCCGGCAAAGCGCAGGCGCGGCATCGCCTTGAGGCGCAGCGTGCCGTCGAGGAGCCGCGGGCTGTTGATGAAGGTGTTGCGATGGAGGCCGCCGAGCCGTGCGAACTCGGCCTTCTCGAGGCCGGGGATCATGCGGAAGACGCGCTTCTGCTCGGCATGCTTCAGCTTCGTCTGGAAGCCGACCATGTTGTAGAGCGTGCCGAGCGCGTTGTCCTGTCGAAGCTGGACGACGGCGTAGGGCCGCCTGCCGCTGCGCGGGTCGGTGAGGCCGACGGGCTTCATCGGGCCCCAGCGCAAGGTGTCGATGCCGCGCGCCGCCATGACCTCGATGGGCAGGCAGCCCTCGAAATAGGGCGTTCCTTCCCACTCCTTGAAGCTCGTCTTCTCGGCGCCGAGCACGGCCTCGACGAAGGCGAGGTAGGAAGGCTTGTCGAGCGGGCAATTGATGTAGTCGGCGCCATCGCCGCCGGGTCCCGCCTTGTCGTAGCGCGATTGCCGCCACGCCGTCGCCATGTCGATCGTGTCGCGATAGACGATCGGCGCAATCGCGTCGAAGAAGGCGAGCTGCTCCTGGCCGGTGAGGGCACCCAGCGCCTCGGCCAGCGCCGGCGCGGTCAGCGGTCCGGTGGCGATGATGACATTGTCCCACTCGGCCGGGGGGAGGCCCGCGATCTCCTCGCGGCGGATGGTGACGAGCGCCTCCTCGCCAAGAGCCGCCTCGACCGCAGCGGCGAAGCCGTGCCGGTCGACAGCGAGCGCGCCTCCTGCCGGCAATTTGTTGGCGTCGGCGGCGCGCAGGATGAGCGAGGAGCAGCGCCGCATCTCCTCGTGCAGGAGCCCGACCGCGTTGTTCTCGGCATCGTCCGAGCGGAACGAGTTGGAGCAGACGAGCTCGGCAAGGCTCGCCGTCACATGCGCCTCGGTGGCGCGGACCGGGCGCATTTCATGCAGGACGACGGGGATGCCGGCGCGCGCCGCCTGCCACGCCGCCTCGCAGCCGGCGAGCCCGCCGCCGATGATATGGATGGGAGACGCCTCGGGCATGCCCGAAGAATCTAGGCCCAAGCGGGCCGCGATGCTACTGCGGTGAAGATGCCGCCCGAGCGGACGCAGCCGGGCGCGGAACTTTCATCCGCGCGCCCTTGTCTCCTTTAACGACACGTCGCGCCTTTGCCGGTCGCGCGTGGCGTCGCCAGCTTCCGGATAAGGTGAGACCATGCTGCACGGGGCCCAGGACAGGATCGGCCGTGACGGCCGAGATAGCGTTCATTGCGGTTTCACGCGGCTGCTGGCTGCCGCCTTCGGCATCGCTGTCGGCGTAGCCTGCATCGGCCCCAGCGAGGCGCAAACCCAGCCCGCGCCAAATCAGGCCGAAAGCAAGAACATCACCCGGCAGGTGCAGAAGCAGACGGCGATCGCGCTGCCGAGCCTGTCCCCGATTATCGATCGCGTGATGCCGGCCGTCGTCAACGTATCGGTGGCGCTGGGGGCCGAAGCGGCCTCGCCGATCGCCGATCCGCTGAGCCCCGGCGATCAGGGCGGCTCGAGCGACAATGCGCCGCTCGACGAGCTGCTGCGGCGCTTCTTCGAGCAACATGGGCGCCCGCCGGGCCTCCCGAATGGACCGCAAGAGCAGATGGGGCAGGAGGTGATGGCGCTCGGTTCGGGATTCATCATCGATCCCGCCGGTTTCGTCGTGACTAACAACCATGTCGTCGCCAATGCCGAGAAGGTCTCGGTCATCTTCCAGGACAATTCGCGGCATCCCGCTCATATCATCGGGCGTGATCCGAAGACCGACCTCGCCCTTCTCAAGATCGACGCGCCGCGGCCGCTTCCTTATGTGCAATGGGGCGATAGCCGCGCCGTCAAGGTCGGCGACTGGGTGGTGGCGGTCGGCAATCCCTTCGGCCTGGGCGGCACCGTCACGGCCGGCATCGTCTCGGCGCTGGGCCGCAACATCGACGAGGGGCCTTACGACGATTTCCTGCAGATCGACGCGCCGATCAACCGCGGCAATTCGGGAGGGCCGGCCTTTAACCTCTCCGGCGAGGTGATCGGCATCAACACGGCGATTTTTTCGCCGTCGGGAGGATCGGTCGGAATCGGCTTCGCGATTCCGTCGGATCTGGCGAAGAATATCGTCGACCAATTGAAGGAGAAGGGGCATGTCGAGCGCGGCTGGCTCGGCGTCGCGATCCAGACCCTGACGCCGGCGCTGGCGAAGAGCTTCGGTCTCGACCCCAACGATCCCAAAGGGGCGCTTGTCGCCGATGTGATGCCGAACGGTCCCGCCGCCAAGGCCGGGCTGAAGCAGGGCGACGTTATCGTGGCGGTGAACGGCAACCGGATCGAGACGGCCCACGATCTGCCGCGTGTGGTCGCCGAAAGTCCGATCGGGCAGAAGCTCGATCTGACCGTGCATCGGTCGGGCAAGGAGGAAAAGATGGCGGTCACCGTGGGGCAGATGCCCGCCAATCCGCAAATGGCATTGGCCCAGCAGGGGAGCAGCGAGCAGCTCGGGCCGCCCCCGGCGACGCCCCTCGGCCTCGCCCTCACCCCGCTCACCCCCGATCTGCGCAAGCGCTTGCGGGTGCCGAAGGACAAGAACGGCGTCGTCGTCGAAGGCGTCGAGCAGGAGAGCCCGGCGGCGGCGCTCGGCATCCGCCCGGGCGATCTCATCATCTCGGTCGACCGGCAGCCCGTCTCGACGCCGGAGGAGGTCACGAAGAAGCTGAAATCGGCAGCGGCAAACGGGCAGATCCTGATGCTTATTGACCGGCACGGAAACTCGCAATTCGTCGCCCTCTCGGTCGGCAACAATGCGAGCGACACCGGCTCCGGCACGAGCCTGCCGGGCGGCGCCGGGTCGAATGGCGGCTGAGGCGCGCCGCTACGGGACCTCTGGCGCGGCGCGCGCACTCCGGAAGAAGGGCCAGCTCGCCAGCAAGGGAAGACCGAAGAGCAGCTGGCTCGTTCGCTTGATGAGCGACAGCGCCAAGGCGTAGTCGGCCGGCAGGCCGATGGCGTGGCCGATCAGCAGGAAGGCGCCTTCCTGGGCGCCGAGCCCGCCCGGGATGAGGAAGGCGGCGCTCCGCGCCGCTTGACCCAGGCTCTCGAGAATGAAGGCGTCGCGGAAGGCGATCGGGTGGCCCATGAAGTGCAGCGCCAGCCACACTTGGCCGGCGCCTGCGACCCAGGCCAGCATGTGACAGGCGAAGCTGCCGGCGAGCCCAACCGGCTCGGTGTAGAGCGAGGCGAGGGCCGCATGCATGCCTTCGATGCGCCCCAGCGCCTCCCAGCGCATGCGGTCGGCGAGCTTGAGCAACAGGCGCTCGAAACCGGCGAAGAGGCGCGAATTCTGAATCGCGACGAAGGTGAAGAGGAGCGGCGCCGCGATGACGAGGCCGAGGCCGAGGCTGCCGCCGAGCCCGGCATCGCCGCTGCGCCCGAGGAAGAGGACGAAACCGGCGATGGTGAAGAGAAACTGGTCGACCGTCTCGATGGTCTTGTCGGCAAGGATGCCGGCGACCGAGAGATTGGCCGGCGCACCATGGGCGGTGAGCAGCCGAGCGCCGACGACATCGCCGCCGACCTGAGCCACCGGCAGCATGTTGTTGATCGCCTCGCGCAGCCAGCGGAAATAGATGAAGAGGAAAGGACGCCCGCGCCAGAAGGGGCGAAGCAGCACGAACCAGGCGAGCCCGGCGAATGACAGACCCGATACGTCGTAGAGGACGATGAGAGCGATCCCCCAGCCGGCGCGCGTGAAAGCATCCCCCACCTCGGCGAAGCCCGCATCGGCAATGAGGTAGAGAGTGATCGCGAGCCCGGCGGAGGCGAGGAGAGCCACTCCGAGCCGCGCCAAAGGACGACGCTTCGGCGGTGGGCTCACGGCCGGCGGCAGCGTTCGGAGGTCACGCCCGCCGCTTCTGCAGCCGGCGCGTCAGATAGGGGCGCAGATACTGCCCCGTATAGCTGGCATCGATCTCGGCGACGGCTTCCGGCGTTCCGGTCGCGACGATGCGACCGCCGCCCGAGCCGCCCTCGGGGCCGAGATCGATAATCCAATCCGCGGTCTTGATGACTTCGAGATTGTGCTCGATGACGAGCACCGTGTTCCCGGTATCGACAAGCGCGTGCAGCACTTCGAGGAGCTTGCGGACGTCCTCGAAATGCAGCCCCGTCGTCGGCTCGTCGAGGATATAGAGCGTCCGCCCCGTCGCGCGCCGCGACAGCTCCTTCGCGAGCTTGACGCGCTGCGCCTCGCCGCCCGACAGCGTCGTCGCCGGCTGGCCGATATGGATGTAGCCGAGGCCGACCCGCTGCAAGGTGACGAGCTTCTCGCGGATCGCCGGGACGGCGCGGAAGAACTCGGCGCCTTCATCGACCGTCATGTCGAGAATATCGGCGATCGACTTGCCCTTGAAGGTGACTTCGAGCGTCTCGCGGTTGTAGCGCTTGCCCTTGCAGACGTCGCACTGGACGTAAACGTCGGGCAGGAAGTGCATCTCGATCTTGATGACCCCGTCACCCTGGCATGCCTCGCAGCGGCCGCCCTTGACGTTGAAGGAGAAACGCCCCGGCGCATAGCCGCGCTCCTTGGCCTCGGGGAGACCGGCGAACCAGTCGCGGATCGGCGTGAAGCAGCCTGTATAGGTGGCGGGGTTGGAGCGCGGCGTCCGTCCGATCGGCGACTGGTCGATGTCGACGATCTTGTCCAGGAGTTCGACGCCTTCGATCTTGTCGTGCGCGCCCGGCTGCTCGCGCGAGCCGTTCAAGGCGCGCGTCAGCGCCTTATAGAGCGTCTCGATGATGAGCGTGGACTTGCCCCCGCCCGAGACGCCGGTGACGCAGGTGAAGGTGCCGAGCGGCACATCGACCGTCACGTTCCGCAGATTGTTGGCGCGGGCGTTGACGATGCGGATGCGCTGGCCGCGATGCCCGCTGCGCCGATGCTGCGGTACCGCGATCTGCCGCATGCCGGTGAGATACTGCCCGGTCATGCTTTCGGAATTCGCCATCACCGCTTCCGGCCGCCCCGCCGCGACGACGCGGCCGCCATGGACGCCGGCGGCCGGCCCCATATCGATGAGGTAGTCGGCGCTGCGGATCGCCTCTTCGTCATGCTCGACGACGATCACGGTGTTGCCGAGGTCGCGCAGCCGCTCCAGCGTCTTGAGGAGCCGGGCATTGTCACGCTGATGAAGGCCGATCGAAGGCTCGTCGAGGACGTAGAGGACGCCGGTCAGGCCAGAGCCGATCTGGGAAGCGAGGCGGATGCGCTGGCTCTCGCCGCCGGAAAGCGTGCCCGACGCGCGCATCAAGGTCAGGTAGTCGAGCCCGACATTCTTCAGAAATCCCAGGCGCTCGTTGATCTCCTTCAGGATCCGCTGGGCGATCTCGCGGTGCTTCGGCGAGAGCGTCTCGCCGAGACGGACGAACCACTCGCCGGCCGCGGCGATCGACATCTCGGCGACCTCGCTGATCGTCTTGCCCCCGACCTTGACGGCAAGCGCCTCGGGCTTGAGGCGGGCGCCGCGGCAGACCTCGCAGGTCTTGGTGTTCTGGAAGCGGCCGAGCTCCTCGCGCACCCAGGCGCTGTCGGTCTCGCGGAAGCGCCGCTCCATATTGGTGATGACGCCCTCGAAGGGACGGTTGGTGTTATAGGCGCGCAGCCCGTCATCGTACTTCATCGTGATCGGCTCGCCGCCCGAGCCGAACAGGATGGTCTGGCGCACCTTCTCGTCGAGATCGCGCCAGGGCGCGTGCATGCTGATCTTGAAGTGGCGCGCCAAGCTCTCGAGCGTCTGAACGTAATACTGGGACGAGGACTTCGCCCAGGGCGCGATGACGCCTTCATGCAGCGACAGGCGCTCATCGGCGATGACGAGGTCAGGGTCGAAATAGAGCTTGCTGCCGAGACCGTCGCAGGCGGGGCAGGCGCCGAAGGGATTGTTGAAGGAGAAGAGCCGTGGCTCGATCTCGGGGATCGTGAAGCCGGAGACGGGGCAGGCGAATTTCGCCGAGAAGGTCGTTCGCGTGCCGTCATCGGCGTTCTCGGCGATCATGATGCCGTCGGCGAGGCCGAGCGCCGTCTCGATCGAATCGGCGAGGCGGTTGCCGAGCCCCTCGCGCAGCACGATGCGGTCGACGACCACTTCGATGTCGTGCTTCAGCTTCTTGTCGAGCGCCGGCGCCTCGTCGATCTCGACCATCTCACCGTCGATCTTGACGCGCTGGAAGCCGCGCTTCTGGAGGTCGGCCAGCTCCTTGCGGTACTCGCCCTTGCGGCCGCGGATGATCGGGGCGAGAAGGTAGAGCCGCGTTCCCTCCGGCATGGCGAGGAGACGGTCGACCATCTGCGAGACCGTCTGGCTCTCGATCGGCAGGCCCGTCGCCGGCGAATAGGGGATGCCGATGCGGGCGAAGAGGAGCCGCATGTAGTCGTAGATCTCGGTCACCGTGCCGACGGTCGAGCGCGGGTTCTTCGAGGTCGTCTTCTGCTCGATGGATATCGCCGGCGACAGCCCTTCGATCGAATCGACGTCGGGTTTCTGCATCAGCTCGAGGAACTGCCGCGCATAGGCCGACAGGCTCTCGACATAGCGGCGCTGGCCTTCGGCATAGATGGTGTCGAAGGCCAGCGACGACTTGCCCGAGCCCGACAGCCCCGTGATGACGACGAGGCTGTCGCGGGGCATGTCGACGTCGATGTTCTTCAGATTGTGCTCGCGCGCGCCGCGCACCCGGATCTGCTGCATCGGATTGGTATAGCGGCTGGCATCGGGAAATGCGACTCGCCTGCGCGAGCCGCTCAATGCTCCGGCGCGATGTCGATGGCGACCGTCAGGGTTTTCCACTCCGCGTACTTGCCCTTCGGGAGGTTGAGCGCGCCGCCCTCGAGGAACGCGTTCCGCATGCATTCGGCCGCGGCCCGATAGGGGGGACCCAGTTTCTCGGGATCGAGGAGCGTCGCCGCGCGGACCGTTGCGTCCGGGTTCATCTCGAGGCGATAGCTCGCCTCGATCTTGGGCGAGCCGGCCGGGAGCAGCTTGGCGCAGGCTTCGATGCGTGCTTCGGCTTCGGTCGGGCGGGCCGCGGCCTGGCCCGGCGGCGAGGCGGTCTGCGCCGCGGCGGCTCCGGCCAAGACGGCGAGGAGGCAGGCCGAAGCGGCAAGCGCAGCGCGGATCAGGGTCATCATCACTCCTCGGCCTCGCGGCTCGCCGGCTTCATCTCGCGCGGCACGACCCGAAAGATCCGCTTCTCCGTCCCGCGCAGCACCGTTACCGGAACAGCGACACCGACGCGCTCTTCCGTCAAGAGGCGGTGCAGATCGTCGACGTCGCCCACGGCCTGCTCGCCGAAGGCGACGATGATGTCGCCGCCGAGGAGCCCCGCCGCGCGCGCCGCTCCGTCCGGCGCCGTCGCCTCGATCCGCACGCCGCTTTCGCGCGCGAGCTCGTGGAAGCGGACGACGCGCCGGGGCAGCGGCACATTCTGTCCCGAAAGGCCGATATAGCTGCGCCGCACGCGCCCGTCGCGGATGAGGCGCGAGGCAACGAAGGCGACCGTATTGGCGGATATCGAGAAGCAGATGCCCTGCGCCATGGCGATGATGGCGGTGTTGATGCCGACAACCGTGCCGTCGGCGGTGACGAGCGGGCCGCCTGAATTGCCGGGGTTGAGCGCCGCATCGGTCTGTATGATGCTGTCGATGAGCCGGCCGGAGCGGGCCCGCAGGGAGCGGCCGAGGGCGCTGACGACGCCGGCCGTCACCGTGCATTGGAAGCCGAAAGGATTGCCGATCGCGATGACGAGCTGCCCGACTTTGAGGTTGCGCGAGTCGCCGAGACGCGCCGATGCCGGCGCGTCGCCTTCGAGGCGGAGCACGGCAAGGTCTGTATCGGGGTCGTCGCCGACGACGCGCGCCGCCGAGGAGCGCCCGTCGGGAAAGGTGGCGCGAATGTGCCGTCCGCGACCGCCGGCCGCGATCACATGGCTGTTGGTGAGGAGATAGCCGTCCGGCGTGAAGACGATGCCCGAGCCGCTGCCGCGCGGGCGCTCGCCCTCGGCGATCTGGAGATGCACGACGGCGGGACCGACCCGCTCGACGGCGCCGATGACGGCACGCGAATAGGCGTCGAGCAACGCGGTCTCCTGCGGCTCGGTCGCATGAGAGCGGAGGGAGGCGTCGTCGATGGGTCCCGGCGATGAGATGAAGGTCATCCTGTCCTGCTGCGCTGGTTGCGGGCATCATAGATGGTGCGGGGGCGGCGGCCCCTCCAGATGCTCGCCTCTCGCCAAGCGCCGGCGCCGGCCGCTAGAATGGCGCGAAACCAGGGCAGGAGGCTTCGCGTGGCTGGCAGCGTCAATAAAGTCATTCTCGTCGGCAATCTCGGCCGCGACCCGGAAATCCGCTCGACGCAGGACGGCATGCGCGTCGCCAACCTGTCGCTCGCGACCTCGGAGAGCTGGCGTGACAAAGCGACGGGCGAGCGCCGCGAGCGCACCGAATGGCATCGCATCGTCATCTTCAACGAAAATCTGGTGAAGGTCGCCGAGCAGTATTTGAAGAAGGGCTCTAAGATCTATGTCGAAGGTTCTCTCCAGACACGGAAATGGACCGATCAGCAGGGCCAGGAACGCTACTCGACGGAAGTCGTCCTGCAGCGCTTCCGCGGCGAGTTGACGATGCTCGACGGCCGCGGCGAAGGCGGGGGAGGGGGCAGCTATGGTGGCCCCGAGCCCGACCAGGGCGGCGGCCCGCGCTCGGAGCGGCGCCCGCCCGGTCCCGATCTCGACGACGAGATCCCGTTCTGACGCGAGCTGCGGCTGGGCACGCGGGATAGGATTCGTCCGGACAAGTTGATAAGATCGTCCGAACAGAAGATTGGAGGATTGCCGATTTAAGAGCCTTCAAAGCATAGGGGCCTTTCGGACCAGAACACAAATGCGTCGTCTCCATAATAGGGAGGAAAGACATGGCACGCATCGGTCGGCGAAAGCTTCTCAAACTTGCAGGCGCCGGCGCTGTCGCGGCGAGAAGCGGCGGCATCGCGGCGATCCTCGCGGCGGGGCGAGCGCCCGCCTACGCGCAGGCGAGCAGCGTCCACTGGCTGCGCTGGAACGACTTCGTCCCGGCCTCGGATGAGCTGCTGAAGAAGGAAATCGCGCCTGCCGCCGAGAAGGCCCTCGGCATCAAGCTCAATATCGAGACCATCAACGGCAACGATCTGCAGGCGCGGACGACCTCGGCCATCCAGTCGGGCTCGGGGCCGGACGTCATCTGCGCCCTCAACAACTGGCCGCAGCTCTATGCCGAGAGCGTCGTCGATGTGAGCGATCTTGCCGAGGAGATCGGCAAGGCGCAGGGCGGCTTCTACGAGGAATCGAAGGTCGTCGCCAATGACGGCAAGAAATGGATCGCCCTGCCCTGGTGCGTGCTGGGCGCCATGATCTGCTATCGCAAATCCTGGTTCGCGGAGGAAGGGGCGAACAAATTCCCCGAGACCTGGGAGGAGTATCGCGCCCTCGGCAAGAAGCTGAAGGCGAAGGGGCGACCCATCGGGCAGACGCTCGGCCATACCTTCGGGGACGCGCCGACCTTCACCTACCCCTATCTCTGGTCCTGGGGCGGCAAGGAGGTCGAGGCCGACGGCAAGACCGTCGTCCTCGACAGCAAGGCGACCGTCGACTCGGTCAAGTTCATGACCGGCTTCTGGAAGGACGCCCATGACGAGGGCGGTCTCGCCTGGGACGACACCAACAACAACCGCGCCTTCCTGTCGGGCACGATCTCCGCCACCTTGAACGGCGCCTCGATCTATCTCCTGGCGAAATCGAAGCCCGACACCTACCTGACGGAGAAGGGAACGCCGCTCTGGGAGGACATCCTTCATTCGCCGCTGCCCAAGGGGCCGGCGGGGCAGTTCGGCTACCACTTGCCGATGTCGAACATGCTGATGAGCTATTCGAAGAACCAGAAGGGGGCGAAGGAATTCCTGCGCTGGATCACCTCGAAGGAGATCTACGAGAAGTGGTTCACCTCGCAGCAGGGCTACTCGGTGGGCGCGACGACGATCTGGGAGAACGATCCCTTGTGGCAGAAGGACCCGGTCATGCTGCCGTTCCGCGCCGCGGCGCGGGCCGGCCGGTTCCCGGGCTACGCCGGCCCCGCCGATCGCCATGCCGCCGAGGGCCTCAGCAAGTATCTCATCACCGACATGTACGCGAAGGCGGTGCAGGGGATGCCGGCCGAGGATTCGGTCAAATGGGCGGCTGAGGAGTTCAAGAAGATCCACGCCTGACGCGAGGCCCGCCCGGCCGCTCCTCCCGAAGAGGGGAGCGGCCGGGCAGGGCGCGGAGCGAGGTGCGCTGATGGCGGTTCCTTACGCCCTGACAGAGAGGCCGTCCTATGCCGGCGCGCCGCGCCGCGGCCCCGTCACGCGCCTCCTCGAGGACCAGCGTTGGCTGGCGGCCGTGCTGCTCGCGCCGACCATCGTGCTGCTCGGTCTTTTCATCGCCTACCCCTTCGTCAAGGGCGTCGAGCTCTCGGTCACCGATGCCACGGTCGGCGTAGCCGGGCATTTCGTCGGGCTGCGCAATTTCGCGGCTCTCATGGGCGACAGCATCTTCCGCATCGCCGTCGCCAATACCTTCCTCTATACGGCGGTCACCACCGTCTTCAAGCTGGCGCTCGGCCTCTGGCTCGCGCTTCTGCTCAACCGCCATTTCAAGGGCAAGGCGCTCACCCGCGCCTTCGTTCTCCTGCCCTTCATCATTCCGACGGTGCTGTCGACCTTCGCCTGGAAATGGATGTTCGACCCGACCTTCAGCGTCATCAACTGGACGCTCTTCCGCCTCGGCCTCATCCATGCGCGCATCAATTGGCTCGGCGATCCCGGACTCGCCATGGTCTCGGTCATCATCGTCAATATCTGGCGCGGCGTGCCTTTCTACGCGATCAGCCTCCTCGCCGGCCTCCAGACCATCAATCCCGAGCTGCAGGAGGCGGCGGCAATCGACGGCGCGCGGCCATGGCAGCGCTTCCGCTACGTCACCTGGCCGCTGCTGCTGCCGGTCACCATGGTCGTCGTGCTCTTCTCCATCATCCAGACTTTCGCCGATTTCCAGCTCGTCTATGTCCTGACCGGCGGCGGCCCCGCCAATGCGACGCAGCTCTTCGCGACCTACGCCTATCAGATCGGCGTCGGCACCGGGCTTCTGAGCCAGGGCGCCGCGGTCTCGCTAGCCATGTTCCCGGTGCTGCTCGTCGTCGTCATCGTGCAGCTGCTCTATATCCGCCGCGTCGAGATTCATTGACGCCATGAGCTCGGACGGCGCGTCATGATCGAAGGGGCGAAATGGCGGCGCTGGCTCTTCTTCTATGTCCCGCTCGGCGCCTTCATCCTGTTCCTGCTCTTCCCCTTCTATTGGATGGTGGTGACCACCTTCCGCCCCGATGCCGAGCTCTACCGGCCGTGGATGGCGCCCAACTACACTCCTTTCTGGACGCTGCATCCGACGCTCGCCCATGTGAAATACCTGCTGGGCGAGACGCTGTTCAGCCGCTGGATGCTGAACACGCTCGTCATCTCGATCGCGGCGACGGCGATCTCGCTCTTCTGCGGCCTGCTCGCCGGCTACGCGCTCTCGCGCCTCGACTTTCCCTTCGCCGGCAGCCTCGGCACCGGCATTTTCGTGACGTACCTCGTGCCCCAGACGCTGCTCTTCATCCCGCTCGCCGACATCATCCGCAACTTCCGCCTCGGCGACACGCCCTGGTCGCTCATTCTGACATATCCGACCTTCCTCATCCCGTTCTGCACCTGGCTCCTCATGGGCTATTTCAAGGCGATCCCGAAGGAGCTCGAGGAGTGCGCGCGCATCGACGGGGCGACGCGCTGGAAGGCGATGGTCTACATCATCTTCCCGATCGCCGTGCCGGGCATCCTCTCGGCCGGCATCTTCGCCTTCACGCTCTCCTGGAACGAGTTCATCTACGCCCTCGTCTTTCTCTCCTCGCCCGAGCAGAAGACCGTCTCCGTCGGCGTCACTTCCGAACTCATCCGCGGCGACGTCTTCTTCTGGGGGGCGCTGATGGCGGGTGCGCTCTTGGGCTCGATCCCGGTCGCGGTCATCTACTCCTTCTTCGTCGAGCACTACGTCGCCGGGCTCACCGGCTCGGTCAAAGGGTGACGCGATGGCGCAGGTCCTGATCCGCAACCTCAACAAGAAATTCGAGGAGGTTCACGCCGTGAAGGACGTGAACCTCGAGATCCGCGACAAGGAATTCGTCGTCCTGGTCGGGCCGTCGGGCTGCGGCAAGACGACGACCTTGCGCATGGTGGCGGGGCTCGAATCGATCACCTCGGGTCAGGTGCTGATCGGCGATACCGTCGTCAACGCGCTGCCGCCGATGGACCGCGACATCGCGATGGTGTTCCAGAACTACGCGCTCTATCCGCATATGAGCGTCTACGACAACATGGCCTTCGGCCTCAAAATGCGGAAATTCAAGCGCGAGGAGATCGACCGGCGCGTCAAGGATGCGGCCGAGATCCTCGGCATCCAGAGCCATCTGAAGCGGAAGCCGCGCCAGCTCTCGGGCGGGCAGCGCCAGCGCGTCGCCTTGGGGCGCGCCATCGTCCGCCATCCGCAGGTCTTCCTCTTCGACGAGCCGCTCTCCAACCTCGATGCGAAGCTCCGCGTTCAGATGCGGGTCGAGTTGAAGAAGATCCACGACCGGCTCGGCACGACGGCGATCTATGTGACGCATGACCAGGTCGAGGCGATGACCTTGGGCGACCGCGTCGTCGTCATGAAGGACGGCGTCGTGCAGCAGGTGGGCGAGCCGCTCGAGCTCTACAACAGCCCCGCCAACCGCTTCGTCGCCGGGTTCATCGGCTCGCCGGCCATGAATTTCGCCACGGTGCGGCTCCACGAAGCCGATGGCAGCCTGTGGGCGCAGGGCGACGGGGTCAAGATCGAGGTTCCGGCCGCGATTGCCGCGCGCCTGCGCCGCTATGCCGGCGAGGAGGTGGCGATGGGCGTGCGTCCCGAGGACCTCCGCGTCGCGACCGACCAGGACGGCGCCGGGCTCTCTGTCGAGGCCATCGTCGAGGTCGTCGAAAAGCTGGGATCGGAGATCCTGCTCGACGTCCAGGTCGGCCGCAGCACGATGGTCGCAGCGGTCGAGCCCACGGTCCCGGCAAAGCGCCACGACCGCCTGCGCCTTGCCCTCAACCCGGAGCGGCTGCACTTCTTCGACCGGGCGAGCGAAGCCGCGATCTGAAGAGCGCCGCCGCGCCAGCTCGCGCCTGAGGCTGGCGATCGAGAGGGGGCGCTATCGGCCGAGGAGAGAATTCACCTGCGACTCGACGGCCGGGGTCACCGGTTTGTTCGAGGCGGCCTGCAGATCCGCCCTCGCGCGTGCGATCGCGACGGCTCGGGCCTGCGGATCCTGGATGGCTTGCGCCCGGCTCAGCGCCGCCTTGTAGGCGGCGATTTTCCCGACCCGCGAATTGGGCGCGGCATGCGCGAGCGCCGTCGGCGAGGCGTGGGCGGCGTTGAGGGCGCCGAGCTTGCTCGCGAGCGAGCCGTGCGAGGCGGTTCCTGCTCGATGATCGGCATCGCGGCTCCGATGCGCCTCATCCGCACCGACAACGCTGTGGTCGTGGCCGGAGGCCGCGGCACCCCCATGATCGGCATGATCGGCGCCATGGCCGCCGCCATTGCCGGCGCTGCCGCCATTGCCGGAGCCGCCACCGCCGCCGCCACCACCCCCACCGCCGCCGCCACCCCCACCGCCATGGGCGAGGGCGGGTCCCAATCCGCCGGAGAGCGGTTGCAGCGCAATGAGGACGCCAGCAAGGAGGATGACGGGGCCGATTCGCAAATTGATCCCTCGCATGGTCGCAGCTCCGTCCGAGCGGAATAGCGTTAGGCGCACAGTTTATCCTATCATGCGCGGCCGGCGGTTGTGCGGGCAATTCTGTGGCTTTTTGCGGATCAACAGGTGCCGGTCGGTGATCCGCCCGCCCGTGGTGTCACTTATGGTTGTAAATGGGGAGCGGCAGCGCGGGGGTCGGGCAGCCGAGCAGGCGACGGCGGACCGATGCCGGTGAACCGGTTGTTCGCACCCGCGAGATGCACTAAATTAAGCATGAGGAGGAAACGCTGGCCGCCCCGCGCCAGCGTTTCGCGCATTCGCACTCCTTCATCTTTTTGCAGAGCAGCGATTTGACCACTCCGCCAGCCCCGCCGCCCCCGTCCTTCGACATCACGCCCGTCAGCATCGAAGAGGAGATGAAGCGCTCCTACCTCGATTACGCGATGAGCGTCATCGTGGCACGGGCGCTGCCCGATGTGCGCGACGGGCTGAAGCCGGTGCATCGCCGCATCCTCTACGGCATGAAGGATGGCGGCTACGATTGGAACCGCGCCTATCGCAAATCGGCGCGCATCACCGGCGAAGTGATGGGCAAATACCATCCGCACGGCAACGCGGCGATCTACGATGCGATGGTGCGGATGGCGCAGGATTTCTCGATGCGCCTGCCGCTCGTCGATGGGCAAGGCAATTTCGGCTCCATGGACGGCGACCCGCCGGCGGCCGAACGCTACACCGAGGCGCGCCTTGCCCGCGTCACCGAGGCGCTCCTCGATGACATCGACAAGGACACGGTCGATTTCCAGCCGACCTATGACGAGCAGGGGCGCGAGCCGAAGGTCCTGCCGGCGCGCTTCCCGCATCTCCTCGTCAATGGCGCCGCCGGCATCGCCGTCGGCATGGCGACCAACATCCCGCCGCACAATCTCGGCGAGGTCATCGATGCCGCGCTCGCCTTCATCGACAACCCGGCGATGACCGTCGAGGAGCTGATGGAGCATGTGCCGGCGCCGGACTTTCCGACGGGCGGCATCATCGTCGGCCGGGCCGGGACGCACGCAGCCTATCGCACCGGGCGCGGCGCCATCGTCATGCGCGGGCGCACCCGGATCGAGGAGGTCCGCCGCGAGCGCGAGGCGATCGTCATCTCCGAGGTGCCTTACCAGGTCAACAAGGCGCGCATGGTCGAGCGCATCGCCGAGGTCGTGCGCGAGAAGCTGATCGAAGGCATCGCCGACCTGCGCGACGAATCGGACCGCGAGGGCGTCCGCGTCGTCATCGAGCTGAAGCGCGACGCCGTCGCCGATGTCGTCTTGAACCAGCTCTATCGCTTCACGCCGCTGCAGACGAGCTTCGGCGTCAACATGCTGGCGCTGAATGGCGGGCGGCCGGAGCTGATGACGCTCCGCGACATCATCGAGGCCTTCATCGCCTTCCGCGAAGAGGTCATCACCCGGCGCACGGTCTATCTGCTCGGCAAGGCGCGCGAGCGGGCGCATATCCTCGTCGGCCTCGCCATCGCCGTCGCCAATATCGATCCGATGATCGCCATCATCCGCAACGCGCCCGATCCCAATGCGGCGCGCGAGGCGCTTGTCGCGCGGGCCTGGCCGGCAGCGGATGTCGCACCCATTATCGAGCGCATCGCCGAACCCGGCCGCGGCATCGCCACCGATGGCACCTATCGCCTCTCCGAGGAGCAGGCGAAGGCCATTCTCGATCTGCGCCTCCAGCGCCTCACCGGCCTCGAGCGCGAGAAGATCGCCGAAGAGCTGGACGCGATCGTCAAGGAGATCGGCGGCTATCTGGAGATTCTGGGCTCGCGCGCCCGCCTCTACGAGGTGATGCGCGAGGAGCTGCGGGCGGTCAAGGAGCAGTTCGCGACGCCGCGCCGCACATCGATCGAAGACGTCGAGTTCGAGGCCGATATCGAGGCGCTCATCCAGCGCGAGGACATGGTCGTGACGGTGAGCCATGGCGGCTACATCAAACGCGTGCCGCTCTCGACATACCGGGCGCAGCGCCGCGGCGGCCGCGGCCGCGCCGGCATGACGACGCGCGAGGAGGATTTCGTCAGTCAGGTCTTCGTCGCTTCGACCCATGCGCCGGTGTTGTTCTTCACCTCGTCGGGGCGCGTCTACAAGCTCAAAGTCTACCGCCTGCCGATCGGCACGCCGCAGGCGCGCGGCAAGCCGATGATCGGGCTTTTGCCGAATCTGGCGCCGGGCGAGACGATCTCGACGGTGCTGCCGCTGCCCGAGGACGAGGCGAGCTGGTCGCGCTACACGGCCATGTTCGCGACCCGCGATGGCTATGTCCGACGCAACAACCTGTCCGATTTCGCCGAGGTGAAGGCGAACGGCAAGATCGCCATGAAGTTCGAGGGCGAGGACGCGGATGACCGGCTCGTCGGAGTCGAGATCGCGGAGGCCGGAGACGACGTCTTGCTGGCGACGCGCAACGGCAAGGCGATCCGTTTCCCGGTTTCCGATATCCGCATCTTTGCCGGACGCTCCTCGGTCGGCGTGCGGGGCATCCGGCTTCTCGGCGACGACGCCGTGATCTCGATGGCGATCCTGCGCCATGAGGAGCTGTCGCCCGAGCTGCGCGAAGCCTATCTCGCCGAGGCGGGCAAGCGCCGGCGCGCCATGGGCGAGGAGAGCGCCGCCGCGACGGTCGCCGAGGCCGACGAGACAGCGCCGGGCGAGGCGGATGGCGAGAGCGAAGAGCCGGCCGCCGAAGCCGGAATGGTCGCTCTCAGCGAGGAGCAGTTCAACCAGCTCGCCGAACGCGAGCAGATGCTCCTCAGCATTACCGAGCGCGGCTTCGGCATGCGCACCTCGGCCTACGACTACCGGATCACCGGCCGCGGTGGGCAGGGGGTGCGCAACGTCGCCGTCTCCGAGCGGCGCGGCAAGGTCGTCTCGGCGCTCCTCGCCGGCAAGCGCGACGAGATCATTCTCGTCACCGACAGCGGCATGGTCATCCGCACGCCAGTCCGCGACATCCGCATCGTGCGGCGCAACAAGCAGGGCGTCGTCATCTTCAAGGTCGCCGAGGGCGAACGCGTCGTCTCGGTCGCGCGCCTCGTCGATTCGGAAGAGGCCAATGGCGCGGCAGCGCCGACGGAGGAGGGGAATGAGACGGACGGCCTCGCCTAAGCGCCGCTTCGTTCGTCATGACGCAGCGATGTCATCGCGAGGAGCGCAGCGACGTGGCGATCCAGAACCGGTGGCTCAAACCCTGCAATAGACCCGGGAAGGACAAGAGGCTATGGCGAAAATGCGCGTCGGTGTCTATCCCGGAACCTTCGATCCCATCACCAACGGCCATATGGACATCATCCTGCGCGCCGCCCGCCTCGTCGACCGCCTCGTCATCGGGGTCGCCAAGAATGCCGGCAAGGGGCCGATCTTCTCCACCGAGGAGCGAGTCGAGATCGTGCGCGAGGAAATCGCCAGCCAGGACCACGGGCTCCTGGAGCGCGTCGAAGTCCGCGCCTTCGACAACCTCCTCATGCATTTCGCCATGTCGGTCAATGCCGCGATCATCATCCGCGGGCTGCGCGCCGTCTCGGATTTCGAGTACGAGTTTCAGATGGCCGGCATGAATGCGCGGCTCAATCCCAAGATCGAGACCGTGTTCCTGATGGCGACCGACCGCTACCAGTTCATCTCCTCGCGCTTCGTCAAGGAGATCGGCATGCTGGGCGGCGAGGTCTCGCATTTCGTCAGCCCCGCCGTGGCGACGCGGCTGCAGCAACGTTTCGGCGCGCCCGGCGCCGAGCGCGGCTGAAGCACGCGCTATCGCGCCGGGCGCCCCCCCTGTTCGCGGGCCTGAACTTCGCTGGCGCGGCCTACATCGCCTTCTTCAGCAGACCCTGCGCGTCCGTCGCCTTCTGCTTCGCCGCGGCGATGTCGGTCGTCTGCAAGCCGGCGCGCGCGTCGTCGAGAGCGTGCTGCAGCATGCCGCGCTTCGCCTTGCTCCCCTTGAAATCCGGCATCACGCCGTTGCCCATATCCTTGCAGGGATCGGCCTGCGATGCGTCGAAACCCTTGCCCTTCGGGCCGACCATGCAGTTGACGACATGGTGCAGGTGCATCTGCACGGTTTTCATGTCGGCAGCGCCGACGGCATAGCCGGCATGCGCCTCTGCCGTCTGGATCTCCTTGGCGACATCGGCCGCGAGAACCGGGCGCGGCACTGCCAACGCCAACAGGGCGATGGCTGTAAGCGGCAACGCCGCGGCGCGCCTCGACTGCAATTTTGCGCTCATCTCTCCCTCCCATGCCTTTGATTGGCGGAACGCGCCGCGGGCGCGCCCGTGAGGGTTGAGCCTATCGCCCGGTTCCGGCGCTCCCAAAGCAATTCCTCGTGAATGCAGACGGTTCCCTGCCTCAGACTTGGTGCCAGACCTCGGCCGAGCCGTCATAGATCATGTTGAGCGCGACGAAAGTCACGATGGCCAGCCCGATCCAGGCGATCCAGTGATGGCGGTCGAGTATGCGGGCGATGATGGTCGAGGCGACGCCCATCAATGCCACCGACAAGGTGAGGCCGACGACGAGCACCCAGAGATGCTCGCGCGCCGTTCCGGCCACGGCGAGGATGTTGTCGAGCGACATCGAGATGTCGGCGAGCACGACATGCGACAAGGCGCGAGAGAAGCTCTTGCGCTGCCTGCCGGGTGCGAGCTCCGCCTTGGCGGGCGGCTTGCGCACCATCTCGCGGTACATCTTCCACGCGACCCAGAGGAGCAGGATGCCGCCCGCGAGAGTGAGGCCGATGATGGCGAGGAGGCGCATGGTGACGAGCGCGAGCCCGATGCGCAGCACCGTCGCGGCGGCGATGCCGATGGCGATGACGCGGCGCTGCTCGGCGCGCGGCAGGCCCGCCGCCGCCATGCCGACCACGACGGCATTGTCGCCGGCCAGGACGATATCGATGATGACGACCGAGACGAGCGCGCCGAGACCGCCGAGATCGAAGAAACTCGCCGGGTTCACACTCTCGCTTCCAGCTCGCGCCGCCGCCGCATGGAACGGACGTTAGCCGATCGCCGGCGGCGGCGGAACGGTTCTGTCGCCGCGAATGCCGCGGCGGCGGCCCGCAGCCTCAGCGCGCCGGGCAACCCGGCACGGGCGGCCCGTGGTAGTCGGATCCGCCCGGGCGGTCCTGATGCAGGAAATCGGCGCATGGCACGGGTGCGACGCTGGAGCCGTAGCCGCGCGTTCGGGGCGCCGTCCGCTCGTCGAGCGCGGCGGAGCGCCGTGCATAGGTGTCGACCTGGCGAAGCTCGGCCGCGCATTGGCTTTCCGTGCTGGCCCGCCGCGCCGCCTCGAGGTGGCGTTGCGCCGCGCTGGTGTTGGGTCCCGGCCGCAATTGCGCGATGAAGCGCTCCGCCGCGGGAATCTGCGCCTGGCAAGAGGCCGCGCCGGCCGCCGCCGGGGCGAGCATGACGAGTCCCGCTAAAGTCGCGATCAGGGCACGCATGAGTCCCTCCTTTCCCGCGAAAAGAACGGCGCAGACCGCCGATCCTCTCGCCGGAACCGGCCGATGGTTCACGAGTCCGGATCGGCGGCGCCGATGCGCGACTCGATGAGCGTCAGCAGCTCGGCCGGGCGAATGGGCTTGGTCAGAACCTCGTGTCGGCTCGCATTGTCGTTCCGCGCGCTGATCCTGAAGCCGGATACGATGAGAGCCTTCACGCCCGCCGCCGTCGCGCGGTCGGCGACCTGCACTCCCGAGCCGTCCGGCAAGTTCCAATCGGCGACCACAAGATCATAAGGGTGGAGGTCGAGAAGCAGACCGGCATCGGTCGCCGTCGAGACCGCATCGACGAGGTAGCGCCGCGAACCGAGCACGAGCTCGAAAATTGCCCGAACGCTCGGGTCGTCCTCGACGATCAGGATACGCTTCATATCGAGGAATCTCGGTCGGAGGGGGCGCCGCGGGTATTCCGTGAACGGGTGGTCCGCGGCGCCGTTCCCGGGCGGGACCGGCCGGCTGGTCTCGTGCTTGTGTCTTCGCCGTGTCTTCGTGAGATCGGCCGGGGCGCCTCCAGGCTCGCGTTGCGAAAGTCGGCGCGGGGGGCGGTGCCGCTGCGTTAAGCTCACCCGGCTGGCTCTCCCGGCCGCGACCCGATGAGGTGTTTTGCATGCGTTCCATCCTGGCCGTCTTCGCTCTGGTCCTGGCAGGTCTCGCTCCAAGGCCGGGCGCGGCGCAGACGCCGACCGGGCTGGAGCTCGGGCTCGAAGGCTATTTCTACTCCTATATCGAGCCGAACTTCGTGCGCCAGGACGGTCCCTTCGCCGGCCTCGATGCGCGCTATACCTGGAAACCAGGCCGCTACTTCATCAGCCTCGATGCGATCGCCGCCGCTGGCGACCTCAACTACGCCTCGAACGGCACCGGACGAAAGGCGGACATCTGGAACTACATGGGCGACGTGCGGGTGCTCGCTGGCGGCGATCTCGACCTCGCCCCGGCCGTCACCGCCTCGCCCTATAGCGGCCTCGGCTATCGCCTCCTCTTCGACAAGGCGGGCGGCAAGGTCACGACGACCGGCGCCGTCGGTTACGACCGTCTGTCGCAATATCTCTACTGGCCGATCGGCGTGACGGTGGGCCTGCGCTTCGGCGCGTGGGAGCTGCGGCCCAATGCCGAATTCGATTACCTCATTCGCGGCTGGCAGAACTCCTACCTGACCGAGGTCGGCTTCGACAGCGATCTGGAGAACGCCCAGCACCACGGCTATGGCCTCCGCGGCGCGCTCATGGCGGCGACGCCGACCCGCTATGGCCGCCTCTCCTTCGGTCCCTTCATCCGCTATTGGAACATCAGCCGCTCGGAATCCGCCGCGGTCGCGGTCGGCGGCGCCCCCGCCGGCACCGCTTTCGAGCCCGCCAACCATACGCTGGAGGCGGGCCTCCGCCTCTCGCTCGGCTTCTGACCGGCGCGGTGATTGCGCGGCATTTGGTGTCTGGTATATCATATATCTCGACCGCGCCGATCCTCTAGAACAGGCAGGCGGCGCATCCGTTCCGCAGGTACCGCCATGGCTGCCGAAGCGCCGAAGCTGGAGATGAAGCCGCTCGACACGACTGCGAGCTTCCGCAACCAGGCCTATGCCGCCATCAAGGAAGCGATCACCGCCGCGGATATTTACGCCCATCCCGAGGAGATCCGCCTCGATGAGCGGCAGCTGAGCCAGGCGCTCGGCGTCAGCCGCACGCCGATCCGCGAGGCGATGACGCTCCTCGAGCAGGAAGGGTTCCTGCGCACGCTGCCGCGCCGCGGCGTCTTCATCGTGCGCAAGACGCGGCGCGAGATCGTCGAGATGATCCAGGTCTGGGCGGCGCTCGAAAGCATGGCGGCGCGGCTCGTCACCGAGCGCGCCTCGGATGCCGAGATCGCGACGCTGCGCGCCATGATGGCCGAGTTCGAGACCAACCGGCCCGACGAGCATATGGACGAGTATTCGGACGCCAACATCGCTTTCCACCAGGCGATCATCAAGATGAGCGGCTGCGCCCTCATCGGCGAGATCACGAAGAACCTCTTCCTCCATGTGCGGGCCATCCGCCAGGCGACGATCTCGCAGGACAACCGCGCCTCGCGGTCGATCGTCGACCACATGAAGATCATCGAGGCGCTGGAGCGGCGCGACACGGAGCGCGCCGAGAAGCTGGTCCGTCAGCACACGCTCGACCTGGCCGCACATGTCGAGAAGCATTGCGACTTCCTCGGCTGAAGAAGAAGCAACACGAGGATCCGTTCGGGAGGACAAGCCCTGATGACGCGAGAGACCATGGTGAAGAACGAGACCGCCCGCGCGGGGAATGAGACCGAGGAGCTGACGGACGGGTTCCATCTCGTCATCGACGCGCTGAAGCTGAACGGCATCGGCACGATCTACGGCGTGCCCGGCATTCCGATCACGGATCTGGGGCGCATGGCGCAGGCGGCGGGCATTCGCGTCATCTCGTTCCGGCACGAGCAGAATGCCGGCAATGCCGCCGCCATTGCCGGGTTCCTCACGAAGAAGCCGGGCATCTGCCTCACCGTCTCGGCGCCCGGCTTCCTCAACGGGCTGACGGCGCTCGCCAACGCCACCACCAACTGCTTCCCGATGATCCTCATCAGCGGCTCGTCCGAGCGCGAGATCGTCGATCTGCAGCAGGGCGACTACGAGGAGATGGATCAGCTCGCGATCGCGAAGCCGCTCTGCAAGGCCGCCTTCCGCGTCCTGCATGCCGCCGATATCGGCATCGGCGTCGCGCGGGCGATCCGCGCCGCCCTCTCGGGCCGCCCGGGCGGCGTCTATCTCGACCTGCCGGCGAAGCTCTTCTCCCAGGTCATGAATGCGGAGGCCGGGAGGAAGTCGCTCGTCAAGGTCATCGACGCGGCGCCGGCGCAGATACCCGCCCCCGCGGCGATCAGGCGCGCGCTCGATCTTCTGAAAAGCGCGAAGCGGCCGCTCGTCATTCTCGGCAAGGGCGCGGCCTATGCGCAGGCCGACGAGGCCATTCGCGCCTTCATCGAGAAGAGCGGCATTCCCTTCCTGCCGATGAGCATGGCGAAGGGCCTTCTGCCCGACACGCATCCGCAATGCGCGGGCGCCGCCCGCTCGACCGTGCTCAAGGACAGCGACGTCGTGCTGCTGATCGGCGCCCGCCTCAACTGGCTGCTCTCGCATGGCAAGGGCAAGGCCTGGGGCGAGGCGGGGACGAAGCGGTTCATCCAGATCGACATCGAGCCCAAGGAGATGGACAGCAACGTCGCGATCGCGGCGCCCATCGTCGGCGATATCGGCTCCAGCGTGACGGCGCTTCTCGAGGCGATGGGGGAGTGGCCGGCGCCGCCCGCCGACTGGCTCGGCGCGGTCAAGGCGAAGAAGGAGGAGAACATCGCCAAGATGGCGCCGAAGCTGATGAAGAACTCGGCGCCGATGGACTTCCACAGCGCGCTCGGCGCCTTGCGCAACGTCATCAAAGAGCGGCCCGACGCCATTCTCGTCAATGAAGGCGCCAACACCCTCGACCTCGCGCGCGGCGTCATCGACATGTATCAGCCGCGCAAGCGCCTCGATGTCGGCACCTGGGGCGTCATGGGCATCGGCATGGGCTTCGCCATCGGCGCCGCCATCGAGACCGGCAAGCCCGTGCTCGCGGTCGAAGGCGACAGCGCCTTCGGCTTCTCCGGCATGGAGGTGGAGACGATCTGCCGCTACAACCTGCCGGTCTGCGTCGTCGTCTTCAACAACAACGGCATCTATCGCGGCACCGACGTCAATGCCGGCGGCGGCGCGGACCCGGCGACGACGGTCTTCGTCAAAGGCGCGCGCTACGACCGGCTGATGGAGGCCTTCGGCGGCGTCGGCATCCAGGCGGAGACGCCCGACGAGCTGAAGCGCGCGGTCGATGCCGCCATGGACTCCGGCCGGCCCACCCTCGTCAATGCGGTGATCGACCCGGCGGCCGGGAGCGAGAGCGGGCGGATCGGCAACCTCAACCCGCAAAGCGCGCTGCGCAAGAAATAGACCGGCTCCCGCGGCGCCGCGCCGGGTGGCGCGCCGCAGCGCGGGGGCAGATCACGTTCTCGGAGAGGAAACGATGGGCAAGGCATTGGAAGGCGTCAGAATTCTCGACTTTACCCATGTGCAGTCCGGGCCGACCTGCACTCAGCTTCTTGCTTGGTTCGGCGCCGACGTCATCAAGGTCGAGCGGCCCGGCATCGGCGACATCACGCGCGGCCAGCTCCGCGACATCCCGGATGTCGACAGCCTCTATTTCACCATGCTGAACCACAACAAGCGGTCGATCACGATCGACAGCAAGAATCCCAAGGGCAAGGAGGTGCTCGAGGCGCTCATCAAATCCTGCGACGTGCTGGTCGAGAATTTCGCGCCGGGCGCCCTCGACCGCATGGGTTTCACCTGGGAGCGCATCAACCAGCTCAACCCGCGCATGATCGTCGCCTCGATCAAGGGCTTCGGGCCGGGTCCTTACGAGGATTGCAAGGTCTACGAGAACGTCGCGCAATGCGCGGGCGGCGCCGCCTCGACGACCGGCTTCGATGACGGCCCGCCGCTCGTCACCGGCGCCCAGATCGGCGACAGCGGCACGGGCCTCCATCTCGCCCTCGGCATCGTCACCGCGCTTTACCAGCGGACGCGCACCGGCAAGGGCCAGAAGGTGACGGCGGCCATGCAGGACGGCGTCCTCAATCTCTGCCGCGTCAAGCTGCGCGACCAGCAGCGCCTCGCGCACGGTCCTCTGAAGGAATATCCGCAATATCCCGACGGCACTTTCGGCGAGGCGGTGCCGCGCGCCGGCAACGCCTCGGGCGGCGGCCAGCCCGGCTGGATCCTGAAATGCAAGGGCTGGGAGACCGATCCCAACGCCTATATCTACTTCATCACCCAGGCGCCGGTCTGGGCCGAGATCTGCAAGGTCATCGGCAAGGAGGAGTGGATCACGCATCCCGATTACGCGAAGCCCGAGGCGCGCCTGCCGCGCCTCACTCAGATCTTCGCGACCATCGAGGAATGGACCAAGACGAAGACCAAGTTCGAGGCGATGGAGATCCTCAACAAGTACGACATACCCTGCGGACCCATCCTGTCGATGAAGGAGCTGGCCGAGGAGCCGTCGCTGCGCAAGACCGGCACCGTCGTCGAGGTCGACCATCCGACGCGCGGCAAATACCTCTCGGTCGGCAATCCGATCAAGCTGTCGGACAGCCCCGTCGAGGTGACGCGCTCGCCGCTCCTCGGCGAGCATACTGACGAGATCCTGGCCGAGCTCGGCTTCAGCAAGGAGGCGATCGCGGCGATGCGCGCCGAGAAGGCGATTTGAGCGGAGGCGGCGCCTTTCATAATGGTGGCTGCGCTTTGCCTCGCCTGCGCTAGTATCGCCCGGTCACGGCAGGATCAGGGACGCCCATGAACATCCACGAATACCAGGCGAAAAGCCTCCTCAAGAAATTCGGCGTCGCCGTGCCGCGCGGCCGCGTTGCCTATACGCCGCAGGAGGCGCGGCACGTCGCCGAGGAGCTGGGCGGCGCCGTCTGGGTCGTGAAATCGCAGATCCATGCGGGCGGGCGCGGCGCCGGCCGCTTCAAGGAGGATCCCGGCGGCAAGGGCGGGGTCCGCCTCGCGCGCTCGCTCGACGAGGTGGCGGCCGAGGCGGGGGCGATGCTGGGCCGTCACCTGGTGACGAAGCAGACCGGCGCTCCGGGGCGCGAAGTCCGCCGCGTCTATATCGAGGAAGGCTGCGACATCAAGCGCGAGCTCTATCTCGGGCTGCTGATCGACCGCTCGACCTCGCGCATCACGATGATGGCCTCGACGGAGGGCGGCGTCGAGATCGAGGAGGTGGCGGCGCGGCATCCCGAGAAGATTCTCAAAGTCGCGATCGACCCCGCGACCGGCATGCAGGGCTTCCACGCCCGCAAGCTCGCCTTCGGGCTCGGCCTCGAAGGCAAGCAGGTGGCGAGCGCGACCAAATTCATGCTGGCCATGTACAAGGCCTTCAAGGAGCTCGACGCCTCTATCGTCGAGATCAATCCGCTGGTCGTGACCGGCGCGGGGCAGGTGCTGGCGCTCGATGCCAAGATGAATTTCGACGATAACGCGCTCTTCCGCCAGAAGGAGGTGGAGGCGATGCGCGACGAGGCCGAGGAGGACCCGGCCGAGACCGAGGCCGGCAAGCACGGCCTCAACTACATCAAGCTCGACGGCAATATCGGCTGCATGGTCAACGGCGCCGGCCTCGCCATGGCGACGATGGACATCATCAAGCTCTATGGCGGCGAGCCCGCCAACTTCCTCGACGTCGGCGGCGGCGCCACCAAGGAGCGCGTCACCACGGCCTTCAAGCTCATCCTCGCCGACCCCAAGGTCGAGGGCATCCTCGTCAACATCTTCGGCGGCATCATGCGCTGCGACGTCATCGCCGAAGGCGTCGTCGCCGCGGCGCGAGAGGTCAGCCTCCATGTGCCGCTCGTCGTTCGTCTCGAAGGGACGAATGTCAGCCTCGGCAAGAAGATCCTGGCCGAATCGGGGCTCCCGATCCTCTCCGCCGACAATCTCGCCGACGCGGCGGAGAAGGTGGTCAAGGCCGTGAAGGAGGCTGCGTGATGGCGGTTCTCATCGACGCCGCGACCAAAGTCATCTGCCAGGGCTTCACCGGCTCGCAGGGCACCTTCCACTCCGAGCAGGCGATCGCCTACGGCACCAAGATGGTGGGCGGCGTCACGCCCGGAAAAGGCGGCGCCACCCATCTCGACCTGCCGGTCTTCGACACCGTCGCCGAGGCGGTCGCCAAGACGGGCGCCACCGCCTCCGTCATCTACGTGCCGCCGCCTTTCGCCGCCGACGCCATTCTCGAGGCGATCGACGCCGAAGTGCCGCTCGTCATCTGCATCACCGAAGGCATCCCGGTCATCGACATGGTCGCGGTGAAGCGGGCGCTCTCCGGCTCGAAGACGCGGCTCGTCGGCCCCAACTGCCCGGGCGTCATCACCCCGGGGCAATGCAAGATCGGCATCATGCCGGGCCATATCCACACGCCGGGCGCGATCGGCATCGTCTCGCGCTCGGGCACGCTCACCTACGAGGCGGTGGCGCAGACGACGGCGGCGGGGCTCGGCCAGTCGACCTGCATCGGCATCGGCGGCGACCCGGTGAACGGCACCAGCTTCGTCGATTGCCTCGAGATGTTTCTCGCCGATGACGAGACCAAGGGGATCGTCATGATCGGCGAGATCGGCGGCGCGGCCGAGGAAGAGGCGGCGGAGTTCCTCAGCCGCTCCAAGGTGAAGAAGCCGGTCACCGGCTTCATCGCCGGCCGCACGGCGCCGCCGGGCCGCCGGATGGGCCATGCCGGCGCCATCATCTCCGGCGGCAAGGGAACGGCCGCGGACAAGATCGAAGCCATGAAACGCGCCGGCATCGTCGTCGCCGATTCACCGGCGGCGCTCGGCAGCACAATGGCGCGCGCGATGATGGGTGCGCGCTGAAGGGAGGGGCATGGACGCACATCTCGATGACCCCCATCGCCGGATTCATCCTGGCGCGGGGCGGCGGAAGGGGCGGAGCTTTCCGAAGGGCCGGCAAGTCGATCCCGGCGCGCTGGCCGAAGTTCAGGAGCTGCTGGGAGAAAGGTCGCGCCAGCGCGACCTACTGATCGAGCACCTCCATCTCCTCCAGGACACGTACGGCTGCCTCCACGCGCGCCATCTCGCGGCGCTCGCCGAAGAGATGCGCCTCGCCCTCGTCGAGGTCTACGAGGTCGCGTCCTTCTATGCCCATTTCGACATCGTCCTCGATGGCGAGGCGCCGCCTCCGCCGCTGACGGTGCGGGTCTGCGACAGCCTCACTTGCGCTCTTTCGGGTGCCCATGAGCTGTTGAAGAGCTTGCCGCAGCGCCTCGGACCCGGCGTCCGCGTCGTCCGCGCGCCCTGCATGGGTGGCTGTCATAAGGCGCCCGTCACGGCGATCGGCCATGCGCTGCACGAGCATGCGACCCTGGACAGCGTCGCCGAGGCCGTGGCCGCCAAGGCGACGCATCCCCATCTGCCGTCCTATATCGGCCTCGACGCCTATCGCGCGAAGGGCGGCTACAGGCTCCTTTCGGATTGCCTTGCCGGACGGCGCGATCTCGACGGCGTCTTGAAGGCGCTCGAGGATTCGGGGTTGCGCGGGCTCGGCGGCGCCGGATTCCCGACGGGCCGCAAATGGCGCTTCGTCCGCCAGGAGGCGGGCCCGCGGCTGATGGCCGTCAGTGCCGATGAGGGCGAGCCCGGCACCTTCAAGGATCGCCATTATCTCGAATCCGATCCGCACCGCTTCCTCGAAGGCATGCTGATCGGCGCCTGGGCCGTCGAGGCGGGCGCGGTCTACATCTATCTGCGCGACGAATATCCGCAATGCCGCGAGATCCTGCTCGCCGAAATCGCCAAGCTCGAAGCCGCCGGGATTGCGCCGCACACCAAGATCCACCTCCGCCGCGGCGCCGGCGCCTATATCTGCGGCGAGGAATCGGCGATGCTGGAGAGCATCGAGGGCAAGCGCGGCCTGCCGCGCCACAAGCCGCCCTTCCCGAGCCAGGTCGGGCTCTTCGGCCGCCCGACTCTCATCAACAATGTCGAGACGCTGTTCTGGGTCCGCGACATCGTCGAGAAGGGCGTGGGATTCTTCACCAGCCAGGGCCGGCACGGCCGCAAGGGCCTGCGCAGCTTCTCGGTCTCCGGCCGCGTCAAGGAGCCGGGGGTGAAGCTCGCCCCGGCTGGCATCACGGCGCGCGAGCTCATCGACGAGTTCTGCGGCGGCATGCTCGACGGCCACCGCTTCAAAGGCTACCTCCCGGGCGGCGCCTCGGGCGGCGTCCTGCCGGCGAGCATGGCGGATATTCCCTTGGATTTCGGCACGCTGGAGCCGCATGGCTGCTTTGTCGGCAGCCATGCCGTCGTCGTCCTCTCCAACCGTGACAGCATGCGCGAGGTGGCGCTCAACCTCCTCCGCTTCTTCGAGGATGAGAGCTGCGGCCAATGCACGCCCTGCCGCGTCGGAACGGAGAAGGCGGTGAAGCTGATGGAGCGCCCGGCCTGGGATGCGGCGCTGCTCGCCGATCTGACGCGCGTCATGAGCGATGCCTCGATCTGCGGTCTCGGCCAGGCGGCGATGAACCCGGTGAAGAGCGTGCTGAAGCACTTTCCGGGGGATTTGACGTGACACACGCCGCGGGAATGATTTCGAAGAAAGCGAGCGCGCCGACGCCCCAGGGTATCGGGTGCAGGATTTACGCCACTCAGGACAAGCTGCCATGAGCGACACCATCACCTTCACCCTCGACGGCGTCGAGGTCGAGGCGCGTCCCGGCGAGACGATCTGGCAGGTGGCGAACCGCCGGGGCATCGAGATCCCGCATCTCTGCTACAGCCCGGCCCCGGGATACCGTGCCGACGGCAATTGCCGGGCTTGCATGGTCGAGATCGAGGGCGAGCGGGTGCTCGCCGCATCCTGCGTGCGCAAGCCCTCGCCCGGGATGAAGGTCAAAGCGGCGAGCGAGCGCGCCAAGGCCTCGCGGCAGCTCGTCTTCGAGCTGCTCGTCTCGGACCAGCCCGAGCGGCGCGTCGCGCATGACCCGAACTCCCGGTTCTGGAACTGGGCGGACCGCGTCGCCGTCGCCGAGAGCCGGTTTCCGCGCGACGCGCGGCCGGCGCCGGACCGCTCGCATCCGGCGATGGCCGTGCAGCTCGACGCCTGCATCCATTGCAATCTTTGCGTCCGCGCCTGCCGCGAGGTGCAGGTCAACGACGTCATCGGCATGGCGGCGCGCGGCCATCTCGAGAAGATCGTCTTCGATTTCGACGACCCGATGGGGCAGAGCACCTGCGTTGCCTGCGGGGAATGCGTCCAGGCCTGCCCGACGGGCGCGCTCATGCCGGCGACGCAGATCGGCGAGGGCGGCGTCTTCACCAACGCGCCCGACCGCGCCGTCCACAGCGTCTGCCCCTATTGCGGCGTCGGCTGCCAGCTCACCTTCGAGATCAAGGACGACCGGATCGTCAATGTCGAGGGCCGCGACGGGCCGTCGAACCACAACCGCCTCTGCGTCAAGGGCCGCTTCGGATTCGACTATGTCCATCACCCGCATCGCCTGACGAAGCCGCTCATCCGCAAGGACGGCGTCTCGAAGCTCGACGTCGCGATCGATCCTGAAAATCCGCTGACCCATTTCCGCGAGGCAAGCTGGGAAGAGGCGCTAGATCGCGCCGCCGGCGGGCTGAAGCGCATCCGCGACCGCGAGGGCGGCAAGGCGCTCGCCGGCTTCGGCTCGGCCAAGGGCTCGAACGAGGAGGCCTATCTCTTCCAGAAGCTGGTGCGCACCGGCTTCGGCACCAACAATGTCGACCATTGCACGCGGCTCTGCCATGCCTCCTCGGTGGCGGCGCTGATGGAGGGAATCGGCTCGGGCGCGGTGACAGCGCCCTTCAACGCCGCCGAGGACGCCGAGGTCATCATCGTCATCGGCGCCAACCCGACGGAGAACCACCCCGTCGCCGCCACCTTCTTCAAGAACGCGGCAAAGCGCGGCGCCGAGCTCATCGTCATGGACCCGCGCGGCCAGGCGCTGAAGCGCCATGCGACGCATATGCTGCAGTTCAAGCCGGGTCGCGACGTGGCGATGCTGAACGCGATGCTGCACACGATCATCGAGGAAGGGCTGCACGACCGCCAATACGTCCAGGCCCATACCGAGGATTTCGAGAAGCTGCGCGAGCACATCAAGGATTACGCGCCGGAGAAGATGGCGGCCATTTGCGGCATCGACGCCGAGACGCTGCGCACCGTGGCGCGCAAATACGCCCGCTCCAAGGCCTCGATCATCTTCTGGGGGATGGGCGTCTCGCAGCACATCCACGGCACCGACAATGCGCGCTGCCTCATCGCCCTTTCGATGGTGACGGGGCAGATCGGCCGGCCGGGGACGGGCCTACACCCGCTGCGCGGGCAGAACAACGTCCAGGGCGCCTCCGATGCCGGCCTCATCCCGATGGTCTTCCCCGACTATCGCGACGTGCAGGACGAGGGCTTCCGCAAATTCTACGAGGAGCTGTGGGGCGCGAAGCTCGATCCGAAGCGCGGCCTCACCGTGGTCGAGATCATGGATGCCGTCCATACCGACGTCATCAAGGGGATGTACATCATGGGCGAGAACCCGGCGATGTCCGACCCCGACGTGAGCCATGCCCGCGCGGCGCTGGCGAAGCTCGAGCATCTCGTCGTCCAGGACATCTTCCTGACCGAGACGGCGCGTTATGCCGATGTCGTGCTGCCGGCCTCGGCCTGGCCCGAGAAGGACGGCACGGTCAGCAACACGAATCGCCAAGTGCAATTGGGCCGCAAGGCGCTGCCGATGCCGGGCGACGCGCGCGAGGATTGGTGGATCATCCAGGAGATCGCGCGCCGCATCGGTCTCCCCTGGAGCTACGCGCACCCACGCGACGTCTTCGCCGAAATGGGCAAGGCGATGCCGAGCCTCGCCAACATCACCTGGGAGCGGCTCGAACGCGAGAGCTCGGTGACATATCCCTGCGACGGTCCCGACCAGCCCGGCAACGACATCGTCTTCGGCAACGGCTTCCCGACGAAATCGGGACGCGGCAAATTCGTCCCGGCGCCGATCGTCAACCCCGCCGAGGAGCCGGATGCCACTTACCCCATGGTGCTCACCACCGGCCGCCAGCTCGAGCATTGGCATACCGGCGCCATGACGCGGCGCGCGACAGTGCTCGACGAGCTGGAGCCCGATCCGCACGCCTCGCTGGCGCCCGCCGATCTCCGCAAATTCGGCATTGCGCCCGGTGCCATGATCCGCGTCTCCACGCGGCGCGGCGCGATCGAGCTCAAGGCGCGCGCCGATGCCGCGATCGCACCGGGGATGATTTTCATCCCCTTCTGCTACGCGGAGGCGGCCGCCAACCTCCTCACCAACCCGCAGCTCGACCCGATCGGCAAGATTCCGGAGTTCAAATACTGCGCCGCGCGCATCGAAGTCGTGGAGAAGGCGGCACAGGCGGCCGAATAGGCCGCAGGCGCGTCAACCTCGGCGCTGCTTCTCGATCATGCCGCGGACGGTGCTTTGGAGCGCGTCGCGGTTATAGGGCTTCGGCAGGATGACGAACCCCTCCGCGGTCGCCTCCTGCGCCGCCTGCTGTATCCGGTCGTGAGAAGCACGGGGAGGGCGGGCCGCCGCCGGCGAATGGCGCGGGCGAGGTCGAGGCCGCTCATGCTGCCCGGCATGATGATGTCGGTAAGCACCAGGGCGATGCCGTTGCGCCGGCCGAGAATGTTGAGCGCCTGCCGCGCCGTGCTCGCCCGCACCACCTCATAGCCGAGCTGCGTCAGGAGGGCGCTGCTGATCTTGGCGACCTCGTCATTGTCTTCGACGAGGAGGATCGTGCCTTCCCCGCGGCGCGAGGTCGCGACCGTGGCGGAGGCTTCGCGCGGCGGCAAAGGTTGATGTGAGCGCGGCAGCAGCAGCGTCACCGTGGTCCCGCTGCCGACCGCCGTGTCGATGGACACCTCGCCGCCCGATTGCTTGGCGAAGCCGTAAACTTGGCTGAGGCCGAGGCCGGTTCCCTTGCCGACCTCCTTCGTCGTGTAGAAGGGCTCGAAGATGCGCGGCAACACCTCGGCAGGAATCCCGACGCCGGTATCGGTGATCGTGATCGCGACGAAATCGCCCGCCTTGCCGATTCCCGTCGTTGCGCCCGCGGGCACCTGCCGGTTCTCCACCTCGACCGTGAGCCGGCCGCCGCGCGGCATCGCGTCTCGCGCATTCATGGCGATGTTGAGCAGCGCGAGTTCGAACTCGCCAGGGTCGACCTCGACCGGCCAGACCTTGGCCGGCACCTCGACCACGAGTTCGATATCGCCGCGGAGGGAGGGGCGGAGGAGGGCGGCGAGTTTCGGCAGGCGGTGCGCGAGGTCCAGGGTCTTCGGCTGCAGCGCCTGGCGGCGCGAGAAGGCGAGGAGCTGGCGCGTCAGGCTCTCGCCGCGCCGGGCGGCCCGTCCGATGGCGTCGAGATGGCGCTCCGCGGCAGGCGGGACCTTCTCGCGCAGCATGTCGAGGTTGCCGGCGATCACCATGAGGAGATTGTTCATATCGTGGGCGACCCCGCCCGTGAGCTGAGCGATGGCCTCCATCTTCTGCGACTGGCGCAGCGCGTCTTCGACGCGCCGGCGCTCGGTCGTGTCGTGGACGAAGGCGATGGCGCCGACGATCGATTGCTCGGCGTCGTAGAGCGGCGCGAATTGCTGGTCGTGGAAGCCGGTCCTGCCGGTCTGCGGATAGAAATAGGCCCAATCGCTGACGGCGGAGCGGCGGCCGGCGAGGGCGCCGCGCCACGCCTCTTCGACCGCCGTCCCGCGGAGATGCGGGAACATTTCGAGGAGCGTGCGCCCAACGATCGCATCGCGGGGAATGCCCGAGAGCGTCTCCATATGGGGATTCCACAGCGAATAGCGCAGCTCGGGATCGACCGCGATGATTCCCTCCGTGCTGCTGGCGACCAGCAGCTCCGAGAATCGCCGCTCGCGCCGCGCGCTCTGCTCGGCGCGGCGGCGCGCCGTCACATCGGTCACGACCGAGATGACGCGCACGATCGCGCCCGCCGCGTTCCGCTCCGCGATGGCGGAGACGACGGCGTCCATGACCTGCCCGGATTTCATCCGGTATTGCCGGTCGGCATCGTTGAGCTTGCCCGTCGCCAGCACGCGTTGCCAGCGCACCTCGTAGGCGGCCGCCGTATCGGTGGCGTGGAAATCCGTAATCGAGCGGCCGATCACCTCGTCTCGCGAATAGCCGAGCGCATGAAGCCAAGCCTCGTTGACGTCGAGGATGCGATGCTTGGTATCGAGCGCGTGCATCGGCACCGGCGCGTTGCGGAAGAGAGCAAGCTGGCTCTCCTCGCTTTCCGTCAGCCGTCGCTCCGCGCCGCGCGCGAGGCGCTCGAGCCGGCCGTGCGACGCGGCCGTGCTTCGCGGCGAAGCCCGCTTCTCCGTTGATCTGTCCGACTCGGCCCGGCGCTTCAAATCGTCCCCTTCGCGCGGCGCTTCCCCGGCACCCAATCGAGGCGGTGGTATAGACATGTGGCCTCGTTCACGAGAACGCAACGCAGTCGCGGCAGACGCGCGAAGCGGAGGTTGCTCATCGCTCGCCGGCGAAGGGATCGGCAATGAAGGGCCATTGCGCGCGCGAGGCCTTGCGATAGGGAAGGGCGCGAACATCCGGCGCAACCGAGCCCGGAACGGCAACGTAGAGGATCTCCGAGGCGATCGGCGCGTAGGCGGCGTGGAAGTGCTGCATCGACTTCACCACGACCACCTTCTTTGTCGCCGGGTCGATTCCGACATTGGTGAAGCAGTCGAGGCTCTTGCACTGGCTGCGCAGCGTGTTGCACACGATCGCGATGCCCGCCGCTTCGAAGGCGGCCATGTCGCCGACGGGAAGCGCGATCTTGTCGCGCCCGCCGAAGGTGACCGACGCATCGCGCCTCAGCCCGGTCACCTTCGCCCGAAGATCGAGAGGCGGGCCCGAGAGCGGACCGAGCTTGCCGCCGAGGCGGAGGTCGAGCGTGGCGCCTTCGCCCGCCTCGAAGGCGAGGCGCACCGCCATCGGGTCCCAGAACATGCCGATGGCGCCCTCCGCCACGCCCTTCTCCAGCATCGCCTTCAGAATGAAGGTCGAATCGCTGGCAGCGCCGCCGCCGGCATTGTCGGAGACATCGGCGAGGACCAGCGGCTTCGGCTGGTTGTGCTGGAGGGCGCGCGCCATCGCCTGGTCGAGGCTGGTATAGCGCGGTTGCGTCTCCTCGCGCAGGCGGAAGAACTCCATGCCGAGCTCTTCGGCAAGGCGTTCGGCCTTCGCCCGGTCGCCATCAGTCACGACGATGATCTTGCTGCCCATATCCTCGACATCGGCCCAGGGAAAGCCGTGCACGACGGAGACCGAGAGCACGCCGTCCTTGCCTTCGCGCGCCGCGCATTTGTCGACGAAGCCGCGCATCGGCTGGCGCGTCGTGTGGAAAATGCCGACGGTCCGGCAATCGAACCAGCCCATGACCGGCCGCGTGCGGCCCTCGACGGCGCCGGCGATGAGGTGGAAAAGATCCTCGGCACGCTCGGGGATGTCGATATGCGGATATTCCTTGAAGAGGACCAAGGCAGTCGCGTTCTCAAGCTTCTGGGGGCCGACATTGCCATGGAGGTCGAGCTCGGCGCCGATCGGGACCTGGGGCCCGACGAGGCGGCGCACATGAGCGAGGAGATCGCCCTCGGCGTCGTCATATCCTTCGGCCACCATGGCGCCGTGGAGCGACAGCAGCACCGCGTCGACGGGGAGGGCGGCCGCGAGATCGGCGAGGATTTCATCGCGAAAGCCCTCATAGACGGCTTTCACCGTGCGCCCCGCCGGCATGGCGAAGGCGCAGAGGCTCTCGACGACCTCCCAGCCCTTGGCCTCGGCCAGGCGCCGCCACACGGCGAGCGGCGCGCCGAAGAGCGGCACCGTGTCGCCATAGCTGCGCTTGCGGAAGAGGCAGGTCTCCTCGAAGAGCTGCATTCCCGTCGGCAGCGCCGAGAAGGTGTTCGTCTCGGTGCCGAGCGTCGCGGTGAAGATGCGGGTCATAAGGGCGCTTCCTTCGGACTCGATGACATTTCCCCGAGCTTAGCGCCCGTATAGTATCGGGCAAGCTGTGGTTTCCTGAGGGCGGTTCTCGCAAAACGAGCGCTCCTTGAGGCGCTTTTACTTTTGCGGCAATCTCTGCCTTCCGGTGCTACCGCTGGATGTCGATCTTGTCCGACGCCCTGGATGCTGTGACGGAACAGCCGCGGTCGCCGGCCTTCGCCTATATCGATCTGGCGCGGCTCGGCCGGACGGACGTCTGGGCCGGCTTGCGAGGGTTTTGCAAGATACTTGGCTGGGTGTTCCTGGCAAACTTCCTGCTCGGCTTCATCCTCGGTTTCGAAAGCGGGTTGCGTCATGTTCCGGTCCGAAAGGGCCCGCTTTTCGAGCTCGGCTTCATCGCGACGACGGCGATCGGCCTGCTGATCGGCCTTCGCGGCGCTGTCGTCAAGTCGCAATGCCGTCCTCTGAGTTCGCTCTTCGGCCCGCAGATGCGGATAGAGCTGCGGCACGTCGCGGCCGGTGCCGCGTTGTGGCTGGGGGCGCAGCTCCCGGTCGTCCTGGTCGCGATTCCGCTCGCCGCAGCGCTCGCGCCCGCGAGTCTCGCACGCAGCCGCTTTGTGACCCCCGGCGCGGAGTATCTGTGGACCGCGCTCCTCAGCCTCGCGCTTCTTCCGCTGCAATCGGCGATCGAGGAGCTTGTTTTCCGCGGCTGGCTGACCCAGACGCTGGGGCAAGCGATCCGGCGCCCCTGGCTCGTTGCGGCAATCGTCGGCGTTCTTTTCGCGCTCGCCCATGGGCTGAGGGGCGGCTGGTGGGGCGTGCCGTACTTTTTCTTGTTGTCGGTCGGCTTCTCCTGGCTGACGTTCACGGAAGGCCGCATCGAGCTCGCGATCGGCGCGCACGCCCTCAACAACATCCTGGTCGTCGCGGTGAACTTCCCCTTCATCGTGATGTCACATAGCGCGCAGGGCGTTCCGCCCAGCCTGTTTTTCGGCATGGGAAGCTTGTCAGGATGGGCGCTCGTCGGCCTCATCTTCAAGATGGCGCTCGCCTATTTGCTGCTGAAAGGATGGCGATGTTGGAGATCCCGTCGCTCCGGTCCGGCGGTCCAAAGCGGCGGCATGGGCTGAAGCCGGACTCCGTCTGAGAGACGGAAGACGCAATCGGTCCTGGCTCCCACGGCGGTGTTGCGCCGCCCCGCTCGACTTCCGTTTTTCCGATCCTCTCCGTTCGGCTCTTGAATTCCGGGCCGGAGACCGGCTGACCGACCCCGAATTTCCCTAGGAGTCACCCTCGGGATGCCATATGGTATACCAATCAGCTCATCGAAACCCGCGGCCTCGAGGAGGACCCTATGGCGAGTGACGCAGCAAAGACCCGGGAGTTCGCGCCGATCGAGCGTCAGGCGCTCGACCATGTCTGGATCCACACGGCGCGATGGCTCGACCTCGCCGAGCGGGACGGCCTGCATGTCATTGTGCGCGGCGAGGGCTCGACGCTCTATGATGCGCATGGCCGCACCTTCCTCGACGGCCTCTCCGGCCTCTATGTCGTCAATGTCGGCCATGGCCGGAAGGAGATCGGAGAGGCGATGGCGAAGCAAGCGGGCGAGCTCGCCTACACCTCCTCGGCCTCCTACACCAACCTCCCTGCCGTGCAGCTCGCCGAGGTCCTGGCCGGGCTGACGCCGGGCGACCTCAACCGGTTCTTCTTCTGCTCGGGCGGCTCCGAGGCGATCGAGAGCGCGCTCAAGATCGCGAAGCAGGTCCAGGCGATGCGCGGCTTTCCGAAGCGCTACAAGATCATCGCCCGGCGCGGCGGCTATCACGGCGCGACCTTGGCGGCGATGAGCATCACCTCCTCGCGCAACGAGAAGTTCTTCGGCCCCTTCATGTACGGGGTCAGCTTCGTGCCCTCGCCCAACCGCTACCGCAACGATTTCGGGCTCGCGGGCGAGGCGGGCGATCTCGCCTGCGCCGAGGCCATCGAGCGGGAGATCGTGGCGCAAGGGCCGGAGACCGTGGCGGCGGTGGTGGGCGAGCCCATCTCGACCGCGAACAACAGCCACGTGCCCTCGCCCAAATATTGGCAGCGCGTGCGCGAGATCTGCGACAAGCACGGCGTGCTCCTCATCATGGACGAGGTCATCAACGGCTTCGGTCGCACCGGAACGATGTTTGCGACCGAGCAGTTCGGCGTCGTCCCGGACCTCATGACCATGGCGAAGGGCCTCTCCTCGGGCTACGC
>JAJPHB010000039.1 GCA_021325525.1 Alphaproteobacteria bacterium
CAGAACGCGCAGAATCAGGCGATTGCCGTCGCGAAGGTGCTGGCCGGCGGCGATGCGCCCTATGCCGAGCTGCCCTGGTTCTGGTCCGACCAGTACGACGTCAATTTCCAGACCGCCGGCGCGCCCGAGCGCTGGACCGACCTCCTGTGGCGTGGCCGGGCCGAGGACGGCCGCTTCACCCTCTTCTATATGGACGGCCCGGTGCCTGTCGCCGGGGCCACCGTCAACAACGGCCGCGACATGCGCTTCGTGAAGCAGCTTGTGGCGCAGGGCCGCCCCGTCGATCCGGCGCTGCTCGCCAATCCCGCGACGAAGCTCGCCGAGCTGTGCCGCGCCTGAAGGCAGCCCCTTGTTCGGCGGCTTCCGCTTCGTGTATTCGATAGCCGCCATGACAAGCAACGAAAACTGGGTCACCGTCGCACAGCTCTCCGAGCTCGGCGAGGGAGAGATCAAGGGCGTCGAAGTCGGCGACAAGCAGATCGCGCTCTACAATGTCGGCGGGGAAATCCACGCCACGGACAATATTTGCACGCACGCCTTCGCGCTGCTCTCAGATGGATGGCTCGATGGCGACGTCATCGAATGCCCGCTCCACGCCGGTCGGTTCGAGGTGAGGACGGGCAAGGCGCTGGGACCACCGGTGGAACAGGACATCAAGGTCTTCCCGGTGCGCGTCAGCGGCAGCGACATACAGGTCAATATCGGCTAGCGGCCGAGGAAAGAAGCGGCAGGGAGGGAGGCATGAAAGCGGTTCTGGGGGGAGCCACGGCGCTGGCGCTGCTTCTGGCTGGGCAAGCCGCAACGGGGCACGCGAAAGAGCTCAAGATCGGCTTCATCGCCACCTTCTCCGGGCCCGCCGGCGTTCTCGGACAGCACCTTTACGATGGCTTCATGCTGGGCGTCGCCGAGAAGGGCGGCAAGCTCGGCGGCGTGCCGACCGAGGTCATCAAGGAGGACGACCAGCTCAAGCCGGAGATCGGCCTTCAGGCGGCGCGCAAGCTCATCGAGAAAGACAAGGTCGATCTCGTCTCCGGCATCGTCTTCTCCAACATCATGATGGCGGTCTACAAGCCGATCATCGACAGCAAGACGATCCTGGTCAGCTCGAATTCCGGTCCCTCGCCGATCGCCGGCAAGCTCTGCTCGCCCTACTTCTTCTCGACCTCCTGGCAGAATGACGGGCCGCATGAGGCCATGGGCAAATACCTGCAGGACAAGGGGGTGAAGCGCCTCTACCTCATGGCGCCCAATTACCAGGCGGGCAAGGACGCGCTCGCCGGCGTCAAGCGCTTCTTCAAGGGCGAGATCGCCGGCGAGGTCTATACCAGTCTCAGCCAACTCGACTATGCCGCCGAGATCGCGCAGCTTCGGGCGGCCAAGCCCGATGCGCTCTACGTCTTCTATCCGGGCGGCTTCGGCATCACCTTCCTGAAGCAATATGCGCAGGCCGGGCTCTCGAAGGAGATCCCGCTCTACTCGGCCTTCACCGTCGATACAACGACGCTCGCGGCACAGGGCGATGCGGCCGCCGGGACCTTCGAGAGCGCCTTCTGGAACGTCGACCTCAAGATCCCGGCGAGCCAGGCCTTCGTCGCCGCCTTCGAGAAGAAATACGGCTACGTCCCTTCAACATACGCCGCCCAAGCCTATGACAGCGCCCTTCTCATCGACAGCGCGGTCAAGGCTGTGGGCGGCGATGTTGCGAAAAAGGACGCGGTGATCGCGGCGATGAAGAAGGCGGATTTCCCCTCGATCCGCGGCGCGTTCAGGTTCAATACCAACCACTTCCCGATCGAGAACTACTACTTGCTCGAAACGGTGAAAGGCGCCGACGGCAAGCTCGAGCAGGTGACGCGTGCCACGATCCTCGAGAACCACGCCGATGCCTATGCCGGCGAGTGCCCGATGAAGGAATGATCATCTCGAACGGATTGCGCCCGGCATGGCTTGACAGCATCGCCGCCTTAGCTAGATTAGCTAATCGGAGCGAGAAGCGAGCGTGGCCGAGATCGTCGTGAACATGCATGAGGCGAAGACGACGCTGTCGCGTCTCGTCGAGCGGGCGCGTGCTGGTGAGATTATCGTTATTGCCAAAGCCGGCGAGCCGCTCGTCAAGCTTGTCCCGGTGGCAAATCGTGCGAAGCCGCGTGTTCCGGGCAAATGGCGCGGCAAGGTCTGGATGGCTGAGGATTTCGACCGCCTTCCCGATGACATCCTTGATGCGTTCGAGGGCAAATTGCCCTGAAACTGCTGCTCGACACATCGGCCTTCCTGTGGTGGATGAGCGGCGCGCCGATGCTCTCGAAGGCGGCACGCGCTGCCATCGCGACGCCGCAGAACGACGTGCACGTCAGCATTGCGACGGCGTGGGAAATCGCGATCAAGCGAGGTCTGGGAAAACTCCGCATCGCCGCGGACGTCGCGGCTGCGCTGCAAAGCGAGGAGTTCGTGCTGCTGCCCATTGCCCTTGCACATGTGGATGCGGTCGCCGAACTGCCGCCGCTTCATCGCGATCCCTTCGATCGCATGCTGATTGCCCAGGCGAAACATGAGGGCATGCGGCTCGTCACCTGCGACCAGGAGATCGCAGCTTACGACGTCGCGCGGCTCTGGTAGACGCCGCTACCCGTTCAGCTTCTTGCGCAGGAGCTCGTTGACGGCCGCAGGATTGGCCTTGCCTTCCGTCGCCTTCATCACCTGGCCGACGAAGAAGCCGAAGAGCTTTTCCTTGCCGGCGCGGAATTCCGCGACCTTGTCCGTCTGCGCCGCAAGCACCGCGTCGACGGCCGCTTCGATGGCGCCGGCATCGGTCACCTGCTTCCATCCCCTCTCGGCGACGATCTTGCCCGGAGGATCGCCGCTCTCGAGCATCGCGGCGAAAACGTCCTTGGCAAGGCGCCCCGAAATCGTGCCATCGGCGATGAGGTCGAGCATCGCGCCCAAATTCTCGGCCGAGACCGGTGACGCCTCGATCCCGACGCCCAGCCGGTTCAAGGCGCCGAAGAGGTCGCCCATCACCCAATTGGCCGCCTGCTTCGGATCGCGCCCGCGCGCCACCGCCTCGAAGTAATCGGCGCTCGCCCGCTCGGCGACGAGAATGCCGGCATCGGCCGGACTCAGCGCGTACGCAGCGACGAAGCGCGCCTTCTTGGCATCCGGCAATTCGGGGAGGCTCGCTTTGAGGCTCGCGACCCAAGCGGGATCGAGCGTCAGAGGCAGCAGATCGGGATCGGGGAAGTAGCGATAGTCATGCGCCTCTTCCTTCGAGCGCATCGAGCGCGTCGTGCCGCGACCGGCGTCGAACAGCCGCGTCTCCTGGCGAACCGTGCCACCCTCTTCGATGATCTCGATCTGCCGCCGCGCCTCGTAATCGATCGCCTGCATGACGTAACGCACGGAATTGACGTTCTTGATCTCGCAGCGCGTGCCGTAGCCCTCGCCCGGTCTGCGCACCGAGACGTTGCAATCGCAGCGCAGCGAGCCTTCCTCCATGTTCCCGTCGCAGGTGCCGAGATAGCGCAGGATCGAGCGCAGCTTGCGCAGATACGCGCCCGCCTCCTCGGCGCTGCGCAGATCGGGCTCGGAGACGATCTCCATCAGCGCGACGCCGGCGCGATTGAGGTCGAGATAGGTGAGGCTCGGGTGCTGGTCGTGAAGACTCTTGCCCGCATCCTGCTCGAGATGGAGCCGCGTGATCCCGACCTCGCGCACGCCGCCATCCGGCAGGTCGAGCACGATCTTGCCGCGTCCGACGACCGGCTGCAGATATTGCGAGATTTGATAGCCGGCGGGCAGGTCGGGATAGAAGTAGTTCTTGCGATCGAAGACCGAGTGCAGGTTGATCTCGGCGGCAAGGCCCAGCCCCGTCTTGACCGCCTGCTCGACGCAATGGCCGTTGATGACCGGCAGCATGCCGGGAAACGCGGCATCGATCGTCGATACTTGCGTATTGGGCTCGGCGCCGAAGGCCGTGGCCGCCCCGGAGAAGAGCTTCGCGGCGGACACGATTTGCGCGTGCACTTCGAGGCCGATTACGACCTCCCAGGACCCCGTGCGTCCTTCAATGAGGCTCATGGTGTCCGCTCCCGATGTCTCCCCCGGACGAGGAAGCTCCCGCGATGAACTGCGGGGTTGCCGTGAAAGAGGCCGCCTCTTCCAGCACGCCGGCGACGCGGAACACCGTCTCCTCGTCGAAGGCGCGGCCGATGATCTGGAGACCGAGCGGCAGCCCGCTCTCGTCGAGGCCCGCCGGCACCGAGATGGCGGGAATGCCAGCAAGGTCGGCAGGCACCGTGAAGACGTCGTTCAGATACATGGCGATGGGATCGTCTGATTTCTCGCCGATGGCGAAGGCCGAGGACGGCGCCGTCGGCGTCAGGATGCAGTCGACCATCTTGAACGCCTCCGCGAAATCGCGGGCGATGAGGGTGCGAACGCGCTGCGCCTTGACGTAGTAGGCATCGTAATAGCCGGCCGAGAGCACATAGGTGCCGATGAGAACGCGCCGCCGCACCTCGGCGCCGAAGCCGGCGGCCCGCGTCAGCTCGTACATTTCTTCGAGGCTCTTGCCGTCGACGCGAAGGCCGAAGCGCACGCCGTCATAGCGTGCGAGGTTCGAGGAGGCTTCGGCCGGCGCCACGATGTAATAGGCAGGAAGCGCGTATTTCGTCATCGGCAGGCTGATTTCGACCGGATGCGCCCCCGCCGTCTTCAGCCACTCGATGCCGCGCTGCCACAGCGTCTCGATCTCGCCCGGCATCCCGTCGACGCGGTATTCCTTCGGAATGCCGACCTTGAGCCCTCGGATGTCGCCGGTGAGGGCCGCCTCGAAATCGGGTACGGCGACCGGTGCCGAGGTCGAATCCTTCGGATCGTGCCCGGCCATTCCGCGAAGCAGCATCGCCGCGTCGCGAACGGTGCGCGTCAGCGGCCCCGGATGATCGAGCGACGAGGCGAAGGCAACGACGCCCCAGCGCGAGCAGCGCCCGTAGGTCGGCTTCATCCCGACGATCCCGGTGAAGCTCGCCGGCTGGCGGATCGAGCCGCCGGTATCGGTGCCGGTCGCACCAAGGGCGCCGCAAGCCGCGACGATCGCGGCCGAGCCGCCGGAGGAGCCGCCCGGCACCAGCGGCCGGTTGTCGCCGGGACGCCGCCACGGGTTTTCGGTCGGCCCGTAATAGCTCGTCGTCGTCGACGAGCCCATGGCGAACTCGTCCATATTGGTCTTGCCGAGCATGACCGCGCCCGCCGCCCAGAGCTGCGCAGTCACCGTCGATTCGTAAGGCGGCTTGAAGCCGTCGAGAATATGCGAGGACGCGGTGGTCAGGATGTCCTTGGTGCAGAAGAGGTCCTTGATGGCGAGCGGCAGCCCCTCGAGCGGCCGTGCCTCGCCGCGTTGGAGGCGCCGGTCGGACTCCGCCGCCTGCGCCATCGCGAGCTCGGGAGTCTCGGTGACGAAGGCGTTGAGCGGTCGCGCCGCTTCGACTGCGGCGACATGCGCAGCGGCCAGCTCCGTCGCGGTGAAGTTGCGCCGGCGCAGCCCGTCGCGCGCCGCCGCCATGGTGAGCCGGGTGAGCGCCGTCATCGCCGCGACCCCGTCACTCCACGACCTTCGGAACGGTGAAGAAGCCGTGCGCCGTCGCCGGCGCGTTGGCCAGGACCTCGTCGCGCCGCCCGCCATCTGTGACCCGGTCTTCGCGCATGGGCAGCCGCATCGCGGCGACGCTCGTCATCGGCTCGACCCCCGAGGTGTCGACTTCGCCGAGCTGCTCGATCCAGGTCAGAATATGCGAGAGCTCGTCCGCCATCTTGACCTGCTCTGCCTCGGACAATCTGATCCGCGCCAGAGTGGCGATATGCGCCACGGTGGCCTTATCCAACGCCATGTTATAGATGTCTCCTGCTCCGAGGCGTCGCCCGCCTCGCGCTCGCGCCGGACCCCGCCCGGAGCCGGGCACGCTATCATCCGTCATGCCCCTCTGCAACCCCGCCGACCTCCAGCTTATTCACCGCCCGGGACAGCGCCTTCTCGGGCTCGATCTCGGCACCAAGACCATCGGCCTTGCCCTGTCGGATACGCGGCGGCGGATCGCGTCGCCCCTCGCGACGCTCCGCCGGGGCAAGTTCCGCGACGATGCGGGGAGGCTGCGGCAGCTCGTCGAGAGCCGAGAGGTCGGCGCCATGGTCATCGGGCTCCCGATCGCGATGGACGGCAGCGAAGGACCCCGCTGCCAGTCGGCCCGGCAGTTCGCCCGCAACCTTCTCGCGATCTTCGATATTCCGATCGCCTTCTGGGACGAGCGGCTGTCGACCCGCGCCGTCGAGCGCGAGATGATCGCCGCCGATTTGACGCGCAAGCGCCGCGGCGAGATCGTCGACCGTGTCGCCGCCGCCTACATTCTTCAGGGATTCCTCGATTGGCTCGGCAGCTTGCCCGCGCAGCCGGGCTGAGGTCCTCGATCGCGGGCGGCGAGAAACGAGGCGCGGACGCTGCGGCAGGCGGCCGCGCCTGATTTGCGCCGAGCTATTGCTGCTGTGAGGGCGGATTGGAGCTGCCGGCGACCGTACGCGGCGCCAGCTCGTTCAGCGTCGCGGTATCGAGCTCGCCCGTCTGCGGCCGGTTCTTGCTCTTCTGGTATTCGGCGATGCCGGCGCGGGTCTTCGGCCCGATGATGCCGTCGATCCGCCCATTGTAATAGCCGTCCTGATGCAGCGAGGTCTGCACGGCTTTGATCGTTTCCGGGCTCAGATTCGAGGGCGCTTGCACCATGACCGGCTCGCTCGTGCCGCTCGCGGTCGCCGGAACCGTTGCCGAGGGGCTGGCGCCCGCGGCCTTCGTCTCGCCGGCCGAATGCGCCAAGGCATGGCCCGCCGCCGTCATGTCTTCGCCGACGCCACGCATCGTGTTGCATGCCGCCATCAAGGGAAGCACGGAAAGCAGAATGAGGATCCTCTTCATCGTGGCACCCATGCTCTGTCGAATGCACGGGAAACGGGACTTGGGCCCGACTTGTTCCGCTCGCGCCGATAGCGACGCGCGCTCGACCTCGGCAACGCCGATTTCAACCTGTGGCGGCCTTTGCCAGCGGCCACGGCAGCGGCCGTCTCCCTACCTTCCGAACACCATGCGCGATGGTTCCGACGAGGATGCGCGTGACGGTTCCGTCAGCGGCGGCAAAGGGCAGGAGAAGGCGCTCCCAATAATCGAGCGGGATAACTGGCGGCGGCCGATGGCGGGTCAGAAGCGGACGACGCAGGGCCAGCATCCGCTGATACGCGGCAATCACGAACTGCGCGACCTCGGGAAAGGAATCGCCGACACGGCAGCCGGTGAGGTCGCGGCCGAAAGCCGCAGCGACATTCGAGCCATAGAGACGGTAGAGAAAATCGGCGCCGCCATCGACCGGCTCCATGATCATCAGCCAGCCGAGAATGAAAGTGAGCCGGGTCGGGTCGATCGCCGCCACCGGCGGCAACTCCGCATCGCCGCGCTCGCGCTCCCAATAGGCGAGAAGCGGCGGCAGGCGCGAATCATGAAAGTCTCCGGGTGCCGGCGACTCTTTGACGAAAGGGTCGAGCGCTTGCGCCATGGGGTTCTTCCTGCCGCCGGACGGCGCCGTTCTGACGCGGCTATCGTCGGATAGTTAAGATTTATCGCACATCGGTTAAGAGAAGATTGAGACCGCAGAGGCGTGTCAACTTCCCGGGCCCATAAGGCCGGCCGGGACGAAGATCAGCGCAGGCTCGCCAGCAGTTCCGCTGCCGCCGCGTCGCCGAGGGCGAGCGCCCGCCGATACCACGCAGCGGCCTTAGCCGCGTCGCCGGCAGCGCCGCGCACGCCGAGCTCTTTCAGCACCGCCGGATCGTAGGTCCTGCCGCAGGCTTCCGCCGCCACGGCGCTGCCCGCCACCGCCGCGCGCTCATAAGAAAGGCGAGCGGCGGCAATGTCCCCGGACCGGAGGAAGGCATCGCCGCGCGCCAGCAGCACGGCAATAACGGCATCGGGGAGTTGCGACTCGGCGGAGACCACAGCGGCGCCGGGTTTCGGGGCGCTCGCAATCGCCAAGGGCGCCTCGGGCGGCGCGGCGCTGGCCGCCGCCGACGGCGCTGCCCCGGTCTGCTCGCCGGCGCCTTGCGCGGCCTCCGGCGCGACCTTCACCGACGCACTCTCCGGCTCGCTCCCAGCGCGCGTCTCGCTTGCCGTAGCCGGCTTTGGCGCGGCCGCCGGCACGAAGCTTGCCTCCGCGCCGTTCGCCTCGGCGCTCTCATCCCGAGGCTCGTTCACCGTGACAGAGAGAGGCCCGGCGCTCTTCCGCTCGGGCACTCTCTCCTGCGTCGCTGCCGCCGCGGTCGGTTTCGCGGGCGCGGCGCCGCCGAGCAGCGCCGCGCTCCTCGTCAACATCGGCCAATTCTGCTGAAGGAGCCGGGCCGAAATCGCAAGGCAAAGAGCGATGAGGCAGAGGTTGAGCACTCGGATGGCTCGGCTCGGCCGTTGCCGAGAGACAGCCATGCCCTCCGTCCAATCAGCGCGGGTACGTTCGCCAAGCCGATCCTGGATCGCCGTCTTCACCGCGGCGGGCGACAGCTCCCACTCCGCCTTGGCCGGGTCCGACAATGCGGCCAGGCCTTGCAGCAGCGCGCGCAGCTCGCTCTCATCGCCAGGGTTGAGCTGCACCGACAGCTCGACAGGCTTGCTCGGCGGGCCCGGCGCCCCCTGCCCGCCTGCGCCTTCATCCTCGGCTTCGAGAACAAGCCTGGCGCGCAGCCGATAGGGACGGTTCGCGGCCACCGCCGAGGCGCGCCGAAGAGCGGGGATCGAACGGCCGTCGCCGGCGGGAGCGGCGGTGCCCTCGGTATTCAGCTGCGGCGCTCCGCCCGGTGGGTCCATTGTCTGAAGCCGTTTCAACCCGGCCAAGCCTGCGGCCGTGTCGCCGTGATCCTGTCGCAGCAGCGCCGAACAGGCAAGAAAAGCAGCTCTTGCTTAACGGCCGCTTAAACCAGTCGAGCGACGGCGGCGCCAGCGCTCACCGTCTTAATGTCCCCGAGTCGCGCCACGCTGCACGATTCGGCGATGCCCGGCAATTTCGACAGCGCTTCAACTTGCAACCGCAAGCCATTCCACTACATGAATTCGCGCCGCCTGCCGACCGGCGGCCTTGCGGCTCCCCCACCCCCTTCCTATAGTCGCGGCCCAATGACCCTCGGTCCCCCCTCGTCTGCCTTCCGTCACCGCCATCTTCTGGGAATCGAGGGGTTTTCGCCGGAGGAGATCACGCTCCTCCTCGACACGGCGGAAGGTCATGTCGAGCCCAATCGCCAAGCCGACAAGAAGCGCAGTCTCATGCGCGGGCGAACCATCATCAATCTCTTCTTCGAGAATTCGACGCGGACCCGCACCTCTTTCGAGCTCGCAGGCAAGCGCCTCGGCGCCGACGTCATTAACATGTCGGTGAGCGGCAGCTCGATCAAGAAGGGCGAGACGATGATCGACACGGCGATGACGCTGAACGCCATGCACCCCGACGTGCTCGTCGTCCGCCATCATGAATCGGGCGCCGTGCAGCTGTTGTCGGAGAAGGTCGATTGCGCCGTCATCAACGCCGGGGACGGCAGCCACGAGCATCCGACGCAGGCGCTGCTCGACGCGCTCACGATCCGCCGCCGCAAGGGCCGTCTGCAAGGCCTCGTCGTCGCCATTTGCGGCGACATCCTGCACAGCCGCGTCGCGCGCTCCAACATCCACCTCCTCAGCATCATGGGGGCGCGCGTGCGCGTCGTCGCGCCGCGCACGCTGCTGCCCGCCGAGATCGAGCGGCTCGGCGTCGAGGTCTTTCACGACATGCGGCAGGGCCTCAAAGACGCCGACATCGTGATGATGCTGCGTCTCCAGACCGAGCGCATGCATGGCAGCTTCGTGCCGTCGACGCGCGAATATTTCCACTTCTTCGGCCTCGATTACGAGAAGCTCGCCGCCGCCAAGCCGGACGCCCTCATCATGCATCCGGGGCCGATGAATCGCGGCGTCGAGATCGACAGCGAGGTCGCCGACGACATCGACCGCAGCGTCATCCGCCAGCAGGTCGAGATGGGCGTCGCCGTGCGCATGGCCTGCCTCGAGCTGCTGGCGCGCGATCTCGGCAACGGACCGCCGCTGCCATGAGCGAGGCCATCCTCTTCCGGAACGCGCGCCTTTTCGATCCCGCGAGCGGCCGCGACGAGGCGGGCGCGCTGCTCGCCATCGACGGCAAGATTGCCGCGATCGGCGCGCGGCTCGAGGCGCCCGCCGATGCCCGCATCATCGATTGCCGCGGCAAGTGCCTCGCCCCTGGCCTCGTCGATATGCGCGTCCAGCTCCGCGAGCCCGGCGCCGAGCATATGGAGAACATGGTCTCGGCCAGCCATGCAGCGGCGGCGGGCGGGGTCACGACCATGGTGGCGCTGCCCAACACCGATCCGCCCATCGACGAGCTCGCCTTGGTCGATTTCGTGGCGCGGCGCGCCCGTGCCATCGGCATCGTCAACATCCATACCTATGCTGCGGTGACGAAAGGCCTTGGCGGCCGCGAGCTGACCGAGATGGGGCTGCTCGCCGAGGCTGGCGCGCTGGGGTTCACGGACGCGACGCGGGCCGTCGCCGACCCGCTCGTCATGCGCCGCGCACTGTCCTATGCCAGGACGTTCGATCTTCTTCTCGTCCAGCATCCCGAGGAGCCGAGCCTCGCCGCCGGCGGCGCGGCGACGGAAGGCGAGATGGCGACGCGTCTCGGCCTCCCCGGCATCACGCCGGTCGCCGAGGTGATGATGATCGAGCGCGATCTGCGCCTCGTCGAGATCACCGGGGCGCGCTACCACGCGGCGCATGTCTCGACGGCGGCGGCAATCGACGCGATCCGCGGGGCCAAGGCGCGCCGCCTCCCGGTCACCTGCGACACGGCTCCCCCTTATTTCTCGCTGAACGAGACGGCGATCGGCGATTACCGCACCTTCGCGAAACTGTCGCCGCCGCTCCGCAGCGAGGCCGACCGCCAGGCGGTCGTCGCCGGTCTTGCCGATGGCACGATCGACGCCATCGCCAGCGACCACGCGCCGCACGACCAGGAATCGAAACGCCTGCCCTTCACCTCGGCGGCCGCCGGGATCGTCGGCCTCGAGACGCTGCTGCCGCTGTCGCTTGCCCTTTACCACAACGGGCACCTGCCGCTCCTGAAAGTTCTGCGCGCGCTGAGCTGCGCGCCGGCGGACATCCTCCGCTTGCCGGGAGGGCGGCTCGCGACGGGCGCGCCGGCCGATCTCGTCATCTTCGATCTCGACCGGCCCTGGCGGATCGAGGAGGAGCGCCTGCGCTCGAAATCGAAGAACACGCCCTTCGACAAGCGCCCGGTGCAGGGCGGCGCCGTCATGACCGTCGTCGGCGGTCGCGTCGTCTTCGAGGGCGGCGGTTAGCGCCATGTGGCCGGTTTCGCTCATCGGCGCCGCATCGGGATGGGGCGCCGGTTTTCGCGAGACCGAGCTCGGCCCCGAGGCGCTTCACGCCTATGGCCTCGCGGAAGGACTGCGTGAGGCCGGGATCGCTGCCGATTGGACGGCGATGATCGAGCCGGAACGGCGCTGGCGCGAGGCGCCGGAGCAGCTGCGGGAGACCGTCTTTCGCCTCGTCGCCGAACACAATGCCCGCCTCGCCGCGCAGGTGGCGAAGGAGATTGGTGCCGGCCGCTTTCCCGTCATTCTCGGCGGCGACCACTCCGTCGCCATCGGGAGCTGGGGCGGCGTCGCGCGCGGGCGCGCCGGGCAGAAGCTGGGCCTCGTCTGGTTCGACGCGCATCTCGACGCGCATACCGTGGCGACGAGCCCATCCATGAACCCGCACGGCATGAGCGCGGCCGTGCTGCTCGGCCATGGAGCACCCGAGTTTCTCGCCGTCGGCGGCGGCGTCGTGCGGCCGAAGAATCTCTGCTATATCGGCGCGCGCTCCTACGAAGCGGAGGAGCTGGATCTGCTGCGCCGCCTCGGCGTCCGCATCATCACGATGGCGGAGGTACACGGCCGCGGCCTCGGCGCCGCCCTCGACGAGGCGGTCGCCATCGCCGGGCGCGGCACCGACGCCTTCGGCCTCACCATCGATCTCGACGGCTTCGACCCCGAAGACGCGCCGGGCGTCGGTCTGAGGACGCCGGACGGGCTGCGTCGTGCCGAGATGCTGCGCGTGCTCGCGCCGCTCGCCGGCCGCGCCGATCTCGCCGCCGTCGAGATCGTCGAATACATCCCATCGGCCGATGAGGATCAGCGCACGGCGCGGCTTGTCGAAGCGCTGCTCCGGACGCTGCTGCCTCGACCTCCTGATCGCCGGACTGACGGACGCCATCGCGCGGGGCGGAGCGCCGTCGCGAGGGAGGGTGAGACCGAAACAGCCGGGATGGCGCCGCTCTTCTCGCGGTGACCAAGCGCAGCACGCTGTGCCACCTTTGCACTCTCACCTCCTTGTCGCTGGCTGGTATAGGCTGATGGCGGAAAGGCGCTGAACCGATTCGATGCCCCACCCGCTCGGCAGCTTTGCCTATGTCTGGCCGTTCTACGCCGCGGCAGTCATCGCCTATTTGTTGGGTTCTGTACCGTTCGGGCTGGTGCTGACGCGGCTCGGCGGCTATGGCGACATCCGTGCGATCGGCTCCGGCAATATCGGCGCCACCAATGTCCTGCGCACCGGCAACAAGGGCTTGGCGCTCCTCACCTTGTTGCTCGATCTCGGCAAGGGCGCGATCGCCGTCCTCATTGCCCGGAATTTCGGGCCGGACATCGCCGTCATCGCTGCCGCCGCCGTCGTTCTCGGCCACCTCTTCCCGATCTGGCTCGCCTTCAAGGGCGGCAAAGGAGTGGCGACGGCAGGCGGAGTGCTTCTCGCCATCGCCTGGCCGGTCGGGGTACTGGCGCTCGCCACTTGGCTCGCCGCCGCCGTCCTCACGCGCTACTCGTCCCTGGCAGCGCTCCTCGCCTGCGCGGCAGCGCCGCTCTATGCTTGGCTGCTTGGCTTCGATCCGCAGCGCCTCGAGCTCATCGCCGTCATCGCTTTCCTCGTCATCCTGCGCCACCACGCGAATATCCGCCGCCTCGTTCGCGGCGAGGAGAGCAAGATCCGGTTGCGACGGAGCTGACCTTTTCAACCGGCATCATCCGGCATAGTCTGCGGCGATGGCATCGCGCGAGCTCAACCCGTCCGAGCGGCTCGACTGGCTGCGCCTCATCCGCACCGAGAATGTCGGGCCTGTCTCCTTCTATCAGCTGCTGCGCCGCTTCGGCTCTGCCGGCGCTGCGCTGGAAGCCTTGCCGCGGCTTGCCGGCCGTGGCGGGCGGCTTCAGCCGCTCGCGATCTGCCCGCGCGAAGCGGCCGAGCGGGAGATGGCGGCGCTGGCCGCCGCGGGAGCGCGGCTCATCGCCTGGGGCGAGCCGTTCTACCCCGAGGCGCTCGCCGCCATCGATGACGCGCCGCCGCTCCTCACCGTGCTCGGCCGTGCCGAGCCCCTGCGGCAGCGCATCATCGCCATCGTCGGGGCGCGCAACGCGTCGGCGAATGGCCGGCGCATCGCGCGCGAACTCGCAAGCGAGCTGGGCTCGCACGGGTTCGTGATCGCTTCGGGCCTCGCGCGCGGCATCGATGCCGCAGCGCATATGGGCGCGCTGCCGAGCGGCACGGTCGCCGTGCTCGGCGGCGGCGCCGACATCGTCTATCCCGAAGAGAACCGCGCGCTCTACGAAGCGATCGCCGAGAGCGGCGCGGTGATCGCCGAGCCGCCGCTCGGGACGGTGCCGCAAGCGCGGCACTTTCCGCGCCGCAACCGCATCATCTCCGGCCTTGCCGAGGGCATCATCGTCGTCGAGGCGGCAGCGCGCTCGGGCTCGCTCATCACGGCCCGCTTCGCCCTCGATCAGGGGAGAGAGGTTTTCGCCGTCCCCGGCTCGCCGCTCGATCCGCGGTGCCGCGGCAGCAACGACCTCATCCGCCGCGGCGCCACGCTCACCGAGAGCGCCGAGGATGTGTTGGGCCAGCTTCCGGCAGCGCTGTCCACGCCGCGCGCGACGGTACGGCGCGTTGCGCCGCTACCCGATCCGGTCGCGCCGAGCGAACCCGAGACCCCCGATTCCGCCCGCGCCCGCCTCATCGAGCGGCTGGGCCCGACGCCGGTCGCGGTTGACGAACTCGTCCGGCAATGCCAATTCTCAGCGGCGACGGTGGTCACTCTCCTGCTCGAGTTGGAGCTTGCCGGCCGGCTGGAGCGCCACCCGGGCAACCAGGTGTCCCTCATCTGAGGACCCTGAGGCCATCCTCTCCTCACCACTCATTGCCGTGGGTTCATGAATATCGTCGTCGTCGAGTCGCCCGCCAAGGCAAAGACCATCAACAAATATCTGGGCCCCGACTACCGGGTGCTGGCGAGCTACGGCCACGTCCGCGATCTGCCGGCGAAGGACGGCTCGGTGCGGCCCGACGAGGATTTCTCGATGTCCTGGGAGGTGGACGCCAAGGGCGAGAAGCGCCTCAAGGAGATCCTTGCCGCAGTCCGCGGCGCCGACCAGCTCTTCCTTGCGACCGACCCCGACCGCGAAGGCGAAGCGATCTCCTGGCACGTCCAGGAGGTCCTGCGGCAACGCCGGGCCTTGCGCGACGTCGACGTGAAGCGCGTCGTCTTCAATGAAGTGACCAAGAACGCCGTGCTCGACGCCTTCCGCCATCCGCGCGAGCTAAACCGCGAGCTCGTCGAGGCGTATCTCGCGCGACGCGCTCTCGACTATCTCGTCGGCTTCACCCTCTCGCCGGTCCTCTGGCGGAAGCTCCCGGGGAGCCGTTCGGCGGGCCGCGTGCAGTCCGTGGCGCTGCGCCTCATCTGCGAGCGCGAAGCCGAGATCGAGGCGTTCAAGCCGCGCGAATACTGGTCGATCGAAGCCGAGTTCCGCACGCCGGCCGGCCACAGCTTCACGGCGCGGCTGACGCATCTCGGCGGCCAGCGGCTCGACAAATTCGCCCTCGCCACCGAGGCCGAGGCGCGGCGCGCCGCCGAGACCATTGCGAGGACCGCCGGCTTCGCCGTAGCCGAGATCGAGAAGAAGCAGGTGAAGCGGCATCCGCAGCCTCCCTTCACCACCTCGACGCTGCAGCAGGAGGCCTCGCGCAAACTGGGCTTCGGCGCCAGCCGCACGATGAGTCTCGCGCAGCGCCTCTACGAAGGCGTCGATATCGGCGGCGAGACGGTCGGCCTCATCACCTACATGCGGACGGACGGCGTTTCTCTCTCGGACGAGGCCATCGCCGCCGTGCGCCATCTCGTCGAAGGGGATTATGGCCGCGAATACCGGCCGGCGCAGCCTCGGATGTATAAGAGCGCGGCGAAGAACGCGCAGGAAGCGCATGAGGCGATCCGGCCGACGGAGTTCGCGCGGCGGCCCGACACTCTGGCTCGTGCGCTCGAGCCTGATCAGCATCGCCTCTATGAACTCATTTGGAAGCGCGCCGTGGCAAGCCAGATGGAGTCGGCCCGCCTCGACCAGGTGGCGGTCGATATCACCTCGACCGACCGGCAGATCGTCTTCCGGGCGACGGGCTCGGTCGTCGCTTTTGACGGGTTTCTGAAGCTCTATCACGAGGACCGCGACGACCCCGAGGAGGATGACGAGAACCGCCGCCTTCCCGCGATGCAGCGCGGCGAGGCGCTGCAGCGCGGCGCCGTCAAGCCTGAGCAGCATTTCACCCAGCCGCCGCCGCGCTACAGCGAGGCGAGCCTCGTCAAAAAGCTGGAGGAGCTCGGCATCGGCCGGCCCTCGACCTACGCCTCGATCATCCAGGTCCTGCAGGACCGCAGCTATGTCCGTCTCGAGAAGAAGCGCTTCATCCCGGAGGATCGCGGCCGCCTCGTCACCGCTTTCCTCACCTCCTTCTTCGAACGCCTCGTGCAATACAATTTCACGGCCGAACTCGAAAACCAGCTCGACGACATCTCGGGCGGCCGCAGCGATTGGAAGGCCGTCCTGCGCGATTTCTGGCGGCAATTCTCCGCGGCGATCGACGGCACGAAGGACCTGACGATCTCACAGGTGATTGCCGCGCTCGACGAAGAGCTTGGCCCGCATTTCTTCCCGGGCGACGGCAGCGGCCGCGACCCGCGCCTCTGCCCCGGCTGCAACGCCGGGCGGCTCAGCCTGAAGCTCGGCAAGTTCGGCGCCTTCATCGGCTGCTCCAACTACCCCGAATGCCGCTACACCCGCCCGCTCGCGGTCGAGGGCGCCGGCAATGGCGAAAATGGCGAAAGCGCCGATGCCGGGCCGCGCCAGCTCGGCATCGACCCTGCGAGCGACCAGCCGGTCAGCGTCCGCAAGGGCCCCTACGGCCACTATGTCCAGCTCGGCGAGGGCGAAAACGGCGAGAAGCCCAAGCGCGTCTCGCTGCCGCGCGGCATGCGGCCCGGCGAGATCGATCTCGAAACCGCCCTGCGCCTCCTCGCCTTGCCGCGCGAGATCGGCCGCCATCCCGAAAGCGGCGAGCCGATCGTCGCCGGCATCGGCCGGTTCGGTCCCTATGTCAAGCACGGCTCGACCTTCAAATCCCTCGCCGTCGATGACGACGTCCTGACGATCGGCCTCAATCGCGCCGTCAGCCTCCTCGCCGAGCCGGGCAAGGGCCGTCGCGCGGCGCCGACGCCGCTGCGCGAGCTCGGGCCGCATCCGGCCGATGCGCAGCCCGTGGCGCTCTTCCGCGGCCGCTACGGACCTTATGTCAGCCATGACGGGCTGATCGCCTCGCTGCCGAAGGCGCTGGCGCCAGAACACGTCACACTCGAGGAGGCCGTCGCGCTTCTGGCGGCGCAAGAAGCGAAGGGCAAGAAACGGCGCAGCAAGAAAGCGGCGGCGAAGGCGGCGCGTCCTCGTGCCGCCGCCAGAACCGAGGAGCCCGCCGACGACGCGAGAGCCGGCAAGATCAGCCGCCGAGGGAAGTCGGCAAAAGCCGGCGCGCCGCCCGCATCCAAGCGCGCCGGCGGCAAGCGCGCTGCCAAGGGGGCGAGCAAGCCGGCGGCGCCGAGCTGAGGTCATGGCGAAGCGCGGCTCACGCGGCCTGCCGAGCCGCAAGGAAATCCTCGATTTCATCGCGACGAGCCCTACTCCGGTCGGCAAGCGCGAGATCGCGCGCGCCTTCAAAGTGGCGCCGGCCGACCGCGTCGCGCTGAAGGGCCTCATCAAGGAGATCGAGCGATCGGGCGAGGCCGAGCGCGGACCGAAGCGCCGGCTCGCCGTTGCCGGCAAGCTCCCCGAGATCGCCGTCATCGAGGTCATCGCCATCGATCTCGACGGCGAGGCGACGGCGCGACCGGTCGCCTGGCCGCCCGGCGAGCCCGTACCGAGGATCGTTGTCGCCGAGAACCGCCTCGGCGGCGACGAGGTCGGGCAGCGCGCCGTCGCGCGCCTCGCGCGCCTTCCGGAAGGTGGCTACGAAGCGCGGATCATCCGCCTCCTCTCCGGCACCGCCGAGCGCGTCCTCGGCGTCTTCCGCCGCCACGGCGCAGGCGGGCGCATCGAGCCGACCGACCGGAAGCTCAAGAGCGAATACGGCGTCACCCTCGCCGAGAGCGGAGATGCCGGAGACGGCGAGCTCGTCCTCGCAGAGGTGACGGCGGCGAGGCGTTTCGGTCTTCCCCAGGCGCGGATCATCGAGCGGCTCGGCGACACCGCCGACCCGCGCACGATCAGCCTCATTGCGATCCACACTCACGACATCCCGACGACCTTCTCGCCCGAGGCGCTGGCGCAAGCCGCCGCGGCAAAACCGGTGAAGCTCGCAGGCCGCACGGATTTGCGCGCGATCCCGCTGGTCACGATCGACGGCGCCGATGCCCGCGATTTTGACGACGCAGTCTGGGCCGCGCCCGACGACGACCCGGCCAATCCCGGGGGCTGGCATATTCTCGTGGCCATCGCGGATGTCGCCTGGTATGTGCGCCCGGGCGATCCGCTCGACAGGGCCGCCGCCGAGCGCGGCAATTCGGTCTATTTTCCCGACCGCGTCGTGCCGATGCTGCCGGAGGCGCTCTCGAACGAGCTCTGCTCGCTGAAGCCGGGCATGCCGCGCGCCTGCATCGCCGTCCATATCTGGCTCGATGCCACGGGCCGCAAGCTCCGCCACCATTTCGAGCGCGGGCTGATGCGCTCGGCGGCTCGCCTCACCTACGAGGAGGTTCAAGCGGCGCATGACGGCCGGCCGGGGGCCAAGACGGCGCCGCTCGTCGCCGGCGTCATCGCACCGCTTTACGGCGCTTATGCCGCGCTGGAGGCGGCGCGGCGCCGGCGCGGAACCCTCGACCTCGATCTGCCCGAGCGACGGGTGGTTCTCGGTGCCGACGGGCGCGTCGCGCGGATAGAGGCGCGGCAGCGGCTCGACAGTCACCGCCTCATCGAGGAATTCATGATCGCGGCCAACGTCGCGGCGGCGGAAACGCTGGAGCGCATGCGGCAACCTTGCATGTATCGCGTCCATGACGCGCCCGACCCGGCGAAGCTCGACGCGCTGCGCGACTTCCTGATCGGACTCGAAGACAAGGGCCTGCGTCTCGCCAAGGGCCAGGCGGTGAAGCCGCGCCATTTCACCCAGCTCCTCGAACGAGCGGCCGACTCGCCCTATGCGACGCTCATCAACGAGCTCGTCCTGCGCAGCCAGGCGCAGGCCGCCTACAGTCCGGAGAATCTCGGGCATTTCGGCCTCGCCCTGCGCCGTTATGCCCATTTCACCTCGCCGATCCGCCGCTACGCCGATCTCCTCGTCCATCGCGCGCTCATCGCCGGGCACAACGCCGCCGGGACGCCTTTCGGCGAAGGAGGGCTGCCTGCGACGGACCCGGCCGCTTTCGCCGAGACGGGAGCGCATATTTCGCGGACCGAGCGCCGCGCCGCGGCCGCCGAGCGCAGCGCCACCGACCGCTACACGGCCGCCTATCTCGCCCATCGCATCGGCGCGACCTTCCATGGTCGCGTCAACGGCGTCACCCGTTTCGGGCTCTTCGTGACGCTCGACGAGAGCGGCGCCGACGGTTTGCTGCCGATGCGCAACCTTCCCGGCGATTTTTACCTTCACGAGGAAGCCCAGCACCGCCTCGTCGGCCGGCGCACCGGCCGCGTTTTCCGCCTGGGCGACGCCCTCGATGTTCGATTGGAGGCGGCGGATTGGGTCACGGGCGGGCTCGTCCTGGCGCTTGCGATGGGCGAGCGCGCCGGCGCAGTCTCGCCGCATCCGCCCATCCGCCGCGGACGGGATTCCACGGCCGAGCGACGGCGGGCGCCGCGGCCGCGCATGCGGCGCCGCTGATCCCGGGATCGGAGCCATCATTTTCGCCCTGCGAGTGAGCAAAGCACGAGTTTCTTGCTTGCCAGGGAAGCTGGCCTTGGCTCATCCTCGCGCGCCGCACCCTACTCTCGTCGTTCTTTCCCGCGATGCTCCACTCGACGCCGATATCGAGGCTTCGTGCCTGGTGGCGAAGAGCGCCGCCGCTCGCGCTGCGGCGCTGCCGATCGTTCATCCTGCTCGTGGCGCTCGCCGGTTGCGTTGCGGCGCAACCGGTCGCGGAGGATGGCGAGACCAGCCGGCTGTTCACTCGGGGCTATCAGGAGGTGATGGATTACTACATCGCGCCCGTCACCGCGCGCGAAGCCGCGCTTGCCGCGCTGAGCCGCCTTCCGGCGCTGGCGAGCGGCCTTGCCGTCGTGGCGCGAGGCGGCGATGTCGTCCTTGCCGAGGCAGGCACTCCGCTCGCGCATTATGCCGCCCCCGCGGACCGTGACGCGCCGGGTTGGGGCGCGCTCACCGCGGCCGTCCTCCGGGATGCGAGGGCGCATTCGCGCGATCTCGCCGCAACCTCGCGCGAGCGCATCGAGCAGGGCCTCTTCGCCGGCCTCACCGCCTCCCTCGACCGTTTCTCGGTTTATTGGGCGCCGGACACGGCGCATGAAATGCGGGCAGCGCGCGAAGGCTTCGACGGCATCGGGATCACCATCGATACCAGGGCCGAGCCGGCGCGCGTTTCCTCCCTGGTGCCGGACGGCCCGGCCGAACGCGCGGGGCTCGCCGTTGACGATCGGATCCTCGCGATCGATGGCGCGCCGGCCGCCGCGATGGCACGGGAAGAAATCGTGCGGCGGCTGCGCGGACCGGCTGACAGCCGCGTCGAGCTCACGGTTGCGCGGAGCGGTGTCGCCGAGGCGCTGAAGCTGACGATAACGCGCGCCTATGTCGTTGTGCCGACGGTGACGGCGCGGCGCGATGGGGCGCTCGCGGTCTTCCGCATCTCCGGCTTCAACCAGCATACCGCCGACAGCCTCCGCCAAGCCTTCGTCAAGCTGCGCCGGGAGATGCGCGACGGGTTGCGCGGCATCGTTCTGGATCTGCGCGACAATCCGGGCGGGCTTCTCGATCAGGGAGTCGCCGTCGCCGATCTCTTCATGACCGGCGGGCGCATCGTCGCCACGGTCGGTCGCAGCCCGGGCAGCAATCAGGAATTCGATGCTTCGCCCGGTGATCTGGCGCTCGGGCTGCCGATCGCCGTCATCGTCAATGGCGGATCCGCATCCTCGGCCGAGATCGTCGCCGCGGCGCTCCAGGACTCGGGCCGCGCCGTCGTCGTCGGCACCTCCTCCTACGGTAAGGGGACGGTGCAGACGGTGCTGTCCTTGCCGAACGAAGGCGAGCTGTGGCTGACCTGGGCGCGCCTCGTGACGCCCGGGGGCTACCTGCTGCAGGAGCACGGCGTCGTGCCGGCGGTGTGCACGCTTGGCGCGGAGACCGAGGCGCTTCCCGCCATCCTGCGCCGCAGCGCCGCAGGCGAGCCGCGCGCCGGTCTCGACGAGGCGGGCTGGTCGCGGCTGCGGCGCGGCTGCCCCGGCGAGACGGCCGAGCACAAGGTCGATTTGGAGGCGGCGGAGCGCGTTGTCTCCGACCGGGCCCTCTACGCCCGTCTCATTCCCGCCGAACCGACCGCGCTCGCCGCCAAGCCGTCGCCAGGCCCGCAGCAATGAGAGGACAAGAATAAGCGGAGATGAGCGGAGATGAGCGGAGGGGCGACACTTGACAGGGTGGTCGCGGCGGCTATTCTCCGCGCCTCCCACTGATCGCACCGCGGGCGCCCGCCATGGCCAAGAGCAACACTGTCCTCATCAAGCTCGTCAGCACCGCCGATACGGGCTATTATTACGTCACGAAAAAGAATCCGCGCACGAAGACGGAAAAGCTCGAGCTGAAAAAGTACGATCCGGTGGCGCGCAAGCACGTCGCTTTCAAGGAAGCGAAGATCAAATAGCAGAGCCTGGCGCGGAGCCGCCGGCTCTGGGCCGCGGGCGCCGTCGGCGGCTCAGATCATCGCCATTCGCGAGACACGGATCGGCTGCGGCGAGGCCTGCGGCGGCCAGCTTTCGACACGGTCGCGCCCGCCATTCTTCGCTGCATAGAGCGCCTCGTCGGCGCGGCGCAACAAGTCGGTCGGCGTATCGCCGTTATCATCGGTCGCGGCGACGCCGATGCTCACCGTCACCGGAATCTCGCGCTTCGTATCGGGCAACACGAAGGGCCTTTCCGCGATCGAAAGGCGCAGCCTCTCGGCAACGACGAGCGCCGCCTGAAGGTTCGTCTCGGGCATCAGCACCAGGAATTCCTCGCCGCCATAGCGCGCCACGAGGTCGAAGCTGCGCACATGATGCTGGGCGCGGCTGGCGATCTCGCAGAGGACGGCATCGCCGGCAAGATGGCCGTAGGTATCGTTGATCCGCTTGAAGTGGTCGATGTCGAACATCAGCAGCGCCGGTCCCTTTGCGACCTCGCCGGCGCGCGTCATCATGCCTTCGAGATGAGCCGAGACGTAGCGGCGGTTGTAGAGCCCGGTCAACGGATCGGTCAAAGCCAGCGACAGGCTGCGGTGATAGTTCTCCTGCAGGCGTTCATGCAGCCGCTTGCGGCGGATCTGCGTCCGCGCCCGCGCCGTCAGCTCGTTCTTGTCGATCGGACGGATGATGTAATCGTTGGCGCCGAGATCGAGACCTTTGGCGAGGCGCGGCAGCTCGGAATCATCGGCGACGAGCAGGATCGGCACCTGCCGCGTCTGCTCGCTGGCGCGCCAATGAGAGACGAGGCGCAACGGATCGCCGTCGCCGACGGCCAGCCCGGCGATCACCAGCTCGATCGACGCGTCGAGCCGTTCCATCGCCTCGGCGCAGTTCGTCACATGGACGAGCTCGGCCGTCATCGGCGCCAATGTCTCGGCGATGCGGGCGGCGGCGAGGCGATTGTCCTCGAGCAGCATGATCCGCGCCGGGCTCGCATCCTCCGCCGGCTCCGGTTGCTTTCCGGGCAGCGTCGCGAAGCGGCCGCACACCTCCTCGCGCAGGCGCCATTCCTCCATCATCCGCTTGAGGCGGACGAGCGAGCGGACGCGGGCAAAGAGGGCGATATCGTTGACGGGCTTCGTCAGGAAGTCGTCGGCACCGGCTTCGAGGCCGCGCAGGCGGTCGGCGGCATCGGACAGGGCGGTCACCATGACGACCGGAATATCGGTCGTCTTCGGGTCGGCTTTGAGCCGGCGGCAGACCTCGAACCCGTCCATCTCGGGCATCATCACGTCGAGCAGGACGAGATCCGGCAGCTCCGCCGCGCACAATTTGAGGGCCGCCGGGCCGTTCGAGGCGGTCAGCACGTCGAAATATTCGCTCGTCAGCTTGGCGCCGAGCAGCTTTACGTTGATGTCGACGTCGTCGACGACAAGAATGCGGGCCGACATCGCCGTCAGCTCAAGAAGCGCTCGACCGTCTCCAGGAAGTTGGCGACGGAGATCGGCTTCGCGATGTAAGCCTCGCAACCGCCTTCGCGGATCTTCTCTTCGTCGCCCTTCATCGCGAAGGCCGTCACCGCGATGATCGGGATCGAGCGCAGATCGTCATCCTCCTTGATCCATTTGGTGACCTCCAGGCCCGAGACCTCGGGAAGCTGGATGTCCATGAGGATCAGATCCGGCCGATGATGGCGCGCCAGCTTCAGCGCCTCCATTCCGTCCTTGGTCTGCAAGGTGTCATAGCCATGGGCTTCGAGGAGATCGTGGAAGAGCTTCATGTTGAGCTCGTTGTCCTCCACGATCAGCACCGTCTTCGGCTCGGCGCGGTCTTCCTGCGGCTGAAGGCTTTGGTTGGGGTGCATGCTCCGCCCGTCGCTTGACACACGCTGAATGGTTCGGCGATCCCCGCGACATGACGGAGGGGGATACCCCAATTCCGACACTTGACGAGTGATCCAGCCAACGTTCTAAGGCAGCATTGTTAATAATCCGTAACCATCGCGGGTATGGGGGCGCGAAATTTCTCAAGCAGATCGGCAGCCTCGCCGGCAGCCTTCCAGCGGCCCGTCAGAAAGCGCGCCGCGAGGATCGCCGAGCGCGCTTTCGGCCGTATCGGCACCGGTCTATGATCGGCTGAGCGGCGCCGGGACAACAGTGGTCCTGTCCGGGAATGGCGCCCTCTTCCGATGGCGGATGGAAGCCTGACGTGCGCATCGGCGTCGATCTCGGCGGCACCAAGATCGAGATAGCGGCAATCGGCAACGGCGGGATCCTCGCCCGCCGCCGGATCGCGACGCCGCCGGGCGATTATGCCGGCATCGTCCTTGCCATACGCGACCTCGTCGCCGGCATCGAGGCGGCGACTGGGCGGCGCGGCACAGTCGGTGTCGCCATGCCGGGCGCGATCTCGCCGGCGACGGGGCTCGTCAAGAATTCGAACTCGACCTGCCTCAATGGCCGCCCCTTCGACCGCGACCTCTCGGCAGCGCTCGGCCGGCCGGTGCGCGTCGCCAATGACGCCAACTGCTTTGCCCTGTCCGAAGCCGTCGACGGGGCAGGTGCCGGCGCCGAGACGGTGTTCGGCGTCATCCTCGGCACGGGCGTCGGAGGCGGCATCGTCGTCGGCGGCCGCCTTCTCAGCGGGCCCAACGCGATCGCCGGCGAATGGGGCCATAACCCGATTCCGTGGCCGCGGCCTGAAGAGTGGCCCGGCCCGCCCTGCTATTGCGGCCGCACCGGCTGCATCGAGACGCTTCTCTCCGGACCGGGCCTCGCGGCGGATTACCGCCGCGCTGCGGGCGCCGTGGCCGATGCCGAAGCCATCGCCGCCGCGGCGGCGGCCGGCGATGCGGCGGCAGCGGCCGCGATGCGCCGCTATGAGGACCGCCTCGCCCGCGCCCTCGCCGGCGTCGTCAACCTGCTCGATCCCGATGTCATCGTTCTTGGCGGCGGCCTGTCCCGCCTCGACCGCCTCTACGACGCAATTCCGCGGCGCTGGGCGAAACACATCTTCTCGGATGCGGTCTCGACCCGCCTCGTGCCGCCGCGGCACGGCGATGCGAGCGGGGTGCGCGGCGCCGCGTGGCTGTGGCCCGAGGAGGCGGCGTCGTGACGGCTCTTTGCCGCGATTGCGGCAGCGTGACGGCGCCGCCCGCAGGCGAGCGCTGCCGCATTTGCGGGTCTGCCCGGCTCGTCCGACACGACGAGCTCGGCGCGCTCGCCATCGCCCATATCGATTGCGATGCCTTTTACGCCAGCGTCGAGAAGCGCGATGCGCCGCAGCTTGCCGAACAGCCGGTCATCGTCGGCGGCAGACAGCGCGGCGTCGTTCTCGCCTGCTGCTATGTCGCGCGCCTCTATGGCGTCCGCTCCGCCATGCCAATGTTCAAGGCGCTGGAAGCGTGCCCCGACGCCGTCGTCATCCGGCCGGATATGGCGAAGTACCGCGCCGTCGGCCGCCAGGTGCGGGCGCTGATGCAGGAGACGACCCCGCTCGTCGAGGCGCTCTCGATCGACGAGGCGTTTCTCGACCTCACCGCCATCGAGGCGCGGAACGGAGGGATGCCGGCACGCACCCTCGCCCTCCTCGCACGCCGCATCGAGGACGAGATCGGCGTCACCGTCTCGATCGGCCTCAGCTACAACAAATTCCTCGCCAAAGTCGCCTCCGACCTCGACAAGCCGCGCGGCTATGCGGTCATCGGCCGTGCGGAAGCGATGGCGTTCCTCGCCCCCCGGCCGGTGGGCCTTCTTTGGGGCGTCGGCCCGGCCTTGCAACGCCGCCTCGCACGCGACGGCATCACTCGGATCGGCCAGCTGCAAGAGATGAAAGCGGTGGAACTGGCGGCCCGCTACGGCGCCATCGGCCGCCGGCTCGCTCGCTTCGCGCGCGGCGAGGATGACCGCCGTGTCGAACCCGACGCGCCCACCAAGAGCATCTCCGCCGAGACCACCTTCGCCCGCGATCTTAGCCGCCTCGATGAGATCGGGCGTGAGCTGGAGCCGCTTTGCCAGCAGGTCGCGGCGGCGCTGCGCCGCAAGGAGCTGGCGGCATCGGGGGTATCGCTGAAGCTGAAATCGGCCGATTTCGCGCTGCGCACCCGCGCGCGCCGCCTCGCCGATCCGACACAGCGCGCCGAGCACCTCTTTCGTACAGCGGTGGCACTCCTCGAGCGCGAGATCGACGGCACGCGCTTCCGCCTTGTCGGCATCGGCGCCGAGAGCCTTGTTCCGGCACGCCTCGCCGACCCGCCCGACCTCTTCGGCGACCCCGGCAAGCTTCTGAGCGCGAAAGCGGAAGCGGGCCCTCGGTCCTTGGCGAAACCGCAGCGCCCACTGCGCTGACGACTCAGCAATTCGGCTTCGGCAGCGCCTCGATGCTGTCGAGCGTCGCTTTGATGGCGAAATCGCCGTAATCGAGCACCATGTCGCGCGAGACGCCATTGTCGAGAAGGCGCATGCCGAGCTCGTAATCGGGTTGGTCCGCTTTGGTGTCGGCCGGAAAGAAGGCAAGGCGCATGCGCCAGGAGGGCCGGGCGAGAAGCGGGCTCTTCACCTTCGCCTCGGCGGCGCCGGCCTCGGCCGTCTGCGGCGACCCGATGACCGCCGAGACATCGACGGCATTCTCCTCGGTCGCACCGTCGAACACCTTCGCGCCGACGAACTGGTCGCCGGCCGCGGCGCGCTCGATCAGCAGGATCGTGTGCGCCGTCGGGAAAATGACGCCCGGGGCCAAGGTCATGGTCTCGTTGTTGGGCTTGGTGAAGTCCACCGTGCCGCCCTTTCCCTTGCCGTCGAGCCGCGCCTCGCCGCGCACTTCGTCATCGATGTCGCCATTCTTCAGCTTGCGCTGGTAGAAGCGGTAGCGCAGGCCGTCCTTGGACTCCCAGGTGACAAAGTTCGAGGTGAGCTCGACATCGGGCTCCTCGGCGTAGTGCATGGTCAGCTTGTAGCGCTGCTCGACGGTCCAGCCGTCGCAGGTCTCGCCCCATTCGAACGCCATGCTGCCGCTCGCCGCGACGACGCCGCTATTTTGCTTGGATGAGCTGAGCGACATGTCGTAGAGGGCGCGGTGGGGCGCAATGTCGACGGCGATAGCCGGGCCGGCCATGGCGACGAGAAGGCCCGCGGCGACCGCGACGGCCCTGCCGGGCGACAAGCGCATCGATATCACTCCTCAACAGAAGCCGCCGGCACCGCCGGCCCCCGGACTATCTCACGGTTCGCCTTGCCAAGGTAGTGCGCCATCGCTCGCCCGATGCCGCGATGCGCAGCCGCTTTCCGGAGCATGGCCAGCGAGCCCGTTCCACACGGCGCATTTCTGGCGTAGACTCCGCAGATGAGCGAAGCCGATTCCCTGTTGTCGCTTCTGCGGCAATCGGTCGCTTCCGATATCGTCGCGGCGATCGAGGACCTGATCCGGAACGCACCCGATCGCGAGCTGAACCGCATCAATGCGCTGAATTTCGCCGCAAGGCGCGGCCTCGATGAAGAGCGCGTCATCGCCGGCTTTCTCCACGCGACGCGGATTGGCCTCTTCGATCTCTCCTGGAACGTCCTGTGCCCGGGCTGCGGCGGCGTGCTCGATGCCGGCACCTCGCTGAAAAGCCTCGTCCACGAGGAATATGATTGCGCGCTTTGCGCCGCCGGCTACGAGCCGACGCTCGACGAGATGGTCGAGGTCACCTTTACCGTGACGCGCCGCGCCCGCAGCATCGCCGCGCATGATCCGGACCAGCTTCCCTTCGCCGAATATTGCCGCCAGATCTTCTGGAGCTCAGGGGTCGACCTGCCCGAGGAGTTCGCGCAGCTCATCGAGGAGGTCACGCTCGACGCGGTCGAGCTTCCGCCGGGCGAGAAGGCGATCCTTTCGATGCAGCTTCCGGCGGAATTCCTCATCGTCTTCGACCCGGTGACGCATGGGACGCAATTTCTCGATGTGAAGGGCGAGCCGACACGGGAGCGGCAGACCCTTGCCGTCGCCTTTGACAAGGTGCGAGCGCCGACCGGCACGACGTCGATGCGGCCGGGCCCGTTGCGCCTCACGCTCGAGAACCACAGCGATGTTCGGGTGCTCCCGGGCGTCTGGATCGCGGCGGAAAAGCTTCACGCGCTTCTGGGCAAGCGCCGGCCTTTCCTCACGGCAAAGCGTCTCCTGACGAACCAGACATTTCGCGATATTCACCGCACCGACGCGCTCGATGTCGACCAGCGCCTCAAGATCACGAGCCTCACCTTCCTCTTCACCGACCTCAAGGGCTCGACCGAGCTCTATGAGCGCGTCGGCGACCTCGCCGCCTTCGATCTCGTCAAGGCGCATTTCCGCATTCTGACGGAGATCGTCGCCGCCGAGGCCGGGGCGGTCGTCAAGACCATCGGCGACGCGGTGATGGCGACCTTCCCGACGCCCGACCGCGCCCTCGCCGCCGCCTTGCGCATGCGCGAGGCGATGCGCGCCCTCAACGAGGAGCGCAAGAGCGAGGATTTGCTGCTCAAGATAGGCATCCATGAAGGTCCATGCCTGGCCGTGATGCTGAACGACCGCCAGGACTATTTCGGCCAGACGGTGAACATCGCCTCGCGCGTGCAGAACCTCGCCGTCTCCCGCTCGATCTTCGCGACCGGATCGGTGGTCGAGCACCCCGAGGCATCGAGCCTCCTCGCGGCGAGCGGCCTCAAGGCCTTGCCGCAGCGCCGCACCTTGCGCGGCATCGTCGACGCCTTCCCGGTCTTCGAGATCCCCTGACGCGGCATCTGGTGCCGGAAGTTTCTTCCGCGCGCGGCAGAATTTGCCGCGGCCCCAAGCCGGAATTCAGGCCAGATTTCACACCGAATTCCCAAAGACCGCGCCTGGCACGGTCCTTGCTTGAGGCTCCGTAGACCCATTGTCGTGCACGGAGCGCGTCATGTCGTATCTCGCCGAAACGCAGGCCCGGATCACCCCAGACCATAAGGTCGAGCCGCGCGCCGACAACGTGATCCCGTTGACTTTGCCGCGCGAGGCCGACCGCCAGGGAGTCGTCGATTGGGCACTCGCAGCGGTCGCCGAGGCCGAGCAGCGCCTTGCTGCCCTCCAGGCGCGCGTCGACTATCTCGAAGGCATCTCGGTAACGGACGAGCTCACCGGCTTGCTCAACCGCCGAGGCTTCCTCGCCCAGCTTGACCGCGCCATGGCATCGGCGCGGCGCGGCGGCCCGCATGGCGTCCTCATGATATGCGATCTCGACGGCTTCAAGGCGATCAACGACATCCACGGGCATCTCGTCGGCGACGAGGTGCTGGCCCAGTTCGCGAACCTCCTCGCCCGCCACGTCCGCCGCATCGACACGGTAGCGCGGCTCGGTGGCGATGAATTCGCCGTGCTGTTGGTCGGAGCCCATCTCGCGGCGGCGCGGCGCAAGGTGCATGCCTTGACCCAGCTCATCGGCAAGACCGCCTTTCCGGTGAGCGCCGGCGAAGTCAGGCTTGGCGCCAGCTTCGGGCTCGCGACTTATTCGGGCGAGGAGAGCGAGGACGAGCTCCTGAACCGCGCCGACCGCGCCATGTACGGGCAGAAGCGCCGCCACGCCGCGGCCCGCGCCGCGCGCAATTGATCCGCGGCGGCAGCGCTAATTCGACGCGGCGGTCCGCGCCGGCGGTAGCGGCGGAATTACCAGAGTCTGGTCGGGCGGCAATGGATTGCCGCTGACGCCGAGCGCTCGCAGCGCCGCGAGTTGCGGCGCACCGAGGGGTCCGAGGACGACCCGGTGAAATTCGGTACCCCGCTGGCGGATGACGAGCACTCTCGCATTGTAATCGAGATAGCTCCGCGCCAGCCGGTCGGCATTGGCGCGTTCGACGAAGCTTCCGATGAGAAGATACTGCGCGGATGGCCAGGCTCCGGCGGGCGATGCCGAAAGCGGCGCCGCGGCGGCGATCGCCGATCCGCCGCGACGCTGCTCCACGGGTGCCGGCGCTAGCGGATGCCGAGGATCGCGGCAGATCGCCTTCCCGACGAAGATATGCCAAGCGGCGCAGTCCTCGCCCTTGACCGCCGAGACGCCGTTGTCGGAGACGCTCTTGCCCGTCGCGGCATAGCTCGCGCCGTCGGCTGCAAGAGAGGCGACGGTGACGGTCGGCGAGACGCAGCCCGCCAGCGACGTCGCCAGCACCACCAGCCCGGCCACGCGCATCGGCGCCCCCGTCTCGCTCCTCGCATCCTTTCTGAATCAACCGACGCGCGAAAGCAAGAAGAACGGCACCGTGCTTGTCGCGTGCCGCTGACGCGGAATCCGCTCTCTAGCGCTCCTTCTGCCCCTTTGCCGGTGCGAGATCGAGCCGCAGATGCAGCTCCTTAAGGCGCGCCGGCGGCACCGGCGAAGGCGCCTGCATCAGGAGGTCCTGTGCCTGCTGGTTCATCGGGAAGGCGATGACCTCGCGGATGTTCACCGTGTCGGCCAGCAGCATGACGATGCGGTCGATGCCGGGCGCCGAGCCGCCATGGGGCGGCGCCCCGTATTTGAAGGCGTTGAGCATGCCGCCGAAGCGGCTCTCGACATCCTCCTTGGAGTAGCCGGCGATCGCGAAGGCCTTGTACATGATGTCCGGGCGATGGTTGCGGATGGCGCCCGAGCTGAGCTCGACGCCATTGCAGACAATGTCGTACTGAAAGGCCTTGATCGTCAGCGGGTCCTTGGTCTCCAGCGCTTCGAGCCCGCCTTGCGGCATCGAGAAGGGATTGTGGCTGAACTCGATCTGGCCCGTCTCCTCGTTGCGCTCATACATCGGAAAATCGACGATCCAGCAGAAGCGGTACGCGTCTTGCGCGATGAGGCCGAGCTCACCGCCGATCCGCGTCCGCGCCGCTCCGGCGAGCTTCGCGGCAGCCGCCTTGTCGCGGTCGGCGACGAAGAAGACGGCGTCGCCCGGCCCGACCCCGGCCAGCGCGCGCAGCCTGTCGAGCCGCGCCTGATCGAGGAATTTGGCGATCGGCCCCCTCGCTTCCGCCCCTCCATCGCCTTCGCCGAAGACGATGTAGCCGAGCCCCGGCGCCCCTTCGCCGCGCGCCCAATCGTTGAGCTTGTCGAAGAAGCTGCGCGGTCTTGCCGCGGCACCCGGCGCCGGAAGGGCGCGCACCACGCCGCCCTGCTCGACGAGGTTAGAGAACACGGCGAAGCCCGAGCCGCGGAACACCTCCCCGACCTCGGTCATGACGATGGGGTTGCGCAAATCGGGCTTGTCGGAGCCGTATTTGAGCTGCGCCTCCTCATAGCCGATGCGCGGAAACGGCGGCTTCGTCACCTCCCGGCCGCGGCCGAACTCCTCGAAGACGCCGGCGATGACGGGCTCGATGGCGGCGAAGACGTCCTCCTGCGTCACGAAGGACATTTCGAAATCGAGCTGATAGAACTCGCCGGGCGAACGGTCGGCGCGCCCCGCCTCGTCGCGGAAACAAGGCGCGATCTGGAAGTAGCGGTCGAAGCCCGACACCATCAGGAGCTGCTTGAATTGCTGCGGCGCCTGCGGGAGAGCGTAGAACTCGCCGGGATGGAGGCGGCTCGGTACGAGATAGTCGCGCGCTCCTTCGGGCGAGCTCGCCGTCAGGATCGGCGTCTGGAACTCGGTGAAACCCTGCTCCTGCATGCGGCGGCGGATCGAGGCGATGACCCGCGAACGCAGCATGATGTTGGCATGGACCGCCTCCCGCCGCAGATCGAGGAAGCGGTAGCGCAGCCTTGTCTCCTCCGGGTAATCGGCATCGCTGTTGACCGGGAAGGGCAGCGGCTCGGCTTCGGAAAGGACTGTCAACTCGGAGACCGCCAGTTCGACCTCACCGGTCGCGAGCTTGGGATTGACCGTCTCCGGGGAACGACGCGCGACCTCGCCGCGCACCGTGATGACGCTTTCGAGCCGCACCCCTTCGGCGGCCGCGAAATTCGGGCTCGCGCTGTCGATGACGCATTGCGTCAGGCCGTAATGGTCGCGCAGATCGATGAAGAGCAGATGACCGTGGTCGCGCTTGCGGTGTACCCAGCCCGATAAGGTCGCGCTCCGCCCCGCATCTGAGGGCCGCAACTGTCCGCAGTTATGCGTCCGATAAGCCTGCATCGGCGTGCCGTGAGAAGAGATGGATCGGTGCCCGAAATGAGGGCGCAAGAGCGCATGGATGCTCGCGTTTTGTCAAGCTGTTGTCGGGAAATGCCCGGGGCCAAACCCAGGCGTGCCTTTCCCACCGCGCAGATTGCGTGTAATAGGTCGCCGATGACGATGATTGCCGACAGCGCGCAGCTCGCCGAATTCTGCGCGCGCCAGAGCGCCGCGTCCTTTATCGCGGTCGATACCGAGTTCATGCGCGACAAGACCTATTGGCCGCAGCTCTGCCTCGTACAGATCGCCGGACCGGACGACGCCGCCGCGATCGATGCGCTCGCGCCCGATCTCGACCTCGCGCCGCTGCTGCGGCTGATGGCCGATCCGGCGGTGCTGAAAGTGTTTCACGCGGCGCGGCAGGATGTGGAGATCTTCTATCACCTGAGCGGCGCCGTGCCGATGCCGCTCTTCGATACACAAGTCGCGGCGATGGTCTGCGGCTTCGGCGATTCAGTGAGCTACGAGACCCTCGCCGGCAAGCTTGCCGGGGCGAGAATCGACAAGTCCTCGCGCTTCACCGATTGGTCGCACCGGCCCTTGACGGAACGCCAGGTCCAATACGCTCTCGCCGACGTCGTCCATCTCCGCCGCGTCTATGAGAAGCTCCGCGTCAGCCTCGACCGCACCGGCCGGGCCGGCTGGCTCGAAGAGGAGATGGCCGAGCTGACCGATCCCGCGACTTATCGCCTCGATCCCGCCGAGGCCTGGCGGCGCTTCCGGACGCGGAGCGGCAACCGGCGCTTCCTCGCGGTGCTGCGCGAGCTCGCCGCCTGGCGCGAGACGGCGGCCCAGCAGCGCAACCTGCCGCGCAACCGGATCGTTCGCGACGAGCAACTCCTCGAAATCGCTGCGCACGCGCCCGCCTCGACGGCGGAACTCGCGCGGACGCGCGGCCTCGGCAAGGGCCTCGCCGAAGGCCGCTTCGGCGCCGAGATGCTGGCCGCGATCGCCCGGGCCCTCGCCTTGCCCGAAAGCGAACACCCGCCGCTTCCCGCACGGCAGGAAGCGCCGCCCGGGCTGGGGCCGCTCGTCGATCTGCTGCGGGTGCTCCTCAAATTGCGCTGCGAAGAAAACGGCGTCGCCCAGAAGCTGGTGGCGAATGCCGAGGATCTCGAACTGCTCGCGGCCACGGATGACGCTCAGATCCGAGCCCTTTCGGGTTGGCGCTTCGACCTCTTCGGCCGTGACGCGCTGGCGTTGAAGCACGGGACCCTCGCCCTCACCGCCGCCGGTCGCAAGATCAAGGTCGTGTCTCTTGCGGAGGAGCCGCCGAGCGCGGCCAAAGCGGCGCGCACGCGGTAGGTCGCCGATCTTGCCCGGCGGCCTCCTCGCCGCCGGCCCGTCACGTCAGTCGCCGGACCTGATGCTGGCGCGCCGTTCGAGCGCACGCCCAAGGGCGTCGAGGCGACGCTGCACGGTCTCGCCGGAAGAGATCGGGTCGCCAGCGGGGGCGCTCAGCACGAGCTCTCTTTCATCGAGCGAAAGCCGCGTCCGCGTTAAGAGACGGGGGGCGCCGCCGCTCAGCGTGTAGCCGAGGCGGAGCGCGAGGCCGATGGCGCGTGCGGCGGCGTGCTCGGCATCGCCGAGAAGGCGCCGCGTCTGCGCCTTGATTTCCGCATCGGCGGCGCCGCCATAGCGGGCATGGAGCGCCGTCGCGACGAAGACGCGCTCGCTGTGATCGATGCCGGCAACGGGCATGTGCAAGCAGTGCTGGAACGCCTCCTCGGCCCGGTAATCCGGATGGCTGTTCCAGGCCGTGTCGCCGAGCAGCGCCGATGCCAACCGCAGGCGGCGGCGCGACGGGCTCTCATCGGGGAAGAGCGGCGACATCCAGGCGAAAAGTTCGTCGCCGGAGAGGCCGAAACGTGGCCGCGCCTCGGCGATGCCGCGGCAGGCGACAAGCAGCGGGTCCTCTTGCCGCTCCGCTTCGGTCAGAAGATCGAAGACCAGCCCCTCGCGCAAGCCATAGGCGGAGAAGACGAACCGCTCGGGCTCGATCGCCTCGGCAAGGCGGGCCAGCACGAAGGCGGCGAGCGGCACGTTCTCGGCGCGCTTGCGCGAGACCGAGGTGATCTTCTCGAGCGATTTGCGCGACAGCGTGCCGAGGAAACGGAACACCTGCTCGGCATCGCTGCGCAGGACCGTATATCCTTGAATGATATGAAGCGGATAGCGCATCTGCTCCATATGGATGCGCGCCAGCGCCCGCCAGGCGCCGCCGACGAGGTAAAGGCCACGCCCGCGCTGCTGCCGCAGCCACGGCACGCTGCCGATATGGCCGTCGACGAGTTCGCGCAAACGGCGGTGATCCTCGCTGAACTCCGCGAGGCGGAGCGGGCCGAGTGGCAGGGTGGCGCCGATGCCGGCCTGGCCCGCTCGAACCGGTACGAGCTCGACGCTGCCGCCGCCAAGATCGGCGACAATGCCGTCGGCCGCAGGAATCCCGGCCACGACGCCGAGAGCCGAGAGTCGCCCCTCGGCGGCGCCGTCGAGGATGCGCACGGAATGCCCGCAGCGTCGCCTCGCCTCGGCGACGAAATCGGCGCCATCGGCGGCATCGCGGACTGCCGCGGTCGCGATGAGGTCGAGGCGGATGACACCGACTGCCTCTGCCAGAGCGACGAAGCGCTGGAGATGGGAAAGCGCTGACACGATCCCCTCGGGGTTGAGACGGCCCGTCCGGCCCAATCCGCGGCCGAGCGCGCAGAGCGCCTTTTCGTTGAGCAGCGCGAAAGGCGCTCGCCCGATCCCGTCATAGACGACGAGGCGAAGCGAATTGGAGCCGATGTCGATGACGGCGATGCGGCCGCTGGTTGCCATCGGCACGAGCCGCGGGATTAGGACGGCACCTGATTATCGAGGACGAGGCGCGGTGCCGATTGAGCGCGCCGCAGCGCGCTGCCGCGGCCGGAGAGGCTGGGATTGGTCATAAAATAGGTATGGGCGCTGAACGCCTCGCCGTCGAGGGGGGCGCGGGTATAGGCCCCGTCGCGGTCGAGCAGCCAGCTTTGCGCCGTGTCCTTGAGGTTGGCGACCATGATCTCGTCCAGGATCTGGCGGTGCACTGTCGGATTTTCGATCGGCACCAGGGCCTCGACGCGCCAGTCGAAGTTGCGCGGCATCCAATCGGCGGAGCTGATGAAGACCTTGGCTTCATCCGAGGGCAGGCGGTGGCCGTTGCCGAAGACGACGATGCGGCCGTGTTCGAGGAAGCGACCGATGATGCTCTTCACTCGGATTGTCGGCGAAAGGCCGGCGACGCCGGGACGCAGGCAGCAGATGCCGCGGACGATCAGGTCGATCTCGACCCCGGCGAGGGAGGCGCGGTAGAGCGCGTCGATGATGGGCGGATCGACGATCTGGTTGAGCTTCGCCCAAATCTGCGCGGGCCGGCCGGCCCGCGCATGGGCGATCTCGGCCTCGATCAGCTCCATCAGCTTCTGCCTGAGGCCGATCGGCGCAATGACGACCTTCTCCAAGGTCGCCGGCGTCGCATAGCCGGTCATGTAGTTGAAGACGCGGGCGGCGTCGCGGCAGAGCGTCGGATCCGAGGTGAAAAAGGAAAGGTCGGTATAGACCTTCGCCGTATAGGGATGATAGTTGCCCGTGCCGAAATGCACATAGGAGCGCAGCGCCCCCGCTTCGCGGCGCACGACCAGCGCCACCTTGGCGTGAGTTTTCAATTCGAGAAAGCCGTAGACGACCTGGACGCCGGCGCGTTCTAGGTCGCGGGCCCAGCGGATATTCGCCTCCTCGTCGAAGCGGGCCTTCAGCTCGACCAGCGCCGTCACCGACTTGCCCGCCTCGGCGGCCTCGATGAGAGCGCGGACGACGGGGCTATCCTCGCTCGTGCGGTAGAGGGTCTGCTTGATGGCGACGACGGCCGGGTCGCGCGCCGCCTGGCGGACGAATTGGACGACGACGTCGAAGCTCTCATAGGGGTGGTGGACGACGATATCCTTCTGGCGGATCGCGGCAAAGCAATCGCCGCCGAAATCACGGATGCGCTCGGGGAAGCGGGCGTTGTAGGGCGTGAAGATGAGGTCCGGGCGCTCGTCGATGATGAGCTGGCTCGTATCGGCGAGGCCAAGGATGCCATCGAGGCTGATGACGTCGGAATCCGAGGCGTCGAGCTCCTCGGCGAGGAAGCGGCTCAAATCGGCCGGCATGCCGATATCGACGCTGAGGCGGATGACGTGGCCGCGCCGCCGCCGCTTCAGCGCCGTCTCATAGAGGCGCACGAGGTCCTCCGCCTCCTCCTCGATCTCGACCTCGCTGTCGCGCAGGATGCGGAACATCCCCTGCCCCATGACCTGGAATCCGGGAAAGAGGTGATCGAGATAGAGGCCGATCATCTCCTCCATGGGGAGGAAGCGAACCGCTTTCCCGGGGAGGCGGACGAAGCGGTTGATGGAAGGCGGCAGGAGCAGCAGGGCGTTCATGCGCTCGCCGTCGCTGCGGCGCACGAGCTGCAGGGCAAGGCCAAGGCCGAGATTGGCGATGAACGGGAAAGGATGGGCCGGGTCGATCGCGAGCGGAGTCAGGATCGGGAAGATGTCGGCCATGAACTGCTCTTCGAGCCAGCTCCGGTCCTCGGGCTGAAGCTCCTGCGGGCCGATGATGGCAATACCCGCATTGGCCAATTCGGCGCGCAGCACGCGCCACGTCACCTGCTGGTCGCGCATGAGCTTGCCGGCGCGCTTGTTGATGGCTTCGAGCTGCTGCGCCGGCGTCAAGCCGTCCTGGCTCGCCGTGACGATGCCGGCGAGGACGTGTCCCTTGAGGCCGGCAACGCGCACCATATAAAATTCGTCGAGATTGCTGGCCGAGATCGAGAGGAAGCGAAGCCGCTCGAGCGGCGGATGGTGCGGGTTCTCGGCTTCGGCGAGGACGCGCTCGTTGAAGGCGAGCCAAGAGAGCTCGCGGTTGATGAACCGCGACTCCGAGCCGAGATCGATTCCCTGAGCCGTCGTTGCTCGCCGCGCTCTGCTCACGAGACGCTCCAGCCTTGCCTGAACTGAACCGGACCGAGTCTATAGCGGCGAAATGTTAAAGTCATGAGCACAGCATCGCCATCGCTGCCCGACGACGGCGCGCAGAGGCGCCTTAGCCTGCTTCGCCACGCCAAATCGAGCTGGGACAGTTCCGCTTTCGACGATCACGAGCGACCGCTCGATGGGCGCGGCCAGGCGGCAGGGCGGCTCCTCGCCGCCTATTTCGCCAACCGCCACGCGCCTGACCTCGTCCTGTGCTCGGATGCGCTGCGAGCGCGGCAGACCTATGCGCTGATCGCCGCCGGCCTGCCGGGGCGGCCGCGCGTCCTCTTCGAAGCGGCGCTCTATCTTGCATCATGCGACCGACTGCTGGCGCGCATCGAGGCGGTCTCGGACGAGACTCGCGACTTGCTCGTCATCGGGCACAATCCCGGGCTCCACGAGCTCGCGGCAATCCTCGCTGAGATCGGGCCGCCACGCCTGATCGGCGCGATCCGCCAAGCGTTTCCGACAGGCGCCGTCGCGGGCTACGTCTTCAACGGCGGTTGGCATGAGCTTCATTCGATCGCGTCCACCGTCGTCGAATTCGTGACGCCCGCCTTGCTGAGCCGCCGGGAGGTCGATGCATAGGCCGCCACTTGTCGACCGGTCCACGTCGATTGGCGCTCGCGCCGCGATGTGCGCGCGACGATAATATTCCGGCGAAAAGGAGCGGAGTGGGGACGTGCCCGAAGTCACAGCCAAGGACGGCGCCAAGCTTCATTACGAGGTCCACGACTACACCGATCCGTGGAAGCAGGCGCCGACGCTCGTCCTGCAGCACGGCTTCGGCCGGTCATCGCGGTTCTGGTACGGGCTCGTGCCGTATCTGAGTCGCCATTACAAGGTCGTCTGCCCGGACCTCCGCGGCCTCGGACGATCCTCGACGGAGTTCGACCTCGACCGCGGCATTACCGTCGAGACCTATCTTTCCGATCTCCTCCATATTATCGATGCCCTGGGCGCGCCGTCCGTCCACTACGCGGGCGAATCGCTGGCCGGCATTCTCGGCCTCATCCTTGCCGCCGAACACCCGGACCGGCTGCGCACGCTCTGCGCGCTCTCGACTCCGCCCTACATCATCAAGGAGACGTTCAAGACCTTCGCATTCGGCCATGCCTCCTGGCAGGAGGCGCTGGTCGCGATGGGCTCCGTCGCCTGGGCCAAGGCCGCCAATGCTGCGACCCGCTTTCCCGCCGACGCCGATCCGGGACTCCTCGAGTGGTACGCGACGGAGATGGGAAAGAGCAACGTCGCGGTGATGATCCGGATGGTCGATCTCCTCGAAAAGGTCGATGCCACCCCTTATCTCGATCGCATCACGGCACCGGTGCTCGGTCTTTATCCCGCCCAGGTCGCGACCGTCACCAAGGAGCAGGAACAGCTCCTGCGCGATCGGATCGCGGACTTCCACCTCGTCCACCTGCCCTTGCGCTATCACATGACCTGGATGGTCGAGCCCGCCGCTTGCGGCGACGCCATGCTGCATTTCATGGCGCTCCACGACGGCATTTCCTGCCACGAATAGCGCGCCCTTTCACGCCGCCCCCGGACCTCAGCCCTCCGCCTCCTGGCGCAGCACGGCGCGGGCGAGCGGGATCGTGATCGGCCGCTTGCCTTCGAGCGCAGCGCGGTCGAGCGCTGCCACCACACGCCCAGCGGCGGCGAAGGAGCGCTCCATCTGGCGCAGCAGGAATTGGATGACCTCGTCGCCGACAACGAGTTGACGATCGGCGCAGAGCTTGACGAGAACGGCGGCGATCAAGGCGTCGTCGGGCGGGCGCACGGCAATCTGCGGCGCCGCGACCAGCCGCGAGCGCAAATCGGGAAGGCCGAGTCGCCACTGCGCCGGCGGCTCGGCCGCGGTCAGCAACAGTCGTCCGCCGCGCTCGGCGATGAGGTTCACGAGGTGGAGCAGCGGCCGTTCCGGCGCTTCCTCCGCATCGTCGAGAATGGCGGTCGTCGCGGCGCCGAGCAAGGCTGGCACCGTCGCGGTCGAGAGGGCGGCCGCGGCAAGCGTCGGCGCCCCGGAGCGGGCGCGCAAGACATGGGCAAGGTGCGTCTTGCCGCAGCCTGTGGGCCCGTGCAGAACGAGCAACGGCGCCGGCCAGTCCGGCCAGCGGTCGAGCCAGGCGACCGCCTCGGCGTTGCTGGGCGTGACGAGAAAATCCGCAGCGCCCAAGGCCGGGCGGTGCGGAAAATCAAAGGTGAACTGGCTCGTCATCGCGGCTGCGAACGGAACGAGCCTCGCGGACCGGCTCGGGCCCGGCGGTCTCGGCGCGCGCCGGACCCGGGTCATAGAGCGGACTCGCCAGATAGCGCTGCAGGGCAAAGCGCATGAGGACGCCGATGATCGCCGCGGCCGGCACGGCGACGAGGAGCCCGGCGAGGCCGAAGAGATCGCCGAAGGCGAGCAGCGCGAAGATGACCCAGACCGGATGGAGGTGCACGCGGTCGCCCACCAGCTTCGGCGTCAGCAGATTGCCCTCGATCGCCTGACCCGCGGCGAAGATGGCGGCGATCACCGCCACTGCTGCCCAGCTGTCGAATTGGGTGATGGCGAGAAGGATGGCGAGGCCGCCGCCGATCGCGCCGCCGAGAAAGGGAATGAAGATGAGGAAGCCGACAAGAAGCCCGAGGACGAGGCCGAAATCGAGGCCGGCGAGCGACAGCGCCGCGGCGTAATAGGCCGCCATCAGCAGGCAGACCGTCGCTTGGCCGCGGATGAAGCCGGCAAGCGTGGCATCGACGAGGGCCGCCTGTTCCCGCACCGTCTCGACATAAGGGCGCGGCAACCAGCTATCGACGCGCCTCACGATCCGCCGCCAATCGCGCAGCAGGAAGAAGGCGACGACCGGCGTGATGAAGACGAGCGAGAGCAGGTTGAAGAAGGCGATGCTGCTGGTGAGCATTCGCTGCAGGAGCTGGCTCAGCCAAGCGAAGGCATCCCCGAGACGGGCGGTCGCGGCGTCGCGGAGCTGCGCGAAATCCTGCGGCGATAGGCGCTCCTGCAAGATGCCCATGAGGGCGGTCAGGTCGCGGCGCGCCGCTTCGAGAAAGCGGGGGAAGCGGCGGATGAGCTCGCCGATCTGGCTCTCGATGACCGGCACGAGGACGAGGAGCACGAGGGCGATGGCGAGGGCGAAAGCGAAGAGTGCGATCAAGGCGCCGACGCCGCGCGGCACACGCAGCCGTTCGAGCTGCCCGACCAGAGGGTCGAGGCTATAGGCGATGGCGAAGCCGGCCGCGAAAGGCAGCAGGATGGCGTCGAGCAGATAGAGGGCAAACCCGCAGAGGACGAGCCCGGCGGCCCAGAACGCGCCGCGCTGCGCCGCCGGGCTCATCCTGTCCCCTCGGCGCCGGCGATGCTCCGTGTCCAGCGGACGAGATAAGCGGCGCCGGACAGCACCGTCGTCCCCGCCGCCGCGAGGATGAGGGCCTCGCCGACGCCGCGATCGGCGATGCCGAGGCCGAGCCGCGCCAGGGTGAAGGCCGCCAGCACGATCTGCAGCGCCGTGTTGATCTTGCTGATGACGAGCGGCTCCCAGCGCAGCTTGCGGAAGAGGAGCTGGATGAAGAGGAAGCCGCCGACGATCATCAGGTCGCGGAAGATGACGAGGATGACGAGCCAGGCGGGAAGCTGCCCGGCGATCCCGAGCGTCGCATAGACGCTGACCAGCAGCACCTTGTCGGCGACGGGATCGAGCAGCGCGCCGAGCTCGGTCGTCATGCCGAACTTCTTGGCGATGAAGCCGTCCGCCGCGTCCGAGACGCCGGCGACGACGAAGGTCCAGAAGGCCGCCGCGAAATCGCCGGCGAGAATGAGCCAAATGGCGAGCGGGACGAGGAGAAGGCGCCCGAGAGTGATGAGGTTCGGCAGGTTCAACGCTGTGCCGTCCCCCTATTGCCCGGTGCCGCGCCGCTGGAGCGTCCAGCTTTGCCCATCCTGGCGCAAGACGAGGTCGCGCTGCGCCAAGGCGAGCTGCAGCTTTGCGGGATCGCCGAGGAAATGGATTTCGACCTGTGCCGCGTGCCTGTCGAGCGCGAGGAGGTCGCTCGATTTGATGACCGGCAATCCCGCCAGCCGGCCGCGCACGAACAGCCAGTCGCCGAGGCTCGTGATCGGCACCTCGGCCGTCAGAGCCCCCGCCTGTGCGGCTCCGCCAAGCAGCATCTCGCGCTTCCATGCCTCTTCGAGGGCGGCGATGCTGTCATCGACCGCTCGCGCCATGAGGTCCTGTTGGCTCTCGCCGGGATTCGGGCGAAACGTCTCGTTCAAGATATCGGTCGACCCCGCTGCGGAGACGCGCTTCACCACGGTCGCGAGCGCGCCATCGTCTCCCTGCGTCGCATGGGCGATGAGCGCGTCGCCGCCGCCATAGCGGGCCGCGATGGCCGCCAGGGCATCGAGGTCGGCGGCCAAGGCCTTCTGGGCGTCGATCGCCGCCACGTCGCCGGCATCGCCCAGCGGCACCGCGAGCGGCACCAAGCCCGCCGCCGGCTTGCGGTTCGCCCAGGCGTCGCGCCACGGATTGGGATCATCCCAAAGAACCGAGGCGCCGCCTTGCGTCAGCACGGGCAGCACGGTCACCGGTTTGCTCATCGTCTCAGCAAAGGGGATGCCGGCGCTGCGCAGCAGCCCGCGCACGGCCTCCGGGCGGAAGCGAAAGGTGTAGTCGGCAAGATAGCGCACGGTCGAGCGCCGCTCGTTCGCGACTTCGAAATCGCGGATCATGTCGGTGAGCTGCGCATCGCTCGGCTTCGGCAGGCGCTTCTGATCCGCGGCGAGCGTGAGACGCCCCACCAGGATGCGGAAGGCGCGGCGCTGGCCGTCGATCCGCGCCGCCTCGCGGGCCGCCGCCGCGCTCGCCGCGGTCGCGTCGACTGGTACATCGGCGACCGTGAAGATATCGGCCGAGCCCGAAGACTGCCCCAAGGCGGGGACCGCGAGGTAGAGCGCGAGCATGACGAGCGCCGATAGGGCTCCCGCCATCTGCCGCATAGGTCTCATCATGACGCCTCCCCGCTCACCTGCGACCCGTCCCCCGATCGCCGGCGGGTCATAGCGCAAATCCTCCGCCCGTGCCACAGCGCGGCGCGGCGCGCGCCTAACCCTTTATTAGCCTTCTTCCGGCAGCATCGATGGGCACTCGATACCGACGGGGAGCCGCGTCGAGGCCAGGCGGGCGGGCGCTTTCAGGTCGATCGATGGACGCAAACGCGCAGCAGCAGGTGAACCGTCCGCGCCAGCGGATCGATCAGGCAACGCTCGACCGCGTGCTCGAGCGCCATGAGCGCTACCTGACGGGCCGGCACGGCGGGCAGCGCGCCGTCCTCGTCTATATGGACCTCTCGCACCTCGTCCTTGCCGGCAGGAACCTGGCGAATGCCGAGATCGCCGCTTCCTTTCTGATCGAGGCTAACCTCGCCGGAGCCGATCTCGGCCATGCCTCCCTCTTCGGCTCCGACCTCACCCGCGCCGATCTGCGCGGCGCCAATCTCATGCGCGCCGATTTGCGCGGCGCCTGCCTGCGCGGCGCCGATCTCACCGGCGCCAATCTCTTCGATGCCGACCTCCGCGACGGGCGCCTCGCGCAGAAGGCGCGCACGGGCGAGCTGCAGATGATTGCCGTCAACCTCAGCTCGACCGAGCTCACCGGCGCCAAGATGGTGAACGCCAATCTGAGCCAGGCGCGCCTCTCCGGCTCGATGGCGATGTTCACCGATTTCAGCGACGCCATCATGCGGAGCTGCAAGCTGGTGCGCGCCGACCTCCGCAACGCCAATCTCAGCGGCGCCAATCTCGAAGGCGCCGATTTGAGCGGCGCCGATCTGCGCGGTGCCGATCTGCGCAATGCCGTCCTCATGCGCGCGCAAATGGCGATGACCGAGACGGCCGGCGCCGACCTCACCGGCGCCCTCACCGACAAGCTCGCCGGCCGCTCGCTCGAGGAGCTGGGGCAGCCGCTGGAGCAGCTCGTTCGTCTCCACGAGACCTGGGTCCAGAGCTTCGGTGCCGAAGGCCGCCAGCTCGACCTCTCGGGCTTCGACCTGCGCACAACGACCCGCCTGTCGCGAGCGCAGCTCAGCGCGCTCAAGGCGAAGGGCGCCATCTTCTTCGGGCTCGATCTCGAAGGAACCGCCCTCCAGGCGGCGCAGCTCGAAGAGGCGGATCTGCGCTCCTGCCGCCTCGCGCGCGTCGATCTGCGCGGCGCCAATCTGCGCAACGCCCGCCTCAATCTCGCCGATCTGCGCGACTGCAATCTGGGGCCGCTGGTCATCGCCGAGGGCCGCCTTGCGCCGAGCAAGCTCGAAGGCGCCGTCTTCCGCAACGCCGATCTCCGCGGCGCCGATCTGCGCCGCGCCGATTGCCGCCGCGCCGATTTCGCCGCCGCCAACGTCACCGGCGCCAATTGGGGCGGCGCCCAGATCGAAGCCGCCGAAATCGGCAGCGCCATCGGTTTCGGCAGCCCCGCCGCCGCGCATCGCTGACCGCCGCTCCGCCTTCCGCTCCTCGCCCGCCTGGGCTAAAAGCACCTCCGCGGCAGCGAGGGTTCGAGGACGAGGCATGGCGAAGGGTGCCGGAAGCGGCAGGAACGGACGGAATGCGCGCCAGAGCTACCGCGAGGCCGGGGTCGACATCGACACCGGCAATGCCCTCGTCGGGGCGATCAAGCCGCTGGCCAAGGCGACGGCGCGGCGCGGCGCCGATGCCGGGCTCGGCGGGTTCGGCGCGCTCTTCGATCTGAAGGCGGCGGGCTTCCGCGATCCCATCCTCGTCGCCACGACGGACGGTGTCGGCACCAAGCTCAAGATCGCCATCGCCGCCGGCCGCCACGAGACGATCGGCATCGACCTCGTCGCCATGTGCGTCAACGACCTCGTCGTCCAGGGCGCCGAGCCTCTCTTCTTCCTCGACTACTACGCCTCCGGGAAGCTCGATGTCGCGACTGGCCGCACCATCATCGCCGGCATCGCCGAAGCCTGCCGCGCTGTCGGCTGCGCCTTGATCGGCGGCGAGACCGCCGAGATGCCGGGCCTCTATGCCGCCGGCGATTACGACCTCGCCGGCTTCGCCGTCGGCGCGGCGGAGCGCGGCCAGATTCTCACCGGCGCCGATTGCCGCGAGGGCGACGTCGTCCTCGGCCTCGCTTCGAGCGGGCTGCATTCGAACGGCTTCTCGCTTGTCCGCCGGGTAGTCGAGACGGCGGGGCTCGCCTACAGCCTCCCCGCGCCCTTCGCCCGTGGGCAATCGCTGGGCGAGGCGCTGCTCACCCCGACCCGGCTCTATGTGAAGAGCTGCCTTGCCGCCTTGCACGCGGGCGGGGTCAAAGCCTTCGCCCATATCACCGGCGGCGGGCTCTTGGAAAACATTCCGCGCGTGCTGCCGAAGGGGCTCGCGGCCGCCCTCGACGCCGCGAGCTGGCCGCTGCCGCCGGTCTTCCGCTGGCTCGCCGAGACGGCCGGCATCGCGCCCGAGGAGCTGGCACGCACCTTCAACTGCGGCATCGGCATGGTCGCCGTGGTCGCGGCCGAGGCCGAACCGGCCGTGACCGAGGCGTTGCGCCGCGAAGGCGAGACCGTCCACCCTGTCGGCCGGCTGGTCCCGCGCGGCGACGGGCCCGGCGTCGTCATCACCAATATGGCGGGCGCATGGCCCGGCTGAGGACCGCCGTCCTCATCTCGGGGCGCGGCTCCAACCTGCGGGCGCTCATCGCCGCCTGCGCCGCACCCGATTTCCCGGCCGAGATCGTTGCCGTCATCGCCAATCGCGCGGATGCGGGCGGTCTTGCCCATGCCGCGGCGGCCGGCATCGCGTCTCGGGTCGTCCCGCATCGCGACTATCCGAGCCGCGAGGCCTTCGATGCGGCGCTCGATGCGGCGCTGCGCCAAGCGGGGGCGGAGCTCGTCTGCCTCGCCGGCTTCATGCGCCTCTTGACGGCGCCCTTCGTCGAGGCCTGGCGCGACCGCATGATCAACATCCATCCCTCGCTGCTGCCGGCCTTCCCCGGCCTCCGCACGCATGAGCGCGCGCTCGAAGCCGGCGTCCGCTTCAGCGGCTGCACCGTCCATTATGTGCGGCCGGAGATGGATCTTGGACCCATCATCCTGCAGGCCGCGGTGCCGGTGCTGCCGCGAGACGACGCGGAGAGGCTTGCCGCGCGAATTCTCGCGGCCGAGCACCGCGCCTATCCGCTCGCCCTTCGCCTCGTCGCCGAGGGGCGCGCGCCCGTCGTCGGGAACCGTGTGGTTCTTCAGACCGAGCCGCCGGCCATCGAAGCCCTGTTCAATCCGCCGGGTTGAACGCGCCGAGCTCGCGGGCGCGACGATCCGATGCTTGCGAAAATCGGCTCGCGCGCTATACCTCTGGCCAGCCTTCCTTTTCGGAGCCGAACGGACCGCCGATGACGATCGACGCAGAATTGCAGCGCCACAAGGAGACCTGGCACGGCTTCACGACCTTCCTCAAGCTCGGAACCGCAGCCGTGGTCGTCACCCTCATCCTGATGGCGATCTTCCTGCTCTGAAACCGGCGCGCCCCGGCCGTCTCAGGGGCAGATCTCGCTCGCGGCGAAGAAGAAGCCGATCTCGGTCCGGGCGTTCTCGGGCGAATCGGAGCCGTGCACCGAATTCGCCTCGATCGATTCGGCGAAATCCTTGCGGATGGTGCCGGGAGCGGCATTCGCGGGATTGGTGGCGCCCATGATCTCGCGGTTGAGCGCGACGGCGTTCTCGCCCTCCAGCACCTGCACGACGACGGGCCCCGAAGTCATGAAGGCAACGAGGTCGCGGAAGAACGGCCGCTCGCGGTGGACCGCGTAGAATTGCTCGGCCATCTCGCGCGACAGGCGCAGGCGCTTTTGCGCGATGATGCGGAGGCCGCGCTCCTCGAAACGCGCATTGATCTTGCCGGTGAGGTTCCGGCGCGTCGCGTCCGGCTTGATGATCGAAAGCGTGCGTTCGGTGGCCATAGGGGACAGCGTCTCCAGCTCGGCTGTGGCAAAATTGCGCGGGGTTATAGCCGCATCGCGCGCGCGCCGGCAACAACGCAGGCCGAGGAGGGCTCCGGAAGCGGCGCCAACCCTCACCCTGCCCTCTCCCGCAAGCGGGAGAGGGTTCATCAGGTCGAGCAGCGCCGAGCCTTGCCGTGATGGCGCGCCGGCGCGGCCGGGCGCATAATGGGGCCCTCGCCCGATGTCCTCATCCGCCGCCGCCAGACTCCCGTCGCGCCGAACGCCTCGCCGCCGGGCCCGGACCCGGTTCGGGCGCCGTTTCCGGCGCTGGCGGAAGGGCGCCACTGCGGCCTGGCGCCGTTTCCGCGTGGCCCCGCCGGCGCTGCGCGGCTTCATTGTCGCCGCCCTGGTGCTCGCGAGCCTCGCCGCGGCCAATCTCGTCTATCATGTCGCGCGCAAGCCGACGGAGATGCTGTTTCCGGTGAGCGGCGCCCTCGACAAGCCGCCCGCCGAGACTTGGCGCGACTATGCGCCGCTGTTCCGCGAATATTCCACCGCCGCCATCCCGCCCGAGCTGCTGGCGGCGCTGGCGCAGATCGAAGGGGCCGGCAATCCGGTGGCGCATACCTACTGGCGCTGGCGCCTCGACTGGCATCCTTTCGCGATCTGGGCGCCGGCCTCGAGCGCCGTCGGCATGTATCAGATGACCGACGCCGCCTTCGCCGAGGCGCGGCGCTACTGCATCCGCGACCATCGCGTCGTCGCCGACGGGTGCTGGTGGACGGGGCTCTATACGCGAATCCTGCCGAGCCACGCCGTCGCGCTGACCGCGATCTATCTCGACCGCAACGTTGCGGCGGTTCTCGGCGATCGGAGCCCCCCGGCGAGCCCGCGGCAAACCGCGGCCCTCGCCGCCCTCATCCATCTCTGCGGCACGGGCCCGGCTAAGGCCTATCTCCGCCACGGCTTCCGCCTCGCGCCCGGCGAGCGCTGCGGCGACCACGACCCGGCGCGCTACCTCGCCCGCGTCGCCGAGATGGAACAGGAGTTTCGACGGCTCGCCGAAGGAAGATAGGTTTTATTGCATACGTCCGCCGCTTTTGAGGCGCACTCAGCGCGCCGAACCCTCACCCTCCCCGTGCTCCGCACGGATCCCATCCTTCCCCCATGAAGGGAGAGAGCGGTTGAGCGCCACGACCCGATCGAGCTGCGCGAAGGTGCATTGGGCGGGCGCCTTGTCGGGGCGCCAGCGCAGGAGCGTGGTGCCGTGGCGAAAGCGGCCGCCGGTCATCTGGTCGTAGCGCACCTCGACGACGAGCACCGGCCGCAGCGGCTGCCATTCGGCGGAGCGCGCGCCGCTCCACCGGCTGGGGGCGCCGGGCGCCTTGCCGGTGAAGCCCGGCGGCTCGGTGAGCGCTTCGAGGCGCTGCGTCAGCGCCGAGCGCTCGGCATCGCGGATCGTCGCGGTGAAGCCGACATGGTCGAGCTTCCCTGCCTCGTCGTAGAGGCCGAGAAGGAGCGAGCCCACCTCGCGGCTGCGGCTCTCGTAGCGGAAGCCGCCGACGACGCAGTCGGCGCTCCGCCGCTGCTTCACCTTGACCATCCTGCGCTCGCCCGGACGGTAGGAGTCGTCGCGGCGCTTGGCGACGATCCCGTCGAGAGCGCCGCCGAGACCATCGAACCAGCGCCGCGCCACGGCCGGGTCGGCGGTCGAGGGCGAAAGCAGGAGCCGGTTCTCCTCGCCCATCCCGCCATGGAACGCCTCCAGCGCCGCCCGGCGCCGGGCGAGCGGCACGTCCAGCAACACGCGTCCCTCGATGAGAAGCGCATCGAAGAGGATGAAGACGGCAGGCGTCTCGGCCGCGAGCTTGCGGATGCGGCTCTCGGCCGGATGGAGCCGCGCTTGCAGCGCATCGAAGGAGAGCGTGCCTTCGACCGGGACGGCGAGTTCACCGTCGAGGACGAAGCGCTCTGTGGCGAGGCCGCGCAGAAGCGCCACGATCTCGGGAAAGTACCGCGTCAGCGGCTTTCCCGATTTGGCGCGCAACTCGACCGCGCGCCCGGCACGGAAGGCAAGGCAGCGGAAGCCGTCCCATTTCGGCTCGTATTGCCAGCCCTCCCCGACCGGCAGGCTGTCCGCGAGCCGCGCCTCCATGGCCGGGGTGCCGACCGGCACCGGGAGCGCCGCGTGGGCGCGAGATCGCGTGTTGACGTGCAAGTGCGGCTCGCATCTAGCCGTTGACGATCGTGCCGCCATTGGGATGGAGCACTTGGCCCGTCATGTAACTCGCATCCTTGGAGGCGAGGAAGACGAAGGAGGTCGCGACCTCCCAGGGCTGACCCGCCCGGCCGAGCGGCACATTCGCGCCTTGCTTTGCGACATGATCGGGCGGGAAGCTCGCCGGGATGAGCGGCGTCCAGATGGGGCCGGGCGCTACGGCGTTGACGCGGATCTTGCGCTCGGCCAGCTTCATCGCCAGCGAGCGCGTAAAGGCGACGATCGCCCCCTTGGTCGCGGAATAGTCGATGAGGACGGGATTGCCCTTATAGGCCGTCACCGACGTCGTGTTGATGATGGCGGCGCTTTCGGCAAGATGCGGCAGCGCCGCCTGGGTCATGAAGACATAGCCGAAGATGTTGGTGCGGAAGGTGCGGGTGAGCTGCTCCTCGCTGATCTTCTCGAGCTCCTGCGCCACATGCTGCTCGCCCGCATTGTTGACGAGGACATCGAGCCGGCCGAATTCGCGGATGACCTTGCCCACGGCATCGCGACAGTAGCGGCGCGAGCCGACATCGCCCGGCAGCAGGAGGCAGCGCCGCCTCGCCTCCTCGACAAGCACCTTTGTCTCGGCGGCGTCCTCGTGCTCTTCGAGATAGAGGACGGCGAGATCGGCGCCCTCGCGAGCGAAGAGCGCGGCGACCGCGGGGCCGATGCCGCTGTCGCCGCCGGTGACGATCGCGACCTTGCCGGCGAGCTTGCCGGCGCCCTTGTAGCCGCCGGGCGGCAGGCTCTCGGGGCGCGGCGTCATCGCCGCTTCGCTGCCCGGCAGTTCCTGCTTCTGCGGCGGCCGCTGCTGCTCCGGCATCGCGGCCTCCCTCAGCCCTCAGCGCCGGAGCCGTTGCGCGCCCCGCCTTGGCGATGCTCCTTGCCCTCGCTCTTCTCTGCCATCTCGCTCTCCTCGCTGCGTGCCGTCTCCATTCCGGAAACGCCGCGGCGAGGACGAGGTTCTGGATGAGTTTGGCAATGACGGGAGACGCTCAGTATCCGCCGCCGCCGCCATCGCCGCTGCGTGCGACTGGCTCGGCGCCGGACCCGGTCGGCGCCGGCCGCGAGCAGCCCGCCGCCAGCGCCATCATGAGGACGAGGGCGATCAGAGCGATGCGAAATCCGTTCATGACGTGCCTCCAGCCGGTGATGGAAGCAAATCATAGCCGCACCGCCCCCGGCCGGCGCGGGGTGGGCGATCACATCGCCGCGAGGAGCGGCTGGCGCGCGGCTGCGCCCGGGCTCACCACTTGTTGCGGAGCTCGCGCAGCTTCAGGAACACGGTCTTGGGATCGGGATGCTCGGGAAGGTCCGGGAAGGCTTCGCGCAGGCGCCTCAAGACTGAAGGGCTCGACAGGCGGAAGAAGGTGTTGTTCTCCTTCTCCAGCCCCAAGGTGGTGACGAGCGCCCGCGACGGGTCCTGGCGCTCCATATCGGGCAGCATCGCCTTCGCCTTGGCGTTTTCCGGCTCGCGGTCGAGAGTGAAGCGGAGGTTGTTGGCGATGTAGTCGTGGCCGGGATAGACGAGGGTCGCGTCCGGGAGCTTCGCGAGCTGGGCGGCGAAGGTGTTGTAGAGCTCGGCCGGATGGCCGCCATTGTGGCAATTGCCGGCGCCGGCATTGAAGAGCGTGTCGCCGCAGAAGAGCGCCGGCCGGTCGCCATGCGCCAAGAGGCAGATATGCGACATCGTGTGGCCGGGCGTATCGAGGCATTCGAGCTCGACCGTCCTCCCGATCTTGACGACGTCGCCGGCGGCAAGGCCGCGATCGATGCCGCGGATCTTGTCCTTGGCCTTCGCATGCGCCAGCAGCTTGGCGCCGGTCGCCGCCACCATCGGCCCGTTGCCGCCGGTGTGGTCGCCATGCTCGTGCGTGTTCAGAATCTGGGTGATCCGCCAGCCTTTCGCTTTGGCCGCGGCGAGGCATTTCTCGTGATCGAGCGGATCGACCGCGAGGGCTTCGCCCGTCTCGGGGCAAGCGATGAGGTAGTTGAAGTTGCGATAGGCATTCGCGGTCCAGATCTGCTCGACGAGCATCGTTTGCCCTCCCGTCTTCGACCTTCGAAAGTGTAGGTCCGCGGCGGGCGCATTGCCAGAGCATCGACCGTTGCCGTAATGGGCAAGATTCCCTTCAAGACTTCGCTCCTCTTTGCTATAATATTGTCACAAGATTGAACCTCCGATCTCATCGGCACCGCCGATCGACAACAACAAACGGAGGCAACGGGGAGGCTAAGATGTTGCGAAGAGCCGCGCTCTTTTCGGCGTGGGTCGCCTGCGGGCTCGCCTTCGGCTTACCGGCGGCGGCGCAGAGCGACAATCTGAAGAGAGAGACCAATCGCGGCGTCATCGGCGTCATCAGCGGCGGCGTCGACGGCACCTATGTCCGCATCGCCGCCGACCTCTCGGCCGTGCTGGAAGAGCCCGGCACCTTGCGCGTGCTGCCGGTGCTGGGCAAAGGGTCGGTCCAGAACCTCGCCGACCTCCTCTATCTGCGCGGCATCGATGTCGGCATCGTCCAGTCGGATGTCCTCGCCTATGTCCGGCGCGAGAAGCTCTATCCCGGCCTCGAATCGCGCGTTCAATACATCGCCAAGCTCTACAATGAAGAGCTGCACCTCCTGGCCGGCAAGGACATCAATTCGGTCAACGACCTCGCCGGCAAAACGGTGAATTTCGACGTCAAAGGCAGCGGCACCTACATGACCGCGACCCTCATCTTCGACGCCCTCCACATCAAGGTCGTGCCGGTCAGCGACGACCAGGCGCTGGCGCTGGAGAAGGTGCGCAAGGGCGAGACCGCGGCGCTCGTCTATGTCGCCGGCAAGCCGGCGCGGCTCTTCCGCGACTTGAAGGCGGAAGACGGCGTCCATTTCCTGCCGATCCCGCAGACCCCGGAGATCCTGCAGACCTACCTGCCCTCGCAGCTGACGCCGGCGGACTACCAGCTCCTGTCGGCGCCCATCGACACGGTCGCGGTCGGCGCCGTGATGGCGGTCATCTCCTTCCCGCCGCAGTCGGAGCGCTATCACAACCTCGCGCGTTTTGCCGAGGCGTTCTTCAGCAAGTTCCCGTCCTTCCTCGAAGCGCCGCGCCATCCGAAATGGAAGGAGGTCAACCTCTCGGCCCAGCTTCCCGGATGGACCCGCTTTCCGCCCGCCGAGGCGTGGCTGAAGCGCCAGGGGACGATGGAGCGCTTGGCCGCGGATACGCGGCTGCGCCAGGCCTTCGACGCCTTCCTCGACGAGCAGTCTAAGGCGATCGGCCGGGTCGAGACCGCCGAGCAGAAGAAGATCATGTTCGAGCAGTTTTTGCGCTGGCAGGAGAAGCAGCCGCAACTGCAATAGCGCCCGGCCTCGCTCCGCCGGTCGCCTCAGGAGGCGCGCCATGACGCGGATTTGGCATGCAGCGCTGATGGGTGCACTCCTCGCCCTCGCACCGGTGAGCGCCTTCGCCACGGGCCGGATCCCTTGCGCGGGCGGCGAGCGGGAGAGTGCCCTGCCTTGCCGCGGCGCCGCGGATCTGCGCGTCCTCCGCGTCGCCGCCACGGCTCCGGCGGAAGCCGCGATGCTCGAAGCGCGCGGCAATGAGGCGCTGGCCAATGGCGACCTCGCCGCCGCCCGCCTCCTCTATGCACGGGCCGCCGAGCTCGGCAGCGTCACGGCGGCGACGGCGATGGGGACGACCTTCGACCCCGTCTATTTCCGGAAGTGGAGGGTCGAAGGCCTCCGCCCCGAGCCGGACAAGGCGGAAGCCTGGTACCGGAAGGCGCTGGCCGCCGGCGACGCCGCCGCCGGCGGCAAGCTGCGCGAGCTCATCGCGTCGGGCGCCCTTCCGCAGCCGCGCTCCAGCCTGACGACATGGGTCACCGCGCCGGCCAAGGCGGC
>JAJPHB010000150.1 GCA_021325525.1 Alphaproteobacteria bacterium
CCAGCGGATCGCCATCGCCCGAGCCTTCCTCAAGGACGCCCCGATCCTCATTCTCGACGAGCCGACGAGCGCCGTCGACGTGAAGACCGAGGCCGGGATCATCGCCGGACTCGAGCGGCTGATCGCGGGGCGGACGACGCTCATGATCGCGCATCGCCTCGAGACTCTGCGCGGCGCCAGCATGATCCTCTCCGTCGCCGAAGGGCGCGTCACCGCTATCGGGCGCCCGGTCGAGGTCGAGGCCGCCTGAGGCGGTGCTCGTCAGCGCCCGGCGCGGCGCTTCGAATAGGCCCGCCGCGCCCGTTCGCGATTGCCGCAGACGGCGCTCGAGCACCAGAGGCGCGTGCGGTTCGGGCTTTCGTCGACGAAGAGCCAGCCGCAGCCTTCCGCCCGGCAGCAGCCGACGCGGTCGGCATCCTCCGAAGTCAGCACCGCCGTCAACGACCACAGAACCGGCCATAGCGGCTCCCGCAAATCGCGTCCTCTGAGGTCATAGGCAAAGCGCGCCCCGTGACCGACGAGGCGCGGCTGCGCCGGCAGGGTCGCGAGCATCCGGTTGAAGGCGGCGAGATCGGCGGTGCCCGCGCCGCGAAGCGCCTCGGCGGCGCTCCAAATGGCGGCGCGGAGCGCATAGGCCTCGCGGAGGACGCGGGCGGCTGCGACATCCTCCTGCTTGCCGAGGCGGCGCAAGGCGGCGGCGGCGCGCGGCAGCAGCGTGCCGCGGCGCTCGCTCCAGGAGAGGAAGGCGGCGTAATCCGGGATCAGCTCTTGCGGCGCCCCGGAGGTCCGCCAATCGACAGTGTTGGCGAAATCGAGGCAGATCCGCCCGCCGAAGAACTGCGTCGCGGCGCGCGCCGTGTCCCTTGACATTCCGCGCTCAGCATAACCTAATTGTCATGGCCATGACAATTAGCACGACATCGGCTGCGGTGCTGACAGCGCGCGGCTTCCGGCGCGGCTTCGTCGCGGCTCTGCCTTTTATCCTCGGCAACGGCCTTGCCGGAATCGTCATGGGGATCGCCTATCGCGGCTCCGGGCTCGGGATGCCGGCGGCGGTGCTGTTCAGCCTCCTCGTCTATTCCGCCACGGCGCAGGCGGTGACGCTCGGCCTCTGGACCGTGCCGCCGCCGGTCGCCGCCATGGTGATCGCCTGCCTCGCGACGAATGCGCGCTATCTCGTGATGGGCGCGCATCTCCGCCAGCTTTTCGCCGGGCTGCGGCAGCGGGCGATGCTCCCCATCCTGTTCCTTCTCGCCGACGCGTCCTGGCTGATGACGACGGCCGATGCCGAGCGCGCCGAGCCCGATGCCGGCTATCTCCTCGGCAGCAGCCTGCCGATGGCCATCGGCTGGATCGGCGGCACGGCGCTGGGATATGCGCTGCCGCTCGCGCCGGCGGGTCCCCTCGCGGCCGCGGCGGCGCTGTTGCCGCTCGCCTTCGTCGCCGCGCTCCTGCCGGCGCAGTGGCGGGGCTGGCGCAAGCTCGTGCCCTGGGCGGCATCGGCCGGCGCGGCGCTCCTCGCGGCGCGGCTTTTCGGGGAGAGCTGGGCGATGCTGATCGGCGGCGGCGTCGGGACCCTGGTGAGCGCGGCCCGCGGCGAGAATGATTGACCCGGGTGTCCTTGCGGCGATCCTCGTGGTCGGCGCGGCAAGCTACGCGATGCGCGCTTGCGGCTTTCTTGCCGCCGGCGCGCTGCCGGAGAGCGGCCTCGTGCCCCGCCTGCTGCGGCTTGCCCCGGGCAACCTCTTCATCGCCTTCCTCGCCGCGGGCTGCGCCGCGGGTGGCTGGCCCAGCCTCGCCGGCGCGCTCGCCGCCTTCGCCGCGATGGTCGTCACGAAGAGGGAATGGGCGGCGCTGGCTGCGGGCTTCGCCGCCGCCGCCGCGGCTTCGGCGATGCTCTCGGTGTCTTAAAAGGCGGCCAGGCGCCGCCCGCAGCCTCACGACGGCGCGCGGCACAACGGGCGGCGCCGGGCCATCTCCGCGAAATAGCGCGACGGCATCTCCATGAGAGGCCGGCGCTGGCGCAGCCAGCCCTCATGGTCGACCGGGCCGTGCATGCCCTGATTCGCCGGCAGCGTCGGCCAGGAGGGGACCTGCAGCCAGAGCCGCATCATGTGGCGCCGGCGCGGGATCTCGGGCCAGTCCTCATAATGGGTTCGGCCGTGGAGCAGGATGCGGTTGTTGAGGAACTGGATGTCGCCTTCGCCGATGCTCATGTCGAGATGGACATCGGGCGCGGCGGCGAGGCGCTGCAACGCGTCCAGAGCTTCGGTTTGCCGCGGCGTCATCACCGCATCGCCGGCGGCGACGGCGCGCCGCGCATAGACGCCCGACAGATTGCAGCTGAACTCGCCGCTCGCCTGCGAGAAGATCACGACCTTTTTGGTGATGGCCCCCGAGCCGTGGCTCGCATCGAGCTCCATGCGGCGGAAGACGTATTCGCCGTAGAGCTGCTCCAGCAGGTCGGGGCGCGTCGCCAGCAGCGCGTTGTGGAGCGCGGCGGCGCTGGCGATTCGGCTCTGTCCGCCCGATTTCGCGGCGCGCACGCAGATGAGCGCGACGATGTCGCAATTGTCGGTGTGCATGCCCTGCGCGCCGCCGGCGTGATAGCCGCGAGCCTGCGCCTCGACGTCGCTGACATCGATGACATGCCCCAGGAGCTCGCCCTGGTGGGATTGCGGCAGCGGCCGCCCGACATGGGCGCAGAGGCCGAAATAGATGCGCGCCAGATCATCCGCCGCATAGCGCTCGCAAGGGAGGCCGCGCAGCAGCAGGAAGCCGACGCCGCGGCGCAACCGGTCGCCGAGGCCCGACAGCATCGTCCCGAGCGTCGGCAGCGGAAAGCTGTCGGGCCCGATCTCGGGAAAGTCGCGCTCGCCCAGCGACCGCAAATGGCCGAGCGCCGCCTCGATCTCGGCGATCTCGGCGGCGGAGAGGCGGTGCATTCCCGCGCTTCGGTAATCGAGACCGGCGCCGCGCCAGGCGGCTTTGCCCGCGATCGGCCGGAGGCTCATCCGCATTTCGAATAGCCGCAGCTCGTGCACTGGTCGCAGCCTTCGATGCGGATGAGCGCCGCCTCGCCGCATTTCGGGCATTGCGCCATCCGCGCGCCGACGGCGGGCGCGCCGGGAGCCGGCAGATTCGCCACCTGGCGCGCCGCGATCGCCTTGGCGCCGTCGCCGCGCGCCGGCATGAAGCCGATATCGATCATGTGGCGCTCGATGACGTCGCCGATCGCGGCCAAGAGCGAGGGCACGTATTTGCCGCCCATCCAGGCGCCGCCGCGCGGGTCGAAGACGGCCTTCATCTCCTCGACGACGAAGGAGACGTCGCCGCCGCGGCGGAAGACGGCGCTGATCATGCGCGTCAGCCCCACCGTCCAGGCGTAATGCTCCATGTTCTTCGAGTTGATGAAGATTTCGAAGGGCCGGCGCCGTCCGTCCTGCACCACGTCGTTGATCGTGATGTAGATGGCATGGTCGCCGTCCGGCCATTTGATCTTGTAGGTCTGGCCGGGCAGCGCCTCGGGGCGCGACAGCGGCTGCGTCATGTAGACGACGCCGCCCGCCTCGTAAATGTCGGCGGGCTTGGCGCCGGGCGCCGGGAGCGGTAGCTCGGGCTCGCGCTGCGCCGCCTCCTTCGCCTTCTCCTCCGCCTTCTTGACGGCGAGGACGGCGCCCGGCACCTCGTTGGGGCGATAGGTGGTGCAGCCCTTGCAGCCGAGCTCATAGGCCTGGAGGTAGACATCCTTGAAGGCGTCGAAGGCGATTTCGGCCGGCAGGTTGATCGTCTTCGAGATCGAGCTGTCGATGTATTTCTGCACCGCCGCCTGCATGACGACATGGTCGCCGGGGGCGAGGGTCTGGGCATCGACGAAGCAATCGGGCAGCGGCGCCGTCTCGCCTTTGAGGCGTCGGAAGAGGCGGTAGGCGTAGTCGCTCACCTCCTCCTCGCGCCGCGTGCCGTCGGGCATCAGCACGTGCCGCGTGTAGCGGAAGGAGAAGACCGGCTCCAAGCCCGAGGAGACGTTGTCGGCGAAGAGCGAGATGGTGCCCGTCGGCGCGATCGAGGTGAGGAGCGCGTTGCGGATGCCGTGCTTCTGGATCGCCTCCCGCACATCGGCCTCGAGCTCGCGCACCGATTCGCCGGCGAGGTACTTCTCGCGGTCGAAGAGCGGGAAGGCGCCCTTCTCGGCGGCGAGCGCCGTCGAGGCGAGATAGGCCTCGCGCCGCAGCGCCGTCATCCACCCCTCGGTTAGCTCCACCGCCTTGGCCGAGCCGTAGCGCACGCCGCACATGATGAGGGCGTCGGCAAGGCCGGTGACGCCGAGCCCGATCCGCCGCTTCGCCTTGGCTTCGGCGGTCTGCGGCTCCAAGGGGAAGCGCGAGGCGTCGACGACATTGTCCATCATGCGCACGGCGAGCGGCACGATGCGCGACAAAGGCGCGAGATCGAGGCGCGCATTCGCCTCGAAGGGATCGAGCACGAGGCTCGCGAGATTGATCGAGCCGAGGAGGCACGCGCCGTAAGGGGGCAGGGGCTGCTCGCCGCAATTGTGAACGTAGAGGCCGTTGGCGTCGAATGCGTTGACGCCGGGAATGCTCGCATCGAAGACCGGCGCCTCGCCGTCTGGCTCGACGCTCGCGATCTCGGCGAGAAAACGCTCTCGGTTGAGCCGGCGCCGGTACGCCGCGAGCGAGGCTTCGAGGCGGCGACGCTTGTCGGTGTCGCAGAACCCGACCTCGGCAGCGAAACGCGCTACGTTCTCGTTGGCGATTACCAGCTCGTGCTGCGCACGGTGAGGATAGGGCCGCGAGCCGCCATGGCCGTCCGGCATCTCGCGTGTGCCGGCGGCACGCCGGTTCCGATAGATAGCAGAGCCGATGCCGAGGCGGAGCAGCATACGCTGTACCGCTTCGAGCCGGGTGATATCGCTCTGCGACAGACGGATGCTGATGCCATTTTCCTGCGTGCCGAGAACCGCGCCATCCGCATCGAAGAGCCCGCTGAGGAAGCCTCGATAGAACGCGCTCGAGCCACGCTCGATCTGCGGCGTAACAGCTTTCTCTCCGGGCCGCAGCTCGAGCTCCGCCGCGATCCGCTTGAGGGCGCCGAGCGACAAGCGATGCTCGCCGCGGCCCGGCACGAGAACCCAGCCCGTGAAGTCGCTGCGGTGCGGCAGGGTGCGGGCGGCGGCGAGCGCCCGGTCCATGACGCCCTGGACGCCAGGTCGCGCACATGCTCCGCAATTCGCCGCGATCTCGCCCGGCCAGACCGAAAGAACAGCCTTGTCCTTCTTGAGGGTTCCGTCGCCGACGAGCAGCCCGACCAGGTAACCAATATCGGCGTCATATGCCCCCGGCCACTCCGCATGCGCGCGGTGATCGTTGAGCACGACGAGATCGCCTGCTTTCAGCTCTCCCGCGGGCCGCCACTCGCGCCCGATGGCATGTCGCGTCCGGCTGGCGGCGACCAGAACCGGATGATCCGCGGTAAGGCGGAGCGCATGACCCGCGCGGGTCGTCAAGCGCAGCACCGGCTTGGTGCCGGTGGCGAAAAAGCCCTCCGCTGCCGAGGAGTACGGTTTCCCGTCTATGATCGCGGTGAACGGCCGTCCGACGAGCTCCGCGACTTGTCTCGGACCCTCCTTGGTTTGGATCCAAGTCTCGGCCGTCACGCATGGGTTCGTCGCATTGATGGTCTCGCAATAATAGAGATTGTTCCGCCTGTTGATGCGGTCGATGAAGATGACGCCCGGTTCGGCATAGGCGTAGGTCGCGCGCATGATCTTGTCCCAGAGCTCGCGCGCCGGCAGCACCTTCCAGGTCGTGCCGGCGAATTTGAGCTCCCAGGGCGCGTCCTCCTTGACCGCGGTCATGAAGGCGTCGGTGACCAGCACCGACAGGTTGAACATCCTGAGGCGCCCGGGCTCGCGCTTCGCCTCGATGAAGGCCTCGATGTCGGGATGGTCGCAGCGCAGCGTTCCCATCATGGCGCCGCGGCGGTGCCCGGCGCTCATGATGGTTCGGCACATGGCGTCCCACACATCCATGAAGGAGAGCGGCCCCGAGGCGTCGGCGCCGACGCCCTTGACGGGCGCTCCCTTCGGCCGCAGCGTCGAGAAGTCGTAGCCGATGCCGCCGCCCTGCTGCATGGTCAGCGCGGCCTCGCGCAGATGGGTGAAGATGCCGGACATGTCGTCCGGAATCGTGCCCATGACGAAGCAGTTGAAGAGCGTGACGTTGCGTCCCGACCCGGCCCCGGCGACGACGCGCCCCGCCGGCAGGAAGCGGAAGCCCTCGAGCGCCTCGTAGAAGCGCTCGGCCCAGAGCGCTCGCTCTTCCGGCCGCTCCGGCTCGGCGAGGGCCCGCGCAATGCGCCGCCAGCTGTCCTCGATCGTCTTGTCGAGCGCGACGCCGCCTTCGCCCTTGAGGCGATACTTCATGTCCCAAATCTGCTGCGCGATCGAGGCGACGCTCGCCATGGGTTCACCCGTTTCTCAATCTCGTCCGCCGAGGCTCAGCCCCTTTACGTCGTGCCCGCGCGGGCGGCCATCCAGGGCCGCGGCTCTGGACTCCGGCTCTCCGCCGCGCCTTGGCCGGAATGGCGACGAGAAGGAGGCTGCGCGCCTCGCGAACGACAGATTAGCACGAAATCATGGAACAAAACATGAATCATTCCGCACCGACATGCTTCACCCGGCGGCGCGCAGCGAGGGGGAGGGGGTATGGCCTTCGGCCTCGGCGACGAGCCGTGCCGTCGCCTGCTCGATCCGCTGCTCGAGCTCGGCCATGACGGCGCGGCGCGGCGCGCCCGGCGCGATCGCGGGCAGGATCTCGATGGTGATGCGACCGGGCCGCTTGAGGAAGGCGCGCCGGCCCCAGAAGAGGCCGGAATTGACCGCCACCGGAACCAGAGGCAAGGCGAGCTGCGTATAAAGAGCGGCAACGCCCGGTTGGTAAGGCCGCCGCGTCCCGACCGCCGTGCGGGTGCCTTCGGGAAAGATGGCGATCGGCCGAGCCGCCTCTGCGGCGGCGCGCGCCCGCGTCATCATCCGCTTCAGCGCGCCGGCGCCGCCGCCGCGGTCGATCGGGATGGCGCCGGCGCGCAGCGCATACCAGCCATAGATCGGAATCCAGGCGAGCTCGCGCTTGATGACGATCGCCGGATCCGAAAAGACGACCGGCAAGGCGAGCGTGTCCCAGGTCGATTGGTGCTTCATCGCGATGATCACCGGGCCGGGCGGGAGAGTTTCCGCGCCGCGCACCTCGTGCTCGAGGCCGACCGTCCAGGCGAGGATGCGCAGGCATCCCCGCGACCAGAGGCTGCCGAAGCGCATGATAATGCGTCGCGGCGCGAGGAGCAGCGGCAAGCCGAGAATGCCGACGAGCGCCGTCCACAGATAGAAGGCGATATTGAAGAGCAGCGCGCGCGCCAGAATCATCCGCCCTCGGCCTTGGCTCCCTCGGATTGCGGCGCCCCGGCGGCGATCGGGCCCTCCACCGCCGCGCGCAGGACGGCGCCCAGATATTTGTCGTACTCGCCGATGATGAGCGCGGCGGTGCCGGGCCATTCCCACCACTCCGCGAGCTTGACGCGGGCCGGGAAGACGGGATGGGCGATGATGCGGATGTCGGGCAGGGCGCGCCCGAATTCGAAGAGGCTGCGGCGCATGTGGTAGCTCGCGGTGACGAGGCGCAGCGAGTGATAATTCTCGCGCCGCATCCAGGCCGCCGTCTCGACGGCGTTGCCGAGCGTGCTGTCGGCGCGGTGCCCGAGCACGATGCAGCAATGGACCCAGGGCGGGACGTTGGGCGAATGGCGAAGAAGTTCGGCCAGCGGGACGCCCTGATGGACGCCGGAGACGAAGAGCTTCTTGGCCTTGCCCGCGACCAGGAGGTCGAGGCCGTGTTCGAGGCGCAGGCTGCCGCCGGTGAGGACGACGATGGCGTCGGTTGGCGTGTCGGGGTCTTCGATCGCGCTCGGGATCGACTGCGCGAACCAGACGAGGCCGGCGAGCCAGGCGAGGGCGATGCCGGTGGCGATCGCGGGCAGTGCGACGCGGCGCCGCCAGCGCCGGCGCGGCGCCAGGGCGAACTCGCCCCGGGTCTCCGCCGGATGCAGGCTCATGGCATCCGCGCCAGGCTGCGGAGGACGGTGACGCGCGCCGTGACCAGCGCGACGAGACCGGCGCCGGGGAGGAGAAGGGCGAGCGCCGTCCAGCCGAGCGGCGTCAGCGCGAGGCGAGGGAGGCCCGCCGCCATGCCGGCGAGCGAGGGGCTGCGGCCGGCGGCGGCGAACCCCGCCAGGGTGAGCCCGCCCGCCGCCAGGCCCAGCAGCCCGCCGCGCAGGCCGAGGCGCAGCGCCTGCCATTGGAACTGCCGGGCGATGTAGGTGTCGCGCGCGCCGATGAGGTGCAGGACCTCGATCGCGCCCTGATGGATGGCGAGACCCGTGCGCGTCGCGAAGACGATGCTGAGGACCGCGGCAGCTCCCACCAGCAGCACGATGGAAGCGCCGAGGATCTCGGCGGCGAGCGCCGTCCGCAAAAGCGGGTCGACCCAGCGATGATGGTCGTCGAGGCGGGCTTCCGGCGCCGCCGCCGCGAGGCGCGTCGCGAGCGCTGCTTCATCGAAGCCGGCTCCGCCATCCGTGCGCAGATCGATGAGGCGCGGGAGGTCGAGATCGCCTGGGTCGAGGCCGGCGCCGAGCCAGGGTTCGAGCAGCTTCACCGTCGCCGCCTTGTCGAGGAGATCGGCTCTCCGCACACCGGGCGTGGCGCGCAGGACGGCGAGAACGGCGTCGTCCCGCGCGGCATCGCCGGGCGGCAGCTCTACGGTGAGCGTGCCGGCGAGGGCCGCCTGCCAGCGCTCCGCGGCGCCATGGAGCGCCATCATGCCGGCGAGTGCGAGGGCGGCGATATAGACCATCAGCGCGACGATCCAGGGGAGGAAGCGGCCCGAGCCGTCGCGCTCCAGCGGCAGGTCGAGCGGCCCGCCGAGAATCCGCCGGAGCCCGCTCACTGGTATTCCGCCTGAAGCTGCATGGTCGTCGTCAGCTCGCCGCCTTCAAGATGGAGGCGCGTATGCGGGAAGCGGCGAATGAGGCTCTCGCTATGTGTCGCGATGACGATCGTCGTGCCCTGCCGGTTGAGCTCGACGAAAAGCCGCAGGAGGCGCTCGGCGCCGCGCTCGTCGACATTGCCGGTCGGCTCGTCGGCGAGAAGGAGGCTGGGCCGGCTGACCACGGCGCGGGCGATGGCGACGCGCTGTTGCTGGCCGCCCGACAAGGTGGCGGGCCGCGCATCGAGATGATCGGCGAGGCCGACCCAGCGCAGCAGCTCGGCGACGTTGTTGCGGACGCGCTCGCCGCGCAGCCCGGCGACGCGCAGCGGCAAGGCGACGTTGTCGAGGGCGGAGAGGTGCGGGATGAGACGGAAATCCTGGAAGACGACGCCGATTTTCCGCCGCAGCGCCGGCAGCTCGCGGCGCGGCGTCGTCGCGAGGTCGTGGCCGAACAGCGTGATGAGGCCGCGCGAGGGGCGCTCGGCAAGGTAGATCAGCTTCAAGAGGCTCGACTTTCCGGCGCCGCTCGGCCCCGTGAGGAAATAGAACCCGCCCGGCGCCAGACGCATGGTGATGTCGCGCAGCACCTCGCGGCCGGCGCCGTACCGCATCCCCACATTGTCGAAGCGAACCAAGGCGAGATGCCTCCGGCGTCCCCACGCGACGTGCAACCCGTGCCCGAGCCGAAGCCGAAGATGGCAGAGGCGGCGCGGCGCGTCCAGCGCGACGGGCCGCGGCGGCGACATGGCGCGCTCGCCGCGGCATCCGCGGCGGCGCGCCAGCTTGCCTCGGCTATCGCCAAGTCATATAAGGTGAAAAGTTCCTGGCGCCGCACTCCGATGATCGTCACCTGCCCGGCCTGCTCCACCCGGTACCTCGTTGACCCGCAGGCGCTCGGCAGCGCGGGGCGCGTCGTCCGCTGCGCACATTGCGCGAAGACCTGGCACCAGGCGCCGCCCGATGATGCGCCGCGCTCGGTCGATCTCGCCCTCGAGGATGACGAGCCGCCGCGCATCCTGGCGCCCCGCCCGCCGCTTTCATCGCCGCCGCGCGGGCGCCGCTCCTGGGGACTCGTCTGGCTCGCGGCGCTCGTCGTCCTTCTTGTCGGCGGCATCGCCGGAGCCGTCATCGCGCGCGACGAGGTCGTCGCCCTCTGGCCGCCCGCGGCGGAGCTCTACGCCAAGGCCGGCTGGCGCGCCACCCCGCCGGGCCCCATCTTCGAGATTCGCAAGACGACGCCGAGCCTCGAGAAGGAGAATGGCGTTCCCGTCGTCGTCGTCGAAGGCGAGATCGCCAATGTCTCGAACGTCGCCCACGACGTGCCGAAGCTGCGGGTCGTCTTGAAGGACAAGGACGGCAAGGAAATCGAGCAGTCGACCGTCGCGGTTCCGGGTCCCCGCCTCCTTCCCGGCGCCAGCGTGCCGTTCCGCGCCAGCATCCCGCAGCCGAGCACCGCCGCGACGAGCGTCGTGGTGATGATCGCTGACGAGGGCTGACGGGCCGCCGGCGCGGGATCGGCGCCTTATCATGGCCGCCATCCTCGTCGCCGAGGACGACGGCGCCGTCAGCGCCTTCGTCACGCGCGCGCTCGTCCATGCCGGTCACGAAGTGCGCGCCGTCGCCGACGGATCGGCGGCGCTCGCCGCGCTCGCCGAGCGGCCCTTCGACCTCCTCCTCACCGACATCGTCATGCCGGAGCTCGACGGCATCGCGCTCGCCCTCAAGGCAAGCAAGGAGTTTCCGGCGATGCGCATCCTGCTCATGACGGGCTTCGCGGCCGAGCGCCAGCGCGCGCACAATCTCGAAGCCCTCATCCACCGCGTCATCGCCAAGCCCTTCACCCTCGCCGAGATCTGCGCCGCCGTCGACGGCGCGCTGCAGGGATGACCGGCGGCGCTGTTGCGTTCGCCTCGCTGCGCTCTAGGATGACTTCGGCGGCTCCTTCGGCCGTCCGTTCCGCGGAGCGATGATGAGCCGGCGCGACCTGTTTCCCCCGATCGAACCCTATTCGAGCGGCCGCCTCGCCGTCGATTCGCGCCACACGCTCTATTGGGAGCAATCCGGCAATCCGCGCGGCATTCCGGTCGTCTTCCTTCATGGCGGGCCCGGCGCCGGCGCGACGCCGACCCACCGCCGCTTCTTCGACCCGATCGCCTACCGCATCATCGTCTTCGACCAGCGCGGCGCCGGCCGCTCGACGCCGCTCGGCGAGCTGACCGACAATTCGACGCGCCACCTCGTCGCCGATATGGAGGTCCTGCGCCGCCATTTCGGGGTCGAGCGCTGGATCGTCTTCGGCGGCTCCTGGGGCTCGACGCTGGCGCTCAGCTATGCCACCGCTCATCCCGAGCGCTGCCGCGCCCTTGTCCTGCGCGGCATCTTTCTCTGCCGCAAGCGCGAGGTCGACTGGTTCCTCGGCGGCATCCGCAACATCTTCCCCGAGCCCTGGCGCGCTTTTGCCGAGGCGATTCCGGCGGGCGAACGCGACGATCTCCTCGTTGCCTATTACCGCCGCCTCACCGATCCGAGCCCGGCCGTGCACATGCCGGCGGCGCGGGCCTGGAGCCTCTTCGAGGGAGCGTGTTCGACGCTCCTGCCCAGCGCCGATACGGTGGCCGCCTTCGGCGAGGACCGGGTGGCCCTCGGCCTCGCGCGCATCGAGGCGCATTACTTCATGCACGAGATCATCGCGCCCGAAAACGATCTCATTACGCGACTCGACCGAATCCGCGCGATCCCGGCGACCATCGTCCAGGGGCGGTACGACATGGTCTGCCCGATCGTCACCGCCGACGAGCTGGCGCGCGCCTGGCCCGAAGCCGAGTATATCGTCGTTCCCGATGCCGGCCATTCGGCGATGGAACCCGGCATCCGCGTGCAGCTCGTGGCGGCGACCGAGCGCCTCAAGCGCCTCGCCTGAGCGCGCTCCTCGCGGCCGACCCTGGCGCGCCGCTTTTCCTTGCCAGGACTCGCGTCTTCCGTAAGATGGCGCAACCGATAGGTGGTTCGCGGGGGGCCAATGACCACAAAATGGCGGGGCCGGCTGCTCGGCATCATCGCTTGTGCCGCAGCCGGATGGGCGGCTGCGGGACCCGCGGCGCGCGCGGCGGATGCCGCGCATCCCGCTTCCGACGATCCGCCCTATCTCTCTTTCGCCGCCGGCGGCTTCGACATTCTCCACAACAACACGGCCGGCGAATTTCGCCTCGAATACCGCTTCGCCGATCGCCAGCTCTTCCTCTTCAAGCCCTTCATCGGCGTGCTTGGGACGACGGACAAGGCCTTCTACGGCTATGCCGGCCTGCGCGTCGACATCTATCTCGGGCGCCGTTTCGTGCTGATGCCGAACGCCGCCTTCGGCTACTACCAGCACGGCGAGGGCAAGAATCTGGGCGGCGTCGCCGAGTTCCGCACCGGCGGCGAGCTGGCCTACCGCTTCGATGACCGCTCGCGACTCGGCCTCTCCTTCAATCACATCTCGAATGCCGGCCTCTACAAGCGCAACCCCGGCGAGGAGGAGGCCGCCATCGTCTATTCGATCCCCTTCGACCTTCTCAAATAAGGCTCGCCTGAAGATCGCCGCTAGGTGCCGGCGGCGAGGGTGATCTCGGATCTCGTGGCTATCAGTGACAGGTCGAACGACACCACCGCCGCGCGCGCTCTTGGAGGAAGGAGCCTCCTACCCCTTGATTCCGGAGAACGCGATGCCGCGCGTAACGTGCTTCTGGCCGGCGAAATAGACAATCAGGACAGGCAGGCAGCTCAGCGCCGTCAGCGCCATCAGCAGATGCCAATCGGTAAAATACTGGTCCTTGATCGAGGCCATCTCGACCTGCACGGTCCGCATTCTCTCCGAGCTCGTAATGATCAGCGGCCACAAGAACGTATTCCAGACCTCCGTGAAGCTGAGCAGCGCGACCGAAGCGACGGCGGGCCGCGCAAGCGGGAAGTAGATCTTGACGAAGATCTGGAGTTCGTTGAGGCCGTCCAACCGCGCCGCGTCGATGAGCTCGCGGGGTAGCATGCGGAAGTATTTCAGCATCAGCAAAGTGCCGAAAGTGCTCGCCATCCAGGGCACGATCATGCCAGCGTAGCTGTCAACCAGCCCGTGTCCGCCGGCGCCAAGCAAGTCGTTGCCGCCGAACAGCGGCGCGTGCTTGAACATGACGAAGAGCGGGATCATGGTGATCTGCATGGGGATCATCACCGTGACCAGTCCGCCGGTGTAGATCGCCTCGGCGCCGCGGAACGGCAGACCGGCGAAGGCGTAGCCCGCGAGCGAGTCGACGATGACGATCGACGCGGTCGCCAGCACCGCGACTACCAGGCTGTTCCAGAAGCAGCGCCAGAACGCGTAGCGCTCGACCGCCTGCGCGTAGTTCTCCCATCGGACATGGGATGGCACGAGGCGGGGCGGCCACGCGAAGACGTCCTGGACCGGCGTCAGGGAGGTCACGAGCATCCAGATGAAGGGGAATACCACCAAGGCCATCAGGACGACGACGACCAGCTGGCGGATGGCCAGGCCGAGCCAGCGCGTCGAGCGGATCCGCAGCGGCAGGGAAGATCGCCGCATCAGCCCGCCGTCCGGGCGCGCCGCCCGGCCCCGATCAGCACGGCAGAGAAGAGGCCGATGACCACCGCGAGCGCGAAGGCCATCGCCGATGCGTAGCCCAGGCGCAGGAACTCGAAGGCCTCCTTGTAGGTCTCGAGCACCACGGTGCTCGTCGCGTCGGCCGGTCGGCCTCCGGTCAGGACGAGGACTTGGTCGAAGGCCTGGAACGCCACGATCGACGTCATCAGCATCACGAAGATCGTGACCGGCAGCAGCAGCGGCCAGGTTACGTCGAGGAACCGCTCGATCGCGCGCGCGCCATCCACCGTTGCCGCCTCGTGCAGCTCCTGCGGGATCGCCTGCAGCGTGTTCTTGGACGCCGCTTTGACGAGCTCCTTGGCTGCCTCGAGAGCGATCGGGGCGCGGCGGGCGATCGACCGTGCCAAGTCGAGGGTGCGCGCCTCGAGCTCGGCGCGCGGCAGAACGATCTCGACGAGTCCGATCTCACCGGCTTCGATGCCGCTGATGGGATCGGCGGTAAGGATGAGCCGCATCGCCTGTCCTTCGCCGACCAGCCGGGCAAGGCGCTGCGTGCCGCCGGCGCCGGGCACCATGGCGAAGCGAAGCTCGGTGAGACCGATCGAGGCGTCCTCGGCCGCGATGCGGATGTCGGCCGCGAGCAGCAGCTCCGCGCCGCCGCCGACGGCGTGCCCGTGGATCTGGCAGACGATCGGTTTGGGGAACGCCTCCATCTCCTCGAAGGCGCGCCGCGCATGGAGCTTGTTGTATCGCCAGCGATCGACGGCCGTGGCGCCTTTCCAGTCGTTGATGTCCGCCCCTGCGCATAGCGCGCGGTCGCCCTCGCCCTTGAGGATGACGACCGCACCTCGCGGCGCTTTCTTCGATCACGCGAGGACCATAAGGAGCGGATCATGCGCCGTCAGGCGTGCATTATTGTGGAGCCGGCACCTCCGGCTTGGTTTTGATGGGCGGCAAGCATCAGTTTCCCAAGCCCGCTCCGGATGAACAAACTGAGTAGTAATGACAGCTACGCCTTGCCGTAGCGCGCCGTCATTTCCTTTGCGAGCTTCGCCTCGGCGACGAGCTTGGCGCCCGCGAGCCAGAGCTCGGTGATCTTGCCGTTGCGGTCGCGGACGCGGCGAACGGGCTCGCCGTGGCCGGCAAAGCCGCCGGCGAGCGCGATGCGGCCTTTGTCGCGGCCGGTCACGTCGATCTCGCTCGCATCCATGAAGGGGTTCCCCAGCGCCGGGGCCGCGACCATCACCTTGTCGCCGGCGGCGACGAGGTCGACGGCGCCCCACACCGTCCACCAGCGGCCCGTCCAGTCGGCGAGCCGGCGCGAGGGTGCGCCATGCCGGGCGAAGGATCTGAGGATGTGGACCGCGCCTTCGAGCCAGGGATGGGCGAGCCCGTCGGCGGCGTTGGTGAGCACCGAGAGAGTCAGCTCCTGCTCAAGGAGCGTGTTTGTGCGGGTGATGTAGCCCTGGAAGCCGCCGGAATGGCCGAACCATTCCCAATCGCCGAAGGCGCCGCTGATGATGCCGAGCCCGTAATAGCGCTCGATGCTCGAATGCGGGTCGCGCCACTGGCGGCGGACCATCTCGCGCCGGCTCGCGAGCGAAAGGACGCTCTTGCCGGCGCGCGGCGAGAGCTGGGCGAAGAAGCGCGCGAGGTCGCCGGCGGTGGAGACGAAGCCGGTCGCCGCCGCCATCGCCTGCGTCGAGACGTCGCCCGGGAAGACGACGCGCCGGCCGAGCGGCAGCTTGCCGCTATGGCCGCTGGCAAAGGGTGTGCCTTTCGAGAGAGGCGCGTCGGGCAGCGTCTCGCCCAATCCCGTCGCATCGACGATCTCGCGCTGCACCCAGTCGAGATAGGGCTCGCCCGTCAGCCTCTCGATGACGAGGCCGGCGAGGGCGAAGCCGTGATTGGAATATTTGAAGCGCGTATTGGCTTCGATGGTGGGGCCGCCGGCGAGGTCGGCGCATAGCCGTTGCCGATTGGGGAACGGCCGGCGGCCGTGCCAGTGCCCACTATCGGCGCCGTCGCGGACGATGCCGGCGCTATGCGAGAGAAGCTGCGCGATCGTCGCCGCGGCGATCTCGGCGTGCAGATCAGGGACATGCTCGCCGACCCGGTCGTCGAGCCGCAGCTTGCCGCGCTCGCGCAGCTTCATGATGGCGGCGGCGGTGAAGCTCTTCGAATGCGAGGCGACGCGAAAGCGGTGGCGCGGGGTGAGGCGGGCGCCTGTGCCGAGATCGGCGTGGCCGAACGCCTCCTCCAGCACGACGCGGCCGCGATGCGCGATCGCGATGACGCAGCCCGGCTGCTCGGATTGCCGCATCTGGAACTCGATCCAGCGCGGGATGTAGTCGAGCGCCGGCTTCAGCCATCTTTCCATGGAAAATGCTCCCCCGCCGCTGCAGCGCGGCGATCATCTTGCGGTTGCGGGCCGCGGCAGGATAGCGCGCATCAAACCGGCGTGGCAGCGCTCACAAGAACTCGGTGAGGAGGCTTGCCGATCGACGCATGCCCCCATAGAGTTAGGGTCATAAGAAAGAAAGGACGCGACCCGCCGCTGCTGCGTCGTGTCGAAACCCAGGGGAGGAAGCATCATGAGGGAGTTCCTTCGCCCGGCGCCGCTGCTGGCGCTGCTCGCTACCGGCGTCGCGCTCGGCACCTCGCCGAGCTTCGCGGCGGAGCGGCATTTCACCTTCGGCTACGACCAGCCGCATTCGACCGGCTACGGTGTCGCCGCCGACATTTTCGGCGACAAGCTCAAGGAGCTCAGCAAGGGAGAGCTGATCATCGACCAGTTCCCCGGCGCGCAGCTCGGCCAGGAGCCGCAGATGCTGCAGAAGGTGCGAACCGGCGACATCGACTTCGTCATCAGCTCGACGGCCAACGCCGCGACCGTGCAGCCGGAATCGGGCGTGATGTCGATCCATTACGTCTTCAAATCCGAGGAGCACGTAAAGAAGGCGCTCGCCGATCCTGCCGTCGTCGCCGCGGTCGAGGACATGTTCCGGCAGAAGGTGCAAGGCGCGCATGTGCTGACCGTCATCACCCTCGGCCTGCGCAATTTCTACGCCAAGTTCGAGATCCACAGTATTGCCGACATCAAGGGGAAGAAAGTGCGCGTCCAGGCGACGCCGACCGAGGACACGCTCTTTCCCGCCTACGGCGCGCAGACCGTGCACATGCCCTTCGGCGACGTCTACACCTCGCTGCAGACCGGCGTCGTCGACGTCGCCGAGAACGGCATCAACGTCTATCTCTCGAACAAGCATTACGAGGTGGCGCCGATCATGTCGCTCTCCGAGCACGAGGCGAACAACTCGGTCATCTGGGTCTCGGACAAGGCCTGGAACAGCCTCACCGACGAGCAGAAGAAATGGGTGCAGGAAGCGGCGGATGTCACGGGCCGCACGCAACCCGCCAAGGCCTTCGACCTCGAGCACCAATCGGTGGCGAAGCTCGAGAAGATCGGCGTCAAATTCGTCAAGGATGTCGACAAGTCGGGCTTCATCAAGATCGCCGAGCCGATCCAGGACAAGATCGCGAGCGAGCTCGGCCCCAACGCCGTCAAGATCCTCGGACTGATCCGCAAGGATGAGTGAGCACTCCCCGGGGGGAGGCGCGCGGCTGAGGACCGCTGGCGCCGAGCCTCGACGCCTCGGCGCTCGTCGGAGCTGATGATGCGAAGCCGGCTCGTGCTGCAGACCCAGCGCCATCTCAAATGGCCTGTGCTCGATGTCTTCGAGGCCGGTGCCATGGTGATTTGCGGCATCGCCATCAGCGGCTTCACCACATCAGTCTTCTTCGACGTGCTGACGCGCACGCTCGGCCACCCCTGGCTCTGGCTGCAGGAGGTGACGAGCACCTTTTTCGTCTACGGCGTCTTCATCGGCGCCGCGGCGGCGACGCGGCGCAACGACCATCTCTACCTCTCCGCCATCACCGAGTCGATGACGGGCGCCACGCGGATCGTCGTCGAGACCTTCAACCGTCTCGTCGTCCTCGCCGTCGCCCTCTGCATGATCTATTTCGGCTATATCAACTTCCTGCAGGGGTTCGGCAATTTCCGCATGCCCTCGATGACGCCGCTGGCCTCCTATTACGCCGTCATTCCGCTGTCGGGCGTCTTCATCGCTCTCTTCACGGTGGAGCAGCTCGTCAATGGCTGGCGCAACGGCTTCGCCTCGCCGCAATTGGAGCCGAGGGCTCCCCCCCTGCCCATCGAGTAGAGGAGCGGCGCTCATGAGCAATGGCTGGCTCCTCCTGCTGATGGCCGGCCTCTTTCTCGGCCTCGGCTATCTCGGCGTGCCGGTCGCCTTCTCGCTCATCGCCGGGGTGCTGGCGGCGACGCTGCTGACGCCGATCAGCCTGCCCTCGATGATTGCCCAGCTCTTCAACGGTGTCGATTCCGAGGCGCTGCTCGCGGTGCCGTTCTTCCTTCTCGTCGGCGAGCTGATGACCTCGGCGAACGTCGTCGGCCGCATGATCAACCTGTCGCAGTCGCTGATCGGGCATGTGCGCGGCGGCCTCGCCCAGGTCGTCACGCTCTTCAGCATGTTCTTTTCCGGCATCTCGGGATCGTCCTCGGCCGATGTCGCGGTGCTGTCGCGCACCCTGGCGCCGTCGATGGCGCAGGAGGGCTACGACGCCGGCTTCACGGCGGCGCTCATCGCCTCGGCCTCGACCATGGCGAACCTCATCCCGCCCAGCATCATGGCCGTCGTCTACGGCGCGACCGGCAACGTCTCGATCGCGGGCCTCTTCCTCGGCGGCGTCGTGCCGGGCGTCCTCGTCGGCATCGGCCTCATGATCTACAGCTATTTCTTCGGGCCGAGCGGCTTCCGCAAGCCGCGCTCCTCCTTCGGCGGCATCGTCATCGCCGCCAAGGACGCGGCGCTGCCGCTCGTCATTCCCGTCATCATCATGGGCGGCATCCTCACCGGCTGGTTCACGCCGACCGAGGCCGGCATGGTCGCCGTCGTCTATATCCTCGTCGTCGCCATCCCCTGCCTCAATTGGCGGCATGTGCGAGAGCTGCCGCTCGACTTCGCCCGGACGGGGTTGCTCTACTCGATCCCGCTCATCACCGTCGCCGCGGCCTCCGCCTTCGGCTGGCTGCTGGCCTATCTGCGCGGCCCCGACATCGTCTCGGGCTGGATCACGCATGCCGCGGGGACCAGCCCCTACAGCATCATGTTCCTGCTGGTCGGCGCCTTCATCATCATCGGCGATTTCGTCGATGCCATCCCGGCGATCATCATCTTCATGCCGATCATCAACAAGCTGACCGATCTCGGCGGCATCAACCCGGTGCATATGGGCGTCGTCATCATCGTGACGCTCGCCTTCGGCCTCATCACGCCGCCCTACGGCCTCGCCCTGCTCATGGCGTCGAAGTTCGTCGAGGTCCGCTTCTCGGTGGCGCTCGTCCGCTCGCTGCCGCTCTATGTCGTGTTCTTCGCGACGATCGCCTTCTCGATCTTCTTCCCGGACATCGTGCTCTGGCTGCCGAAGCACGTGCTGCCGGAATCGGTGGGCTGCTTCAAATCGCCCGCCGGCACCGGCTACATCTGTCCTGGCTGAGCGGGCAGGGCGCGCGCATCGGCGCGCCGCCCTCCCACGTTTTTGCAGGGTTATCGCTGCCGTTCAGGAAGGGATCAGAAGCGCGGCAGGCCGCCCGACCATTGCTTGCGGATCTGCTCGTACAGCCCGTCATTGCTGTCGATGCGCGGCATGGGGCGGCTCGGCCGGCCGCCGGCGAAGCTCTTCGTCAGATGTTCGATAACGCTGCGATCATGCACGGATTGGTGCCGAAGCTGTTTGCGCAGACGCTCCTGACGCCTCATGGTCACCCCTCCCGCCTTGGACGGCCGTGCGGCAAATCCTTCGCCGCTTATAGCCCGGCTACCCTAGGGGGAAGCGCCGCAATTGGCAAGTTCCTCGCGCAAGCCCTTGTCGTGCAAGGGTGGATTCGCCGCGAGAGGGGTGTCGCGGATGGCGTTAACCAATCGCCCGCCGCCTCGCGATCCGCGCAGCGGTTGACCCGCCGCGGCGCTATTGCCCCTGGCCGCGCACCCGAATGCCGGCGCAGGCTTCATAGACCTTGACGACCGCCGAATCATCCTCGCCGCCATGCCCGGCCGCGGCGGCCATGAGAAAGAGCTGATGGGCGGCGGCTGCGAGCGGCAGCGGGAAGCGGAGCGCCCGCCCGGTGTCGAGGACGAGGCCCAGATCCTTGACGAAGATGTCGACCGCGCTCTTCGGCGTGAAATCGCCGTCGAGCATATGCGGCACGCGGTTGGTGAACATCCACGAGGCGCCGGCGCTGTTGGCGATCACCTCGAAGAGCGCGCGCGGATCGGCACCCGCCCGCGTTCCGAGCGCCATCGCTTCCGCCGCGGCCGCGATATGGACGCCCGCCAAGAGCTGGTTGACGGTCTTGACCGTCGAGCCGAGCCCCGGCTCGGCGCCGAGCCGGTAGACCTTGCCCGCCATCGCGGCGAGGGCGGGCTCGGCCTTGGCGAAGGCGGCGGCGGGGCCCGAGGCCATGACGGTAAGCGTGCCCGCGGCCGCGCCCGCGGCGCCGCCGCTGACCGGCGCATCGAGCATCAGGTGCCCGGTTTCCGCGAGCCGGGCGGCCGTCGCCGCGGCGAAGCTCGCCGGGACGGTGGCGCCGAGGAGAACGACGGCGCCGCGCGGCAAGTTCTGGACCGCCCCTGCGGCGCCGAAGAGCACCGCTTCCGCCTGAGCCGCATTCACCACCATGACGACGAGGAGGGCCGCATCGCGCGCGGCCTCGGCGGCGCTGGCGGCGGCATCGCCGCCGGCGGCCGCGAGGGCCTCGACCGCCTCGCGGCGAAGATCGAAGCCGGCAACCCGGAAGCCCTTCTGGACGAGGTTCCGGGCCATGCCCATCCCCATCGAGCCGAGCCCGATGAAGCCGATCCGCTGTCTTGCGTCGCTCGCCTCGCCCATTTGCCTCCTCCCATCGGCTGCGGTGTGCGCCACGGCGCAACTTAACAGCCGCCCGGCGTCGGCGAAACCGG
>JAJPHB010000067.1 GCA_021325525.1 Alphaproteobacteria bacterium
ATCCTCGGCGGCATGGTGCAGCGCCGCGGCGGCACGGCGCGGCACGACGCCGTCGCCTGGGGCTTCGCGCGCGCCGCCGATGCGCGCGGCGTCGACATCATCCAGAATTGCCTCGTCACCGGCATCCGCCGCGAGGGCGGCCGGGTGGTCGGGGTCGAGACGAGCCGCGGCGCCATCGCGGCGAAGAAGGTCGCGGTCGCCGCGGCGGGGCATGTCGGCACCGTCATGGCGAGCGCCGGGCTGCGCCTTCCGATCGAGAGCTTTCCCATCCAAGCCTATGTCTCCGAGCCGCTGAAACCGGTGCTCGACACCGTCGTCATGTTCGGCCAGACCCATGTCTCGATCAGCCAGTCCGATAAGGGCGAGCTCGTCATCGGCGGCGCACGCGACAATTGGGTCTCCTACGCGCAGCGTTCGAGCCTCCGCATCGCGGAGGATCAGCTCGCCACGATTCTCGACCTGTTTCCGATCTTCGGCCGGCTGCGCATGCTGCGGCAATGGGCAGGAATCGTCGATTGCGCGCCCGATGCGAGCCCCATCATCGGGCTGACGCCAGTCGCCGGCCTCTACGTCAATTGCGGCTGGGGCACCGGCGGGTTCAAATCGACGCCGGGCTCGGGCTGGGTCTTTGCCGACACCGTCGCCAACGACCGCCCGCATCCCCTGGCCGCGCCCTTTTCCCTCGCCCGCTTCGCCGCGGGCCGCCTCATCGACGAGAGCGCGGCCTCGGCGGCAGTCGAAGCCTAAGCCTCACATGGCCAGGCGGACGAGCTGCGGCGTTCTCGTCACCGACGCGCACCGCCTCCTTCTCGGCCATGCAACGCGCTCGCCGCGCTGGGACATTCCGAAGGGCCTCGTCGAGCCGGGTGAAAGTCTCACGGCTGCGGCCGTTCGTGAGCTCCGTGAAGAGACGGGCCTCGCAGCGCCGCCGGGCGAGCTCCTGGATCTCGGCACGCATCCGTATCTCCGGGACAAGGATCTGGCGCTCTTTGCGTGGCGCCCCGTGCCGCTTCCCGAGCCCGGGCAACTCCGCTGCTCTTCCACCTTCGTTGCTTCCGGCGGCGTCGTCCTGCCCGAGTTCGACCGGTTCGCGGTTCTCGAGTGGGACGAGGCGCTGACCCGTACCGGCAAGAACTTGACGCGAGTCCTCTCTGCCGTCCGACCTCGTCTCGCAGCGGCATTGCGGGGCTGAGCGAGAATTCCGTCGACGCTTGCAGACAAAACTCGCCGCCCGTGACCCCGAAGCGATAACGCGATACGATGGAGAGGCGAGTTCCCGCCTGCTCCGCGCCTCACGACCGATCGGGATAGCCGACGTGGCCCACGCTGATTTCATCCATCTGCGCGTTCACTCGGCCTATTCGCTCTCGGCCGGGGCTATCAGAATCAAGCCGCTCGTCGGCCTCTGCAAGCAGATGAAGATGCCGGCCGTGGCGATCACCGATACGGGCAATCTGTTCGGCGCCCTCGAATTCGCGCAGGCCTGCATCGACGCCGGCGTCCAGCCGATCATCGGCTGCGAGTTCGGCTTGCGCCGCGAGGGCGGCGCCGAGCGTAGCCCGCGCCCGGGCCTGCCGCCCGATCCCGATCGAGTGGTGCTGCTGGTGCAAAGCGAGACCGGCTATCGCAACCTGTCGGCGCTCGTCAGCAAATCCTACCTGGAGACAAACGGCGGCGAGGCGCCGCAAGTGGCGGCCGCCGATCTCGCCGAGTACAGCGCAGGCCTCCTCTGCCTGACCGGAGGGCCGGGCGGCCCCATCGGGCGGCTGCTGGGCGAGGGCCAGAGCGCGGCAGCCGAAGCGATGCTGCTCCGCCTCGCCGCGCTGTTTCCGGGCCGCCTCTATGTCGAGCTGATGCGCCACGGCGTCGCCCTCGAGGACCGCATCGAGCCGCCGCTCGTCGAGCTCGCCTTGCGCCATGATCTGCCGCTCGTCGCCACGAACGATTGTTTTTTTCCCGATGCCGATTTCTACGAAGCGCATGACGCGCTCCTCTGCATCGCCGAGGGCGCCGTCGTCGGGCAGCGCAATCGCCGCCGCCTGACGCCCGACTATTGCTTCAAATCCGCAGCCGAGATGCGCGCGCTCTTCGCCGATTTGCCCGAAGCCTGCGACAACACGCTGGTCATTGCGCGCCGCTGCGCCTTCGTGCCGATGCCGCGAAAGCCCATTCTGCCGCCTTTCGCAACCGAAAGCGGGCGTTCCGAACCCGAGGAGCTGCGCGTTCAGGCAATGGCCGGACTGGAGCGGCGCCTCGCCGCCCATGTCTGGCGCCCGGAAATGAGCGACGAAGAGCGCGTCGCCGCCGCGAAGCCCTATCGCGAGCGCCTCGAATACGAGCTCGGCGTCATCGTCCAGATGGGCTTTGCCGGCTACTTCCTCATCGTCGCCGAGTTCATTCAGTGGGCGAAGGCTCAAGGCATTCCCGTCGGGCCGGGCCGCGGCTCGGGCGCCGGCTCATGCGTCGCGTGGTCGCTCACCATCACCGATCTCGATCCTCTGCGCTTCGGGCTGCTTTTCGAGCGCTTTCTCAATCCCGAGCGCGTCTCGATGCCGGATTTCGACGTCGATTTCTGCCAGGAACGGCGCGACGAGGTGATCCGGCATGTCCAGGAGAAGTACGGCCGCGACCGGGTGGCGCAGATCATCACCTTCGGCAAGCTTCAGGCGCGAGCGGTGCTGCGCGATGTCGGGCGCGTCCTCGAAATGCCTTATGGCCAGGTCGATCGCATCTGCAAGCTCGTGCCCAACAACCCCGCCAACCCCGTCACCCTGCAGCAGGCGATCGACGGCGATCCGGCGCTTCAGGCGATACGCGACGGCGACGAGACCGTGGCGCGGCTCATGACGGTAGCGCTGAAGCTCGAAGGCCTGTACCGCCATGCCTCGACCCATGCCGCCGGCGTCGTCATCGGCGACCGTCCGCTGCAGGAGCTGGTCCCGCTCTACCGCGACCCGCGCTCGGACATGCCGGTCACCCAGTTCAACATGAAGTATGTCGAGCTGGCGGGACTCGTGAAGTTCGACTTCCTCGGCCTCAAGACCCTGACGGTGCTGCAGCATGCCGTCGAGCTCATCGCCGCGCGGGGACCGCGGCTCGACCTCTCGAACATCCCGCTCGACGACGGCCCGGCTTTCGAGCTCATGAAGCGCGGCGACACGGTTGGCGTGTTCCAGCTCGAAGGTCAGGGCATGCGCGACATGCTGAAGAAGCTGCTGCCCGACCGCTTCGAGGACATCATCGCCGTCGTCTCGCTCTACCGCCCCGGGCCGATGGAAAACATCCCGCGCTACATCGCGGTGAAGCATGGCAGGGAGAAGCCCGATTATCTGCACCCCTCGCTCGAGCAGATCCTCAAGGAAACGCACGGGATCATGATCTACCAGGAGCAGGTAATGCAGATCGCACAGGTGCTGTCGGGCTACACGCTCGGCGGCGCCGATCTGCTGCGCCGCGCCATGGGCAAGAAGATCAAGTCGGAGATGGAGGCGCAGCGCAAGCTCTTCGTCGACGGCGCCACAGAACGCGGCGTCGACCCTCGTGTGGCGGAGAACATCTTCGAGCAGGTGGCGAAATTCGCCGGTTACGGCTTCAACAAGAGCCACGCGGCGGCCTACGCCCTCGTCGCCTACCAGACCGCCTATCTGAAGGCGAACTATCCCGTCGAGTTCCTTGCCGCCTCGATGACTCTCGATCTCGGCAACACCGACAAGCTCAACGTCTTCCGCCAGGAACTGGATCGCCTCGGCATCAAGCTGCTGCCGCCCGACATCAACCGCTCGGGCGTCGAATTCACCGTCGAGGAGACGAAGGACGGGGCAGCCATCCGCTACGCCCTCGCGGCGGTCAAGGGAGTCGGCGCACAGGCGATGGCGGCGATCGTCGCCGAGCGCGAGGCCCATGGCCGTTTCAAGGACCTCTTCGATTTCGCGCGCCGCGTCGACGCGAAATCATTCAACCGCCGCCAATTCGAGGGCTTGGTGAAAGCCGGCGCCTTCGACAGCCTCAACCCCAACCGGGCCCAGACCTTCCAGGCCTGCGAGCTGCTGCTGCGCCATGCCAGCGCCGCCGCCGAGGAGCGGGAGAGCGCGCAGGTGAACCTCTTCGGCGGTATGGATGCGGGAGCGCATCGGCCGCCGCTGCCGGTTACCGCCGATTGGCCGGCGATCGAGCGGCTTCAGAACGAATTCGATGCGATCGGGTTTTATCTTTCGGCGCATCCGCTCGACGCCTACGGCAAGAGCCTCGACCGCGTCTCTGTCGTGCGCGTCGTCGATCTCCCGGCGCGACTGGCCGCCAGCGGCTCCTCGCGCGTGAAGCTCGCCGGCATCGTCGTCGGCAAGAAGGAGCGCACTTCGGCACGCGGCAGCCGTTTTGCCTTCGTGCAGATGTCGGACACCTCCGGTTTCTACGAGCTCACCGTCTTCTCCGAGGTGCTGGGCGAGGCGCGGCCGCTCCTCGATTCCGGCCAACCGCTTCTGGTCACGGCCGATTGCCGTACCGAAGAGGAGACGCTGCGCCTCACCGCGCAAAAGATCGAGCCGCTCGATGCCGTCGTGGCGCATGCGGCGGCCGGATTGCGCGTCTTCCTCGCAGAGGCGGAGGCCTTGAAGCCACTCAAGAGCATCATCGACCGCGAAGGGCCGGGGCGCGGCCGCCTCTCGATCGTCGTCCCGCTGACGCCGGCGCGCGAGGTCGAAATCGCCATTCCCGGCGGCTACAAGATCGGCCCCGGCCTGCGCGCGGCGGTGAAGTCGCTGCCGGGGGTCATCGACGTACACGACATTTGACCGGAAGCCGTCCTCCGGGTCGGTTCAATCCCATTGCTCCGATTGCGGCACGGCATCGGTAATGGCGTAATAGTCGCCTTTGTCTGCGGTAAAGATATGGCGGGTTATCGCCAGGCCGGTCTTGCCGTCGACGGTGCCGGCGGCAATGCTGATATGATCGCTGCCTTCGCCTTGCCAGAACATCGTCGAGCCGCAGGTAGTGCAAAAGCCGCGCCGCGCCTTCGGCGAGGACCGGTACCAGCGCAACCCCGCTTCCTTCGCGAGGACGAAATCGCCGAGCCGGGCCGCGGTCGCCGCCATGAAGTGGCCGGTCTGGCGGCGGCATTGCGAGCAGTGGCAGGCGATGATCGGGCGCAGCGGACCGTGCACCTCGTAGCGGACGGCGCCGCAAAGACAGCCGCCGCGATGCTGCACAGAACCCGTCGCATCAGCCATGATCGGCTCCCATAACCGTTTATAATAGTGACTACGGTTATAGCATGATTCTGCGATCCTGGCACGGGCGCATTCGAAGCATATTGTTCACCTCCTCTGCGGCTTGCAAAACCGGGCGATCCGGCTTATCACCACGCCCGCATTGAACCCCTCACACGGGGAGGCGGCCGTTTGCGCGGCGCGCTCCGGTGTCGGCGCCCAGGCGTCGATGACCCCCGTGGCGGCTTAACCGGAAAAGGATCCAGCACGATGACGATGCCCAGCTTCACCATGCGCCAGCTCCTCGAAGCCGGCGTCCATTTCGGCCATCACACCCGCCGCTGGAATCCGAAGATGGCGAGCTACATCTTCGGCGTCCGCAACGGCATCCACATCATCGATCTCGAACAGAGCGTGCCGATGCTGCATCGCGGCCTCGAGGCTCTGCGCGACGTCGTCGCCGGCGGCGGCCGCGTGCTCTTCGTCGGCACCAAGCGCCAAGCGCAGGAGCCGATTGCCGAGGCGGCGAAGCGCTGCGGCCAATACTACATCAATCACCGCTGGCTCGGCGGCATGCTGACGAACTTCAAGACCATCTCGCAATCGATCAAGCGTCTGCGCGAACTCGACGAGCGGATCAGCGAGACGCAAAGCGGATTGACGAAGCGCGAACTCCTCGAACTGACGCGCGATCGCGACAAGCTGGAACGCGCGCTGGGCGGGATCAAAGAGATGGGCGGACTCCCCGACATTCTCTTCGTCATCGACACCAACAAGGAGGCGATCGCCGTCCGCGAGGCGAATACGCTGAAGATCCCGGTGGTCGCCATCCTCGATTCGAATTCCTCCCCCGACGGCATCGCCTTCCCGATCCCCGGCAATGACGACGCGATGCGCGCCATCCATCTCTATTGCGACCTGGCGGCTGCCGCCGTCCTCGACGGCTTGCAGGCCGAGCTGAGTGGCTCGGGCGTCGATGTCGGGGCGCAGGAGGAAATTCCGGGCGAGAGCCTGCCGGAAGAGGGCGAAGAGGTGCCGGCGCCGGCACCGGCGGGGGAGGGAGCTGGCGCCGAAGCCAGCCCGTGAGCGAGGCCGGCATGGCCCGATGCGAGAGATGAGCAGAGGTTAGAACGATGGCCGAAATCACCGCCGCGCTCGTCAAGGAGCTGCGCGAGAAGACCGGCGCCGGGATGATGGACTGCAAGCGGGCGCTCGGCGAAACTGGCGGCGACCTCGAAGGCGCCGTCGACTGGCTGCGCAAGAAAGGGCTCGCCGCCGCCGCCAAGAAGGCAGGGCGCGTCGCCGCCGAGGGCCTCGTCGGCGTCGCGACACGCGATCGCGCGGGCGCCGTCGTCGAGCTCAATTCGGAGACGGATTTCGTCGCCCGCAACGAAGCTTTCCAGCACGCCGTGCGCGAAATCGCCGCGATTGCTCTCGACAAGGGCGAGATCGAGGCGGTGAAGGCGGCGCCGTTTCCGGGGACGGGCCGGAGCGTCGCCGAGGAGCTGACGCATCTCGTCGCGACGATCGGCGAGAACATGAATCTGCGGCGCCTGCGCCGTCTCGAAGTCGCCAAGGGCGCGGTCGTCTCGTACGTCCATGGTGCGCTGGCGGCGGGGCTCGGCAAGATCGGCGTCCTCGTCGCGCTCGAATCGGCGGGCGAGCCGGGGCGGGTAGCGGCGCTCGGCAAGCAGCTCGCGATGCATGTGGCGGCGGCCAACCCGCAATTCCTCGACATTGCCTCGGTCGACCAGGCCTCGCTCGACCGCGAGCGCGACGTGCTGCGCGAGCAAGCGAAGGCGAGCGGCAAGCCCGATGCCATCATCGAGAAAATGGTCGAGGGAAGGCTGCGCAAATATTACGAGGAGGTGGTCCTCCTCGAGCAGATCTTCGTCATCGACCAGGAAACGCGGATTGCCAAGGTGATCGAAGCGGTGGGCAAGGAAGCCGGCGCGCCGATCCGGGTTGCCGGTTTCGTCCGCTATGCGCTCGGCGAGGGAATCGATAAGGGGCCGACGGACTTCGCCGCCGAGGTCGCGGCGCAACTCGGGCGCTGAGGCTTTTTCGCGGCCTTTCCGGCGGCGCCATTGAGGGCGAGCATCGCCAGCCGGATTGTTGTATGATCCGGCCGCTTTCGCGCCCCCGGCTTCGTCCGCGGCGCAACCGAGGGTGGTGCCGCGCCCGCGCACGAGGATTGGTGTCAATGTCCCTGCCTGCCCGTTATCGCCGCGTCCTGCTCAAAATCTCGGGCGAGGCACTGATGGGCGAGCAGGATTACGGCCTCGATTCGGCGATGGTCGAGCGGATCGCCGCCGAGGTCAAGTCGGTGCACGCCCTCGGCGTCGAGATCTGCGTCGTCATCGGCGGCGGCAATATCTTTCGCGGCCTTGCGGGCGCCGCGCGCGGCATGGAGCGGGCGACGGCCGACTACATGGGCATGCTGGCGACGGTCATCAATTCGCTGGCCATGCAGAACGCGTTGGAAAAATGCGGCGTTCCCACCCGCGTCCAATCGGCGATCGGCATGCAGGCCGTGTGCGAGCCCTATATTCGCCGCCGGGCGATGCGTCACATGGAAAAGGGGCGCGTCGTCATTTTCGCCGCTGGGACCGGCAATCCGTTCTTCACGACCGATACGGCGGCAGCGCTCCGCGCCTCGGAGATGGGATGCGATGCGCTCTTGAAGGCGACGAAAGTCGACGGGGTCTACAGCGCCGATCCGAAGAAGGTCGCCGATGCGCGGCGCTATGATCGGCTCAGCTATCTCGACGTGCTGTCGCGGGATTTACAGGTGATGGACGCGTCGGCAATCTCGCTCGCTCGCGAGAACCGCATCCCGATCCTCGTCTTCTCCATTCACAATCCCGGCGGCTTCGCCGATGTCGTCAACGGCAAAGGGCTTTTCACCATCATTACGGAGGAGAGCTGACACATGGCCGAGGATCCGCTGCTCAAGGATCTGCGTCGCCGCATGGACGGCGCGCTCGAGGCTCTGCGGAAGGAGCTTGGCGGACTCCGTACCGGGCGGGCCTCGACCCATCTGCTGGAGCCGGTGCATGTCGAAGCCTACGGTTCGGCGATGCCGCTCAACCAACTCGCCTCGGTGAGCGCGCCCGAGCCTCGCCTCCTCGTTGTCCAGGTCTGGGATCGCGCCATGGTGAAGGCGGTCGACAAGGCGATCCGGGAAGCCGGGCTCGGCCTCAATCCGCAGACCGAGGGTCAGGTCATTCGTGTCCCGATTCCCGATCTGACCGAGGAACGGCGCCGTGAGTTGACGCGGGTGGCGGCGAAATACGCCGAACAGGCGCGCGTCTCGGTCCGCAATGTGCGCCGCGATGGACTCGATCCGCTGAAGAAGAAAGAAAAGGACGGCGAGATCTCGCAGGATCAGCACCGTAAGCTGCAGCACGACATCCAGGCGTTGACCGACGACTACATCAAGAAGATCGACGAGACAGTCGCGCAAAAAGAAAAAGAGATTTTGCAGGTCTGATCGAATGAACGGAACATCGCGTCTCGCGGCGCCGGCTCCGCCGGCGCATGTCGCCATCATCATGGACGGGAACGGGCGCTGGGCAACCTCGCGCGGCCTGCCCAGGATTGCCGGCCACCGTCGCGGCGCCGAGGCGGTCCGGCGCACGGTGCAGGGGGCGGGCGAGCTCGGGATCTCCTACCTGACGCTCTTCGGCTTCTCCTCCGAGAATTGGAAGCGCCCGCTCGCCGAGGTCGACGACCTGATGGGATTGCTGCGCCATTATCTGCGCGGGGAGATTGCCGAACTGCACAGGAACGGCGTCCGTCTGCGAGTGATCGGACAGCGTGCGCGGCTCGCGCCGGATATCGTGACTTTGATCGAGAATGGCGAGAAGCTGACGAGCGACAATCGTGGTCTCAATCTGACCGTCGCGCTGTCTTACGGGGGCCGCGACGAAATCGCGATGACGGCGCGGAACATCGCGCGGCGGGTCGCGGCAGGGGAGCTCGATCCGGAGACGATCGACGAAAGCTGTTTTGCAGATCACCTTTTAACCGCCGGGATGCCGGATCCCGACCTCGTGATCCGCACCAGCGGCGAGCAGCGGATCAGCAATTTCCTGCTGTGGCAGGCCGCGTATGCGGAGTTCATCTTCACCGACACTCTGTGGCCGGACTTCGCCAAGAGCGACCTCGAGAAGGCGCTGCGCGACTACCATGGCCGCCATCGCCGCTACGGCGCTTCCGTTGGCTCGCGATAGCCGGACCGCGCTGCGGCGCCGCGTTCTGTCGGCGTTGATGCTGGCGCCGGTGGCGCTCTTCGCGGTTTGGTTGGGAGGGCCTGTCCTCTCGGCGGTGACGGCGCTCGCCGGCGCTCTCATGGCATGGGAATGGGCGCGGCTCTGCGGCCGCGGCCGGCTCGGCACGCGCGGGATCATCGCGATCGTCGCGATCGTTGCCGCCACTGCCGTGGCGACGGGGGGGGCGCCCATCGCCGCCCTCGGGCTCATCCTCGCTGCAACAGGCCTCGTTGTCTTTCTCGGCAGCCGATCCTTCGAGACTGTCATTGCCGCCTTCGGACTGGTCTGGATCGGCATTCCCTGCATCGCGCTCGTTTGGCTGTCGCAGGATGCGACCGCCGGCCGGGCGACCGTCTTCTGGATTCTCGCGGTGGTCTGGGCCACCGATATCGGCGCCTATGGCTTCGGCCGCACGCTCGGCGGACCGCGGCTGGCGCCGCGGGCGAGCCCGAACAAGACCTGGTCGGGATTGCTCGGCGGCATCCTCTGCGCGAGCGTCGCGGGGACGCTGGCCGCAGTGGCGTTCGGGGCGGCGCTCTCGCCTATGCTGCCGGCGCTCAGCGCCCTTTTGGCGATTATCGCGCAATCCGGAGACCTCGCCGAATCGATGATGAAGCGCCATTTCGGTGTGAAGGATTCGAGCAACCTCATTCCCGGCCATGGCGGGTTGCTCGACCGCCTCGACGGCCTGCTCACGGTCATTCCGACCGTCGCATTCCTGAGCATCCTTGCGGGCGGCAGCATGATGACGTGGCGGTGAGGGCAGGAGTGAGGGCGATGGGCGAAAAGCGCCAAAGGCGGCGTGTCACCGTGCTCGGCAGCACCGGCTCGGTCGGCCGCAACACGATCGATCTCATCGAGCGTCAGACAGAGGATTTTTCCGTCGAGGCGCTGACCGCGCACCGCAACGTCGAAGTGCTATCTGCTCAGGCCCGGCGGCTGAAGGCGCGCCTCGCCGTGGTCGGCGATCCCACCCGCTATGCCGAGCTGAAGCGCGCGTTGGCGGGAAGCGGCATCGAGGTCGCAGCGGGCGCGGAAGCGGTCGCCGAAGCGGCAGCGCGCCCGGCCGATTGGGTAATGGCGGCGATCGTCGGCGCCGCCGGCCTCGTGCCGACGCTCGAAGCTGTCCGGCGCGGCGCCATCGTCGCGCTCGCCAACAAGGAAGTCTTGGTCTGCGCCGGCGAACTCTTCATGGCCGAAGTGAGGCGCCACGGGGCGACACTGCTCCCGGTCGACAGTGAGCACAACGCGATCTTCCAAGTGTTCGACAACGACCGAGTCGGCGCCATCGACCGGATCGTCCTGACGGGGAGCGGGGGCCCCTTCCGCGAACTCGCCTTCGACGCCATGGGCCATGTCACGCCGGAGCAGGCGATCGCCCATCCGAATTGGCGTATGGGTCCGAAGATCTCGGTCGATTCCGCGACCATGATGAACAAGGGCCTGGAGCTCATCGAAGCGCACCACCTGTTCGGACTTCCGGAACCGCAACTCGATATTCTCATCAACCATCAGTCGATCGTGCACGGCATGGTGGTCTACCGCGACGGCTCAGTGCTGGCGCAGCTCGGTGCCCCCGACATGCGCACGCCCATCGCCCATACGCTCGCCTGGCCCGAGCGCATGGCGGCGCCGACGCCGCGGCTCGACCTCGCCGCCCTCGGCCGGCTGACCTTCGCGGCGCCGGATGAAACGCGCTTCCCGGCGCTGCGCCTTGCGCGCGCCGCCTTGCGGCGGGGCGGCGCCTCCCCAACTATTCTCAATGCCGCCAATGAAATCGCAGTGCATGCTTTTCTCGAACGCGCCATCGGCTTTCTCGACATCGCGCGTGTAGTCGAAGGTACGCTGGAGCGGCTGCGCGACGGCGTAATTGCCTCGCTGGAAGACGTCCACAATTTCGACACAGAGGCGCGTCAGCTTGCCGGCGGCCTGATCGGTCGGGAACGCCGGGCACGCGCCATTTAGGAGAGCGAGATCACCAGCATGAGCCTTCTCAGCGGCGGCCTCGGCTATATCGTGCCGTTCCTTGTCGTTCTCACTGTCCTTGTCTTTGTGCACGAGCTCGGCCACTACCTCGTCGCCCGCCGCAATGGCGTCAGGATCGAGGTGTTTTCGATCGGATTCGGACCCGAGCTGCTCGGCTGGTTCGACCGCGCCGGGACACGGTGGAAGCTGAGCGCGATACCGCTCGGCGGCTACGTCAAGATGTTCGGCGACGCCGATGCGAGTTCATCGCTGCCGACAGGCGTCATCGAGACGATGACGGCCGAGGAGCGCCGCGTCTCCTTCCACCACAAGCGTCTCGGCCAGCGCTTTGCCGTGGTGGTAGCGGGACCTGCCGCCAATTTCATATTCGCGATGCTGATTCTGGCGGTGCTCTATGCCACCGCAGGCCAGCCCTTCACCCCGCCCGAAGTTGTGCAGGTTCAGCCGAACAGCGCGGCTGCGAAGGGCGGCATCAAGCCGGGCGACCGGATCTTGCGGGTCGATGGCGAGCGGATCGAGCGCTTCGAGGACGTACAGCAGGCGGTCCGCCTCAATGACGGCGTGCCGATGCATATCCTCGTCCGCCGCGGCGATGCGGAAGTCGCGTTGACGGTGACGCCGCAGATCACCCCTATGACCGACCGTTTCGGCAACGTTCATCACATCGCGCTGCTCGGGATCGGCGGCAGCGGCGTCGATTACGTGCGGCGCAATCCCGTCGCGGCCGTCGGCTGGGCCGCCGAGGAAACCTGGAACCTGACGAGCGGCACGCTGACGGCCCTGTGGCAGATGGTTATCGGGGCGCGCACGACCGAGGAGCTCGGGGGGCCGCTGCGCATCGCGCAGATGTCGGGCGAGATGGCGCAGGGCGGGGTCGTCGCGCTCATCGTGTTCATGGCGATGCTGTCGGTCAATCTCGGCCTCATCAATCTGTTCCCGATCCCGGTGCTGGACGGAGGCCATCTCCTCTTCTATGTGGCCGAGGCGATACGCGGTAAACCGCTCGGCCAAAAGGCGCAGGAATACGGGTTCCGGATCGGGCTTGCCCTCGTCCTGACGCTGATGGTGTTTGCCACCTGGAACGATCTGGTGCATATCGGGATCGTCGAGTTCTTCCGCGGCTTGATCTCGTAAGGCTGCGGCGGTCCGGGGGGAAGCGCATTGCGGTCTTGGTTCGGCAGCGTCTTTGTCTGTCTCTTCGCGGCGACGGCGCTCATCTGGGGTGCCGCGGCGTTCCCGGCCTCGGCCCAGACAGCGCCTTCCGCTGGCCAGCCGGCGCCAGCCGCCAATCCGCCGATCGCTGGAGAGGGGATCGTGCGCGAGATCCGGATCGAGGGCACGCAGCGGATCGAGCCTGAGACCGTCCGCTCCTATCTCCTCATTCAGCCCGGCGATCCGTTCAACAGCCAGCAGATCGACCGATCGCTCAAGGCGCTGTTCGCGACCGGCCTCTTTGCCGATGTGAGCTTGCGGCGCGATGGCGACGTGCTCGTCGTCCGCGTCCAGGAAAATCCGATCATCAACCGCGTCGCCTTCGAGGGAAACCGAAAATTCGACGACCAGACCTTGTCCGCCGAGCTCCAGCTCCGGCCGCGCGTCGTCTATACGCGGACCAAGGTGCAAGCCGATGTGAAGCGGCTGCTCGACCTCTATCGCCGCAGCGGCCGCTTCGCCGCGACGGTCGATCCGAAGGTGATCACCCTCGATCAGAACCGTGTCGATCTCGTCTTCGAGATCGACGAAGGCTCGCTGACCGGGATCAGCAGCATCAATTTCGTCGGCAACAGGCATTTCAGCGCGAGCCGTCTCAAGGATGTGATCAACACCAAGGAGAGCCGCTGGTACCGTTTTCTGTCGACCAACGACACCTACGATCCGGACCGCATCACCTTCGATCGTGAGCTTCTGCGGAAATTCTATCTCGGCCAGGGCTACGCGGATTTCCGCGTGGTGTCGGCGGTGGCCGAGCTGACGCCGGCGCGAGACGCGTTCTTCATCACCTATACGGTCGAGGAGGGCGAGCGCTACAAATTCGGCAAGATCGATCTCGTCAGCCAGATCAAGGATCTCGACATCGCTCCCCTGAGGCCGCTGATCACGGTGAAGGAAGGCGACTGGTACAATGCCGACGAGGTCGAGAAGAGCATAACCAATCTCACCAACGAGCTCGGTAACCGGGGATTCGCCTTCGTCGACATTCGCCCCCGCGTCAATCGCAACCGCGAAGCAAGAACGGTCGATGTAACCTTCGACATCCAGGAGGGGCCGCGCGTCTATGTCGAGCGCATCGACATCACCGGTAATGTGCGGACGCTCGACAGCGTCATCCGCCGCGAGTTCCGCCTCGTCGAGGGCGATGCTTTCAACACCGCGAAGCTGCGCCGTTCGCAGCAGCGCATCCGCAATCTCGGCTTCTTCAAGAAGGTCGATGTCACCAACACCCAGGGCAGCGCCCCGGACCGCACGGTCATTACCGTCGATGTCGAGGAACAGTCGACCGGCGAGCTCTCGGTCGGCGGCGGCTTCTCGACGACGGACGGGCCGCTGGGCGACATCAACCTGCGCGAGCGCAACCTTCTCGGCCGCGGGCTCGACGCCCGCGTCGGGTTCCAGCTCTCGGCCCGCGCCCAGCAAGTCGATCTGAGCTTCACCGATCCCTACTTCCTCGACCGAAACCTGTCGGCCGGCTTCGACCTTTTCCAGGTCGATCAACAGAACCAGCTCAATGCTGTCTTCAGCGAATTCAGCGTCGGCGGCGCCTTGCGCGCCGGCTATCAGCTCACGGAAAATTTGCGCCAGACGCTGACCTACACCCTGCGCACCGATCGAATCTTCGACATTCAGCCGAATGCGTCGCTCTTCATTCAGCAGGAGGCGGGGCGGCGCCTCACCTCATCGGTCGGCCAGGTCCTGTCCTACGACAGGCGCGATAGCATCACCGATCCGACCGAGGGCTACCTGGTCTCGCTCGGTACCGATCTCGCCGGCGCCGGTGGCGATGTGCGGTACGTCCGCAGCAAGGTGACCGGCGCCTACTACTATCCCTTCTCTCCGGACTACATCCTCAGCCTGACCGGCGAGGTCGGCGACATTCACGGCCTCGGTCAGGGCGTCCGCATCGAGGATCGTTTCTTCGTCGGGGGCGACAATCTGCGCGGTTTCGCCACGGCCGGCATCGGTCCGCGCGACGTCACGACCAATGACGCGCTGGGCGGCAACGAATATTATGTCGGCTCGGTCGGCCTCTCCTTCCCGCTGGGCTTGCCGCAGGAATTCGGGGTATCGGGACGCGTCTTCAGCGATTTCGGCAGTCTTTTCGGCGTCGATCAACAGGCGATCATCACGACCTCGACCTCGAGCGTCACCAGCTTCACCAATTCCCGGGCGCTTCGGCTCTCTGCCGGGACCGGCCTCTCGTGGAAATCGCCCCTCGGCCCGATCCGCCTCGATGTCGCCCTGCCGATCTTGAAACAGCCGCTCGACAAACGCGAATTCTTCCGGGTCGGCTTTGGTACGAGGTTCTGAATGTCGATGATGCTCGCTCGCCGTGCGGCGGTCGCCGTGGCGCTCCTGGCCGCCGGTTCGATCGCTTCCGCGGCATCGGCCGCGGATGCGCCCGCGGCGCCTCCGGCGATCAACGTCATGGTGGTCGATACGGCGCGCGTCCTGCACGAGTCGAAGGCGGGGAAGGCGATCGAGAGCCAGCTCCGGCAGCGCTATACCTCCTATCAGCAGAGCATCTCGAAGCAGGAAGCCGATCTCGCTTCGGCTCAGCAGGAGCTGCAGAAGCAAAAGGCGATTCTTGCCCAAGACGCGTTCGCCGAGAAGGTGAAGGAGTTCGAGACGCGCTACGGCGAGGCGCGACAGAAAGCGCAGGAGTCACAGCGCGAGCTCGTGCAGGGCGAGAACGAGGCGAAGGGGAAGGTTCTTGTCGCGATGCGGCAGATCCTGGAAGAGATGGCGCGCGAGCGCCACGCCAACCTTGTTCTCGACCGCACCGTGGTCATGATCTTCGATGCGCATTTCGAAGTGACGGATGACGTGATCAAGCGCCTCGACGAGAAGATGCCGACCCTGACCGTGAGCTTCCATGCCCCCGAGCAGGCGGCGCCATCCCCCGGCAAGCCAGCGGCGAAGAAGCCGGCGCCCAAAAAGAATTAATGGCCGATCCGCGCTTCTTCACCGTCGCCGGACCATTCACCCTGGCCGAGCTTGCGGCGCGGACAGGAACGGAAATCGGCGGCGCCGGCAATCGCGACCTCGTCTTGCGCGATGTGGCGCCCGTGGACATGGCGGGCCCCACTGATGTGACCTTCCTCGACAATCGGAAATACGTCGAGGCGTTCACGCGGAGCCGCGCCGGCGCCGCCTTCGTGCATCGCGAGCTCGCGTCTCGCGCCCCGCGCGGCATGTCGCTCCTGATCGGCGATCAGCCCTACAAGGCCTATGCGCTGGCGGCGCAGGCCTTCTATCCGCCGTCGCGGTTGCGGCCGGGAATAGCTCAGAGCGCCGTCATCGATCCGACGGCGCGGCTGGGCCCTGGCTGCGAGATCGCTCCTCATGTCGTGATCGGCGCCGGAGTCGAGATCGGCGCCGATTGCCGGATCGGCGCCAACAGCGTCATCGGCGATGGCGTCGTCATCGGCGCGGGGGCACGGATCGGGCCGAATGTCACATTGAGCCACTGCCTCATCGGCGCACGCGTCACCATCCTTCCCGGGGCGCGCATCGGCCAGGACGGCTTCGGATTCGCTCCAGACCCCGCGGGCCATGTGCGGATCCCGCAGCTCGGCCGCGTCCGCATCGGCGACGACGTCGAGGTCGGCGCCAACACCACGATCGACCGCGGCGCCGGCCCCGACACGATCATCGGCGACGGCACCATGATTGATAATCTTGTACAAATCGGGCACAACGTCACGATAGGCCGCCGCTGCGTCCTGGTCGCGCAAGTGGGGATCTCCGGAAGCACCACGCTCGACGATTTCGCCATGATTGGCGGTCAGGGCGGATTGGCCGGCCACCTGACGATCGGCAAGGGCGCCCGCATTGCCGCGCATAGCGGCGTCATGCGCGATGTCGGTCCGGGCGAAACCGTTTGCGGATTTCCGGCGCTGCCATCGCGGGAGTTTTGGCGCGGCGTCGCCCTGGTGCAGCGGCTGGCGCGGAAGAAGGGAGCGTAGGCATGGACTCGGCCAGCCAGCAGCGGCGAGTGCCGGATATCGACATCCAACGAATTCGGGAGATGATCCCGCACCGTTATCCCTTTCTCATGATCGACCGCGTTGTCGAGATCGTGCCGAACGAAAGCGCCGTCGGGATCAAGAACGTGTCGATCAACGAGCCTTATTTTGCCGGCCATTTTCCGCAGCGGCCGGTGATGCCCGGCGTCCTCATCATCGAGGCGATGGCGCAGACGGCGGCGGTTCTGGTGGTCCAGACGATCGGCAAGGAGGCCGAAGGCAAGCTCGTCTATTTCACGAATGTCGAGAACGCGCGCTTCCGTCGGCCGGTCTTTCCCGGCGACACGCTGCGCGTGCATGTGCAAAAACAGCGCAACCGCCTCAGCGTCTGGAAGTTCTCCGCGGAAGCGCTCGTCGAAGGGCGAGTGGTCGCCGAGGCGACCTATGCCGCAATGCTGATGGACGCCTGAGCCGGCATGACGACATGACGAGGATTCACGCGACGGCAATCGTCGAGCCCGGCGCGAAGCTGGCGGAGTCGGTTCTGGTCGGGCCTTACTGCCATATAGGCGGCGAGGTCGAGCTCGAGGACGGCGTCGCCCTCCATTCGCATGTCGTCGTCGCCGGGCGCACTACGATCGGCGCCGGAACCCGGATTTTTCCGTTCGCGTCGATCGGGCATCCGCCGCAGGACCTCAAATATGCGGGCGAGCCGTCGCGGCTCGTCATCGGTCGCGACAACACCATTCGCGAGCACGTGACCATGAATCCCGGCACCAAAGGCGGCGGAATGGTGACGCGCGTCGGCAATGGCTGTCTCTTCATGGTCGGAGTCCATGTCGCCCATGACTGCACCGTGGGCGATCACGTCGTCATGGCCAACAACGCCACGCTCGGCGGCCATGTCGTCGTCGGCGACCATGCCGTTCTGGGCGGGCTCTCGGCAGTCCATCAATTCGTCCGCATCGGCCAGCATGCGATGATCGGCGGTATGTCGGGCGTCGAACGCGACGTCATCCCCTATGGTTCGGTGATGGGGGATCGCGCGCGGCTTTCCGGCCTCAACATCATCGGGATGCAGCGCCGCGGCTTCTCGCGCGAGGAAATCCAGACCCTGCGCAGCGCCTTTCAGCTTCTCTTCGCCGAGAACGGCACGTTCAGCGTCAGGGTCGACGAGATTGCCGCGCGCTTTCCCGACTCGAAGCCGATTCAGGACATCGTGGCCTTCATCCGCGCCGATTCCAGCCGCGGCCTCTGCAAGCCCGATGGGAATGGCGGGTAAGCTCGGCATCCTCGCCGGTTCCGGCGATCTGCCGCGTCGCCTCATCGAAGCGTGCCGAGCCGCCGGGCGCCCTTTTTTCGTCCTCGCCTTCGCCGGCGAAGCCGATCCCGCAGCTCTCATCGGCGTGCCTCACGCCGTCCTTCGGCTCGGCGCTGCCGGCGACGGCTTCCGGCTCCTGCGGGAGAACGGTGTCGAGGAGCTGGTCTTTGCCGGCGCCATCCGCCGGCCGACGGTCGCTTCGCTGCGGCCGGACTGGCGCGCCGCCAAATTTTTCGCCCGCATCGGCTACCGTGCGCTTGGCGATAACGGGCTTCTGTCTGCTGTCATCCGCGAGCTGGAAGAGGAAGGCTTTCGGGTCGTCGGCGCCGATGCCATTCTCGGCGAGGGTCTCGCCCCCACGGGCCCGTTGGGGCGCCTGAAGCCGGATGCCCAAGCGGAAGCCGATATCGCTCACGGCCTCGCCGTCGCCCGCGCTCTCGGCGCCCTCGATATCGGCCAGGCGGTGGTCGTTCAGCAAGGCCTCGTCCTCGGCGTCGAAGCGATCGAAGGGACGGATGCGCTGTTGGCGCGCTGCGGAACGCTCCGCCGCGACGGGCCGGGCGGCGTTCTCGTCAAGATCGCCAAGCCGGGCCAAGAGCGTCGCGCCGATCTGCCGACGATCGGCCCCCGAACGGTCGTAGGAGCGCGCGATGCGGGACTGCGCGGCATCGCCGTCGAAGCGGGATCGACCATCGTGCTCGACCGCACAGCCCTCGCAGAAGCGGCGGATCAGGCCGGGCTGTTCATTCTCGGCATTTCTCCCGCGTGAGGCCGCGCGTGCCGGAAGAGTCGGCCGGCAAGGCGCCGTTCATCTTCATCATCGCCGGAGAGCCCTCGGGCGACGTCCTCGGCGGCGCGCTCATGGCGGCGCTCAAGGCGCGGACGGGCGGCGCGGTGCGGTTCGCCGGCATCGGCGGCGAGCGGATGGGCGAGGAGGGGCTGCGCTCGCTGGTGCCGATCGAGGAGCTGGCGATCATCGGCCTCGCCGAGGTCCTCCCCCGCGCACGCCGGATTTTTCGCCGAGTCCGCGAAACGGTGGACGCGGTCGTCCGCCTGCGGCCCGACGCCGTCGTGACCATCGACAGCTCCGGCTTCACCTGGCGCGTCGCCCAGCGCCTGCGCGCCCGTGGCGAGACATTGCCGCTCATTCACTACGTGGCGCCGATGGTGTGGGCGTGGCGGGCCGGCAAGGCGCGGCGGATGGCGCGCTGGTACGATCACCTCCTGGCGTTGCTGCCCTTTGAGCCGCCCTATTTCGCGGCGGTCGGCCTGCCTTGCAGCTATGTCGGCCACCCCATTCTCGAAAGCGGCGCAGAGGCGGGGGACGGGCCCGGCTTCCGTCTTCGCCACGACATCCCGGCCGATGCGCCGCTCCTCTGTCTCTTGCCCGGCAGCCGCAGCGGCGAGGTCGGGCGGATGCTGCCGGTCTTCGCCGCGACGCTGCGCCATCTGCTGCCGGATTTCCCTCGCCTTCACCTCGTCGTGCCATGCGTCGATTTCCTGGCGGAGCGCGTCGAGCAGGTGGTCTCGGCCTGGCCGGCTCGGGCCATCGTGGTCCGCGGCCGGGCCGAAAAATACGCAGCTTTCGCCGCGAGCAACCTCGCCCTCGCGACCTCCGGGACGGTTGCACTCGAATTGGCCCTCGCCGAGCTTCCGGCGGTCATCGCCTATCGCGCGAACCCGGTCACCGCCTGGCTGCTCCGCCGCGTCGTCAAGGCGCCTTACGCCAACCTCGTGAACCTGATCCTCGGGCGCGAGGCGATCCCCGAATTGCTGCTGGAGGAGTGCACGCCGGACAGGCTAAGCTCGGCCGTCGCCGTGCTGCTCCGCAACGGGGCGGCGCGTGCCGAACAGATCGACGCTTATCGCGAAGGTCTGGAGCGCCTCGGGCGCGGCGGGCTCTCTCCGGCTCTTCGCGCCGCCGACAAGGTGCTCGAGATCATCGCGGCGCGACATGCTTGACGGAGGAAGCCGAATGGATACCGCGACCGCCACGAAGACCGGTGCCGACCAGCCTATCGTGACCAAGGCGCGCATGCTGCACACCATGATCCGGGTGCGCGATTTCGAGAAGTCGATCGACTTCTATACCCGCCTTCTCGGCATGAAGCTGATGCGCAAGAACGATTATCCGGCGGGGCGCTATTCGCTGGCCTTCGTCGGCTACGGCGACGAGAAGGAACAAGCGGTCATCGAGCTGACCTACAATTGGGACCAGACCGAGCCCTATACGATCGGCAGCGGCTTCGGCCATCTCGCGATCGGCGTCGCCGATATTTACGGCGTCTGCGAGAAGCTCGCAGCGGCCGGCGTCAAAATCCCGCGCCCTGCGGGGCCGGTGAAGCACGGCACGACGGTGATCGCCTTCATCGAGGACCCGGACGGCTACAAGATCGAGTTGATCGACCGGCTCTAGTCTAGCCGCGGGGGCGGCGGGTCAGCGCAGGAGGCCCGCCCAGAACAGCCAGCCGATGGCGATGCCGCCGGTGGCGATGAGGACACGGCGCCGCAGCTTCAGCAGCAGCGGCGCCGCGTTGTCGTTCGCCGGCCCCGGCACGCGCAGCGCCGCCGGATGCACGAGCGACACCCCGTCGCAGCAAGCGCGCCGCAGCTCCGCCGCGGCGCCGGTGTTGCGTCGTCGCTCACTAGCCACGCTGCGCCACGGGCACGTAGTGACGCCGCGCATGACCGGTATAGAGCTGGCGCGGGCGCCCGATCTTCTGCATCGGGTCTTCGATCATCTCGTTCCATTGTGCGACCCAGCCGACCGTCCGCGCGATGGCGAAGAGGACGGTGAACATCGAGACCGGGAACCCCATGGCGCGCAGGATGATGCCGGAATAGAAATCGACGTTTGGGTAGAGCTTGCGATCGACGAAATAGCGGTCCTCGAGCGCGATGCGCTCCAGCTCCATCGCGAGGTCGAGAAGCGGCTCGTCGCGGACGCCGAGCGTGTCGAGCACCTCGTGGCAGGATTTCCGCAGCACGGCGGCGCGCGGGTCGTAGTTCTTGTAGACGCGGTGGCCGAAGCCCATGAGCCGCGTATGGCCGTCCTTCTCCTTGACGCGCTTCAGAAACTCAGGAATTCGCTCCTTGGTGCCGATCTCGGTCAGCATCTTCAGGACCGCCTCGTTGGCGCCGCCATGGGCGGGGCCCCAGAGCGAGGCGATGCCGGCAGCGATGCAGGCGAAGGGATTGGCACCGGACGAGCCGGCGATGCGCACCGTCGAGGTGGACGCATTCTGCTCGTGATCGGCATGGAGGATGAAGATGCGGTCCATGGCGCGAGCGAGGACCGGGTTGACCTTATATTCCTCGCAGGGAACCGCAAACATCATATGGAGGAAATTCTCGGCGTAGCTGAGCGAGTTCTTGGGATAAATGAAAGGCTGGCCGACGGAATATTTATAAGCCATCGCCGCGATCGTCGGCATTTTGGCGATCATTCGGTAGGACGCGATGGTGCGCTGGCGCGGGTCGTGGATGTCCGTCGAATCGTGGTAGAAAGCAGAGAGCGCGCCGACCACGCCGCACATCACCGCCATCGGATGCGCGTCGCGACGGAAGCCGCGGAAGAAGGCGCTCAGCTGCTCATGCACCATGGTGTGGTGCGTGATGTCCCAGACGAATTGCCTCATCTGGTCGGCATTCGGCAGCTCGCCATTCAAGAGCAGGTAGCAGACCTCCATGAAGTCGCTCTTCTCGGCGAGCTCCTCGATCGGATAGCCGCGATAGAAGAGCTCGCCCTTGTCGCCGTCGATATAGGTGATCGCCGATTGGCAGCTCCCCGTCGAGGTATAGCCCGGGTCGAAGGTGAAAAATCCAGTATCGCTGTAGAGGCGGCGCACATCGATGACGCTGGGGCCGAGCGAGCCCGTCATCAGCGGCAGCTCCCAGGAGCGTCCGGTCTTGTTGTCGGTGAGCGTCACCGTCCCGGTGTTCGATCCTGCTTTGCCGGGTGTGGTTTTTGCGTCCATCGGCTGCCGTCCTGAAGGGGTTTCGCTGCGCTGCAAAATGGCGCGCCCAGAGCATAGGACTCTGTTGCTTAATTATCAAATAAGCGGCGAAGGCAGGGGATCAATTCGCCATGGCGGCGGCGTCCTCGAGCCGCGCGATTGTCTCCTCCCGGCCGAGCACGGTCATGATCTCGAAGATGGGCGGCGACACCGTCGAGCCGGTCAGAGCGGCGCGGAGCGGCTGCGCGACGGCGCCGAGGGTGAGGCCGCGCTCCTCGGCGAAGCCACGCAGGCGGCTCTCGAGCGCCGCCGCCGACCACTGGGTCCCGACAAGCTCGGCGGCGAGGGCGCGCAGCGTCGCGCCCGCCCCGGCGATAGCGCGCTCCGCCTTCTCGTCGAGCGCGATTGGCCGCACCGCAACATAAAAGCGCGCGCTCTGCGCCAGCTGGACGAGGGTCTTGGCGCGCGGCTTCAGCCCGGCCATGCCGGCCTGCAGCCGGGCGCGCGCCGCCCCGTCCAGACTCCGCCCCAGGAGATGCTCGATCCGCGGCGCCACCAGCTCGACGAGCCGCTCATCGGAGGTCGAGCGGATATAGTGGCCGTTGAGGCTGTCCAGCTTGGCGAAATCGAAGCGCGCGGCGGCGCGGCCGACGCCGTCGATGTCGAACCAGGCGATCGCCTGCTCGGTCGAGATGATCTCGTCATCGCCATGGCTCCAGCCCAGGCGCAGGAGATAATTGCGGAGCGTCTCCGGCAGATAGCCCATCTCGCGATAGGCTTCGACGCCGAGCGCGCCGTGGCGCTTCGAGAGCTTCGTCCCGTCGGGGCCATGGATGAGCGGCACATGGGCGAATTCCGGCACCGGCCAGTCGAGGGCGCGGTAGATCTGCGTCTGGCGGAAGGCGTTCGTCAGATGGTCGTCGCCGCGGATGACATGGGTGATCTCCATGTCGTGATCGTCGACGACGACGGAGAGGTTGTAGGTCGGCGTTCCGTCGGCGCGCAGGATGACGAGGTCGTCGAGCTGGGCGTTGGCGACGCTGACCTCGCCCTGGACATGGTCGCGGATGACCGTCTCGCCGGTCTGCGGCGCCTTGAGGCGGATGACGGGCTCGACTCCGGGCGGCGCCTCGCGGGGATCGCGATCGCGCCAGATGCCTTCATAGCGGATCGACCGCCCCTCGGCGCGCTGCCGCTCGCGCATCGCCGCGAGCTCGGCCGGGGTGCAATAGCAGTAATAGGCGCGGCCGGCGGCGAGCAGCCGGCGCGCCGCCTCGGCGTGCCGCTCGATCCGCTGCGACTGCATCACCGGCGCCCCGTCCCAATCGAGGCCGAGCCAGGAGAGCCCGCCCAGAATGGCCTCGACCGCCGCCTGCGTCGAGCGCGCCCGGTCCGTATCCTCGATGCGCAGGCGGAACGTGCCGCCGTGATGGCGGGCATAGAGCCAGTTGAAGAGCGCGGTGCGGGCGCCGCCGATATGGAGGAAGCCGGTCGGCGAGGGGGCGAAGCGGACGGTGACGGGCATGCGGGAGCCGGTTTCTGGGAGGGTTCCTCGGGGCGGCGGCGTCGGGCGCTCTTTACCATAACGCCGGAGCGGCGTCATGGGAGCGGCGCGAGGTGCAATTGCGGTGGCGCAACCGCAAAGCCGCTGCCACTGAGGCGCGTTCCGGTGGCGCAAGCCGAGGGTTTCTTCTGCTTGCCCTTCGGCGCATCCGATCTAGGTCAGTTCCGTCATCGGGCGACTCTCGCAGATGACGGAGAGTTCGGCTTGCTCGCCATTGGGGGTCGGCATTTCTCTCGCCCGAAAACCATTCTGAGCAGACCGGTTTATGACGACATCCACAGATGACGCGGCGCGTTGGCGTCGCCGCGCCGAATACCTTCGAGCGCACGCCGAGAAGGTATCCGACTCGCGGACCAAGGACACTCTGAAGACCCTGGCCGAAAGCTGCGATCAATTGGCGCGGCAGGTTGAAGCGCGAACGCAGCCGATCCTGCGATGATCACGCCGCGCGAGCGAAGGTGTTCGGAAAGGAAAACAGAAAGGAAAACGAGGTCAGGAAGGGAAAAAGAAGTCAGCGTCTATTTTATTCGTGACCAAGAATGGCACCGTCATGGCGAGCGCCGCGACGCCATCCAAACTCCCGAGCGCGCCGCAAGAGGAGCGATTGCCGTTGCCGCGAAGTGTTGTGGGACCGGTAGAGCCGCATAGAATGGAAGCACCTCTTCTTGGACGGAAAGCGCGATGGATCGTTTCGCCGGAATCGCCGCGATCGGCGTACCGAAGCCGGAGACAATGGCCGATCGCGTCGCGAACGTGCTCCGCGAGGCGATCGCCAAAGGGACGCTGAGACCCGGAACCGTCCTCCGGCAAGACGAGCTCGCCGCCCGGTTTCGTTTCAGCCGGATGCCGATTCGCGATGCCCTGCGTCAGCTGGAAGCCGAGGGGATCGTCTCGATTCACCCGACGAGGGGCGCCTTTGTCGCCGAGATGGATCGCGCCGAGATCCGCGACATCTATGCCGTCCGTGAATTGCTGGAATCGGAAGCCTTGCGCCTTTCGGTGCCCAAGCTGGACAAGGAGCGGCTGGCCGAGGCCAAATCCATTCTCGAGCGCCTCGACCTCGAAGCCGACATCGGTCGCTGGGGGGCATTGAACAGGGCGTTCCACTTGTCGCTCTATGGGGCATGCGGAAACAACCGCCTGCTCGCGCTCATCGAGGCCCAGCACAAGACGGCCGACCGATACGTCCGTGTCATCTTGTCCAATCTCGACTATCGCGCGCGATCGCAGGCGGAGCACAGGGAGATGCTCGACCGCTGCGCCGCCGGCGATGCCAAAGGAGCTGTGACGTCCTTGCGGAAGCACCTCCGGGACGCAAGCCGGGCGCTCGTCCGTTCCACCATGAAATAATTGCCCGTTCCATCCCGGATCCCCATCGAATACGAGAGTCCGCCGAGAGCATTCTTCGGCGCCGCCCGAGACTGCCCGCGGTGCCTCCGATCGGCCGTTCGATAGAGACAGGGGAGGCAAGGTCTCTTGCGCCGACTGGCATTCTCGTATACGCGTATACGAGAAGGAGATCGGAGATGGCGCGGATCAGCACTCAAGGGCCCATCGACGCCGTTGTCATCGGCGCTGGTATTGCCGGGTGCACCCTCGCCTATGAGCTGACGCGGCATCGCTGTCGGGTCACCGTCCTGGAGCAGAGCTTCGTTGCGGCCGAGTCCTCGGGGCGAAATACCGGGACGCTTCTCAGCGGCCCGCAACCGGAGGTCGTCGAGCTCCTCGACGGCTCTGTCGAGGTCTATAGAGAGCTGGCGGACGGGCCCGTGCCCTTCGAGTTTGCCAAGATCGGCCACCTTCTGATTTCGGAGGACGAACAAAGTTTCGCGGCGGCGGCCGCCGTCGCCGAACGCTACAGGTCGGCGGGCGTCGGGATGGAAAAGGTTCTCGGCGCAGAGCTTACTCGCGAATATCCGCGGCTCAAATTCAAGGTCTCCGGGGGCTATTTCGTCGAGCGCGCCTGGACGCTCGAACCGCTGGGGGCGACACATTCCTTTGCTCATGCCGCGCGCGAGGCCGGCGCCGTCATCCGGACCGGCCTGCGCGTCGCCCAGGTTTTTTCACGGAACGGCAAGGTCCAAGGTGTCCTGACCGATCAGGGAATCATTCCCGCGGATATGGTTTTCCTCGCCAATGGGCTCTGGATTTCGGACTTGCTGCGCCGGACCGTCGGCGACGGACCGCTCCCCGGCCTGCCGCTGACGGCGGGCCGCGGCTGGCTCATTCAGCTGGGCAAACTGGATTTCAGAATTCCATGGATCATCGAGGAGCTGACTTGGCCGGATCAGGAGGAATTGGGACGGCGCATGTCGCTCGATGGGCTGAGGGACGTCGCGGAGTTGCGGGATGACCGCATCGGCGTCGAAGCTATTTGCATGAACCCGATGCTGGGCGGCGATTTGCGCCTCGGCGCGACGGTTCAGCCCGCCTTTCGCGATCTTTTGCGCAATACGGAGGTCGCCAGCCGAATCGCCGCGCGGACGCTTCGCATGATCGCCGGCCTCGACGCAACGACGGTCAAGAATGTTTATCCTGGGAATCGGCCGATGCTGTCGGACGGGCTGCCCGTCGCCGGCCGCACAGCAATCGAAGGATTGTTTCTGCACGGCGGCATGGGCTCGATCGGCATGCATGCGGCGCCCGCGACCGCGCGATGGCTCGTCGATGCGGTCCTCTCCGGCGATGGCAACCCTCGCCAGAAATGGTTGGTACCGCAACGCTTTCCTGGATGGGACTGACGTCAGGCACCGCTCCGGAATTGTCGCGTCCAAGTCGAGGTAGAGCTCGACGCCGCGCCGGAAATGCCCCACCCCACCCGGCCTTTCCACCCCAAAAAGGGGCGGAGAGGTGGCCGCCTGAGTTGCCGAAACTGGGTATTCGTTTTGATTGCGGATCGACTGGTCGTCGCAGGCGAGGTGACCTACAGTCGGCGAGTGGCACCGAGGCGGGCGCCACGAGGGGGAGGGGAGCGCATGCGGATTTTCGAGAAGCCCGTCGAAACATTTGCCTTGCGGGGCGCCGTGCTCCTCGCGGCCTGGATCGGATTGGGATGTGTTCCCGGCGATGCCCAGACGATGCCGGCCGGAAAGGCGACGGCGAAGCTCGAGAAGCCGGTGGTGCTCGCGGTGTCGGGCGGAACCTGCGAGGATGACGGGAAGGGCAGCATCGGCGCCAATTTCGGCAATGCGCTTGCCTTCAATATCGGCCCCGCCACCGTCGGCATGCCGGAGATGAGCAAGGCGCCCTATACGGGGCCGGGTACCTACCGCAAGGTCATCATCAGCGGCTATCCCGACAAGAAGACCGTCTTCCTCGGCCTCGGCACCGTCGTCGTCAACGCCGACCGCCGGACCGGCACCTTCGCGACCGATGACGGCAAGGCCGCGGGATCATGGGATTGCGGCGCGCCGCTCCCATGAGCGGCTGATCGAATTGCCCCGAGAAGGTCACGCGACGCTCTGTTGACTTCCGGTTGAGCAAGAGGGATTCCATTCTCGGCGTCGTGGCGCCGCCGAGGCGGTTGCCGCTGCGCGCCATGGACTCTTCGCGAGGGCCGAGATGCGCAAGCCCTTCCCGTTCGCTGGCGCCGTCGCCGCCATGATCCTGCGCGCCGCGGCCGCCTGCGCGCAGGGCGGCGCGGAAAGCCCGCCCCCGGCCATAAGCCCCGCGCCCTTGGCGGGCGCGGTCGTCGCGGTCCTGCTCGCCTTTGCCCTGGTCTGGATCGCGGCGCGCCGCTCGACGCTTCTTAAGGACAATCTGCTGCCGCAGATCGAGCCGCGGCGGCAGCCCTACAGCCTCGGGCGCTGGCAGATGGCGTTCTGGTTCACGCTCGTCTTCGCGGGTTTCGTTGCGATCTGGATCGCCACCGGCCAGTACAACGGCGTCGTCACCTCGCAGGAATTGTGGCTGATGGGAATCTCCGCCGCCTCCGGCGTCTCGGCCATCGCCGTCGACGTCGTCAAGGACTCGCCCGCCGACGCGGCCAATCGCGGGCTCAAAGCCTTGGGCCTCGACACTTATGCGGATGTCGAGCGGGTGAGGGAGGAGATCCGGCAGCGCGAGAGGGAGCTCGCCGCGCAGCCCGCGCCCGAGAGCGCGCAGCGCCTCGCTCTCGAAATCCGCGACCGGCACTTGCTCCTCGCCGCCTATGAGAACGCGATCCGCCCCTTCGTCTCCGAAGGCTGGCTCAAGGACGTGACGACCGATCTCAACGGCGCGGCGCTGCACCGCGTGCAGAGCCTCGCTTGGACCTTGCTCCTCGGCATCGTCTTCGTCGTCGGCGTCATCACCCGGCACGCCATGCCGCAATTCGACGCCTCCTTGCTGATCCTCCTCGGCATCAGCAATGCCGGCTATGTCGGCTTCAAATATCCCGAGCCGCAGCAATGACGGCGCGGCCGAGGCCCGCATGCCGGCGCTAGGCGGGATAGAGCATGTCGTCGTGCTCATGCTCGAGAACCGCTCCTTCGATTGCATGCTGGGCACGCTCTACCCGCCCGATCCCGGCTTCGAGGGGCTCCGGGGCGACGAGCAGAACCTGTGGATGGGTCAGCGGGTCAAGGTCTGGCGCGTGCCGGGCGACACGCTCGATGCGCGATCGGCGACGATTCCTTCACCCGATCCCGGCGAGCTCTTCGCCGATATGACGATGCAGATCTTCGGGAGCCCGCCCGGCCCCACGCCCTCGATGAGCGGCTTCGTCGAAAACTACATGCGCCAGCAGCCGACGCCGCCCGATTGCCGGGCGCCGATGCACTATTTCACGCCGGAGCAGGTGCCCGTTCTCTCCGCCCTCGCGCGCGCCTTCGGCGTCTGCGACCAATGGCACGCATCGGCGCCCTGCCAGACCTGGCCGAACCGCTTCTTCGTGCATTCCGGCACCTGCCTCGGCCATGTCGACAACGCCAATTTCCCCTTTCCCTACACGGCGCCGAGCATCTTCCGGCGGATGAGCGAGCGCGGGCGCTCCTGGCGCGTCTATTTCCACGACGTCCCGCATGCGCTCATGCTTGCCGACATCTGGTCCGAGGCGCCGCTCCACTTCCGCTACTTCAGCGCCTTCCTCGCCGATTCGGTCAATGGCACGCTGCCGAATTACAGCTTCATCGAACCGCGCTATTTCACCGATCTCTTCCTCAACAACATTCCGAATGACGAGCATCCGCCGCACAACGTGCTCTATGGCGAGGCGCTGATCGCCTCTGTCTACAACGCCGTCCGCGCCTCGCCCTCTTGGAAGAAGACGCTCCTCGTCATCACATGCGACGAGCATGGCCGCTGCTTCGACCATGTGCCGCCGCCCGCGGCGGTGCCGCCCGATGATCGCCGGCCCGACGGCTTCGCCTTCGACCGCTACGGCGTCCGGGTGCCGACAATCATCGTTTCGCCCTATATGGCGCCAGGCAGCCGCGTCCGGGCGATGCCGACAGGCCTTCCCTCGGCGGCCGCGCCCTATCCTTTCGATCACACCTCGATCCTGGCGACGCTGCGCAAGCTCTTCGATCTCGGGCCGCCGCTGACGCGGCGCGATGCGGCGGCGCCCGATCTCTTGGGCGCGCTGAGCCTCGATGAGCCGCAAAATGACGGGCCCGCCCGCATCTCGGCGGAGGCGGCGAGAGCGACGATCGCGCAGCTCGAAGCGCGCGGCGCCGCCCCACCCAACCACATGCAGGCGGCTCTGAGCCGGATGGCAGCGCAATTGCCGCCGCGGCCGCCAGCACCGGGCGAAGCCCCGCCGCCCCCGGCGCCGCTCGGGGCGCCGGTCCCGGACACGGTCGCCAAGGCGCACGCCGCCTCGACTCTCCAGGCCCGGTCGTTTCTCGGGCTTTAGGGCGGGTTATAGACTTCACATTTTGCGCATACGATCGAACGTTGTGACAGTGACCGATATCATCCCCTCTCCGCACCGCTGGGGCGGAGAGGGATGATTTCGGAGTGGAGCGAGAAGCACACTGGAGGACGATCTCTCAACCGGGTGGCGCGGCGGGAGCGCCATGACCTATAGTTGCGGCCGCACAACGAAAGAGCGAAAGGACGGTCCGCATCATCGCGTTTTCGGGTCATAACGACGGGGAGACGAGGGCGGTGGCTGCCATGGGGCGCGCGGCCCGGCTGCTGCGGGCGGGCGCGGCGGCTTTGGCGCGATGCTTCCATGCCGAGCGTGAGCGCTGGGCGCTGTGGGTCCCGGTGTTCCTCGGCTGCGGCATCGGGCTCTATTTTTCGCTCACGGTAGAGCCCCCGGGATGGGTCGGGGCGGCGGCGACGCTCGCGGCCGCCTTCCTGGCGCTGCTCCTGCGGCGCCGGCCCAACGCGCTGCTGCTCGGCGGCGCGGCGAGCCTCGTCGCGGCCGGCTTCGCGCTGGCGCAATTCCAGACCTGGCGCGTCGCGGCACCGGTGCTGGCGCATCAGCTCGGCCCCGTCGCCGTCGAAGGCCGGGTCCTCGAGATCGACCCGCTGCCGGAGAGCAGCCGCATCATCATCGCGCCCGCCCGGATGGAGCGGCTCGACGGAACGAGGCTGCCGGCGCGCATCCGCATCCGTCTCGGGCGCGGCGGCGACGACCTGCTGCCCGGCGACTGGGTTTCGACGCGGGCCATTCTCTATCCGCCGCCGGCTCCGGCGATGCCGGGCGCCTACGATTTCCAGCGCCGGGCCTTCTTCGACCGGCTCGGCGCCGTGGGTTTCGCGGTGGCGCCGGCGGTTCGCGAAGCGGCGCCCGACGGCAGCGGGCCGCCGCGCTGGGAAGTCGGGATCGCGGCGCTCCGCTCGGCGATGACGGCGCGCATCGCCGCGGCCCTGCCGGACCGCAGCGGGGGCGTCGCCGCCGCGATCATCACCGGCCAGACCCACGCCATCCCGGAGGCCGATGCGCAGGCCTTCCGCGATGCCGGGCTCGCCCACATCCTCGTGATCGCCGGCTTGCATATGGGCATGGTCGCGGGCCTCGCCTTCGTCGGGCTGCGGGCGATGCTCGCCCTCATTCCGGCCGTGTCGCTGCGCTATCCGACGAAGAAATGGGCGGCCGCGTTCGCGCTCCTCGTCACCTTCTTCTACATGCTGCTTTCGGGGGCGACGGTTTCCTCGCGCCGCTCCTTCATCATGACGGGGCTCGTCCTGCTGGCCGTCCTCGTCGACCGCCTGCCGCTTTCGGCGCGCGGCCTCGCCTATGCGGCGACGGTGATTCTCGCCTGGACGCCGGTCAGCCTCACCGGGCCCAGCTTCCAGATGTCCTTCGCCGCGGTGGGCGCCCTCATCGCCTTCTACGAGACGTTCCGCCACCGTTTCTCGGCCTGGCGCCGCGGCGCCGGGCCTATCGGCCGCGCCGCGCTCTACCTTCTCGGCGTCGCGACGACGACGGTGGTCTGCACGCTGGCGACGACGCCCTTCACGATCTTCCATTTCAACCGGTTCGCCGTCTTCTCGGTGGCCGCCAACATCCTCGCCGTGCCCATCACCGGCTTCTGGGTCATGCCCTGGGCGATGATCGCCTGCTTCCTCATGCCCTTCGGCCTCGAAGCCGGACCGCTGCACGCGATGAGCTGGGGAATCGACGCGATCATCGCCATCGCGCGCGGTGTCACCTCCTGGCCGGGCGCCGTCATCGTCCTGCCGGCGATGCCGCTTTCGGGCCTATTGCTGGTGACGGCCGGCGGGCTATGGCTCACCATTTGGCAGCGGCGCTGGCGTCTTGCGGGTTTCATCCCGATCGCCGCCGGCCTCGCCGCCATCGCCTTCGTCACGCCGCCCGATCTGCTGGTTTCGGGCGATGCGCGCCTCATCGCGGCGCGCGCCGCCGATGGCAGCTACATGCTGTCGGGCCGGCCGGAGCGGATCGATGTCGAGACTTGGACGCGGCGCGGAGCGAGCGGCCCTGCAGCGCCGTTCCCGGAGCTCGGAACGAGCGCCGACGGCACGCTCGCCTGCGATGATCTCCGCTGCTTCTATCGCGCGAAGGGCCGAAGCGTCGCCCTGCCGCGGAGCGCGCGGAATCTCGAAGCGGAATGCCGGGGCGCCGATCTCGTCATTCTGCGCGAGCCGTCGCGCCGGCGCTGCCCGGCGCCGACGGCGATCGTCGACCGCTTCGATCTGTGGCGCCACGGCGCCCATGCAATCTGGCTCGCCCCCGGCGGCGTGGCGATCGAAACCGTCGAGGCCTGGCGGGGCATACGCCCCTGGGCGCCGCGCCCGGTGCCGCGCCGGGTCTGGCGCGCCGAGCGGCGCGCTGCGACCGAGAGCACGGCCTCTCTCGCGCTCAATAGCGCCGGATCAGCCCTACCAGCCGTCCCTGCACCTTGACCCGGTCGGGACCGAAGATGCGCGTCTCATAAGCCTTGTTCGCCGGTTCGAGGGCGATCGAGGCGCCGCGGCGGCGCAGCCGCTTCAGCGTGGCTTCGCTGTTGTCGACGAGCGCGACGACGATGGCGCCGTTCTCGGCCGTGTCGCAGCGCTCCAGGATCACCGTATCGCCGTCGAGAATGCCAGCATCGACCATGCTGTCGCCGGCGACTTCGAGAGCGTAATGCTCGCCCCGGCCGAGGAGGCTCGCCGGGACGCCGACGGAATTCGACTGGTCGCGCAGCGCCTCGATGGGCGTGCCGGCGGCGATGCGGCCATAGAGCGGCAGCTGCACGGCATCGGCGCCGACAGCGGCGGGCGCTCCCGGCAGCGCCACCTTGAAATCGCCGCGGATGACGGTCGGCGAGAAGCGTCCGCGCTCGCCCGGCTCGGCGCCGGCGATCGCCGTCTCCTCGGGCCGCTTCACGACTTCGAGGGCGCGCGCCCGGTGGGGCAGGCGGCGGATGAAGCCGCGCTCTTCGAGGCCGCTGATGAGCCGGTGGATGCCCGATTTCGATTTGAGGCCGAGCGCCTCCTTCATCTCCTCGAAGGAGGGCGAGACGCCGTTCTCGGCGAGGCGGCGGTTGATGAAGAGCAGGAGCTCGTGTTGCTTCTTGGTCAGCATCGATGAGCACTCCGACAGGGGCGGAGAGGGCGCTTGGAACAAAACAAAAACGGTAACGACGTTCTAGTTTGGTTCGCCGGCGCCGTCAAGGCGCTTTTCTCGCGATTTTTCAGATGGCGAAGCGGTCGACGGCGAAGCGGAGGATGGGGACGCTGCTTCCGGCCGGGGCCGCCGGCGCCAAAGGCGGGCGTATGACGAGGCAGTGGGCGCGGGCAAGGGTCGAGAGCATCGAGCTGTCCTGCCGCGCGAAGGGGCTGGCTTCGAGCATGCCGTCGGCGCCGCGCCGGCACTCGGCGCGAAGATAGTCCTGGCGCCCGTCATTGGCCGGCAGCGGCATGGCAAGGCGCGCCATCTCCGAAGTTTCGGCGGGCGGAGCGAGACCGAGGAGGCGCTCCACGGCCGGCTTCACGAAGACGAGGCCGCAGACGAGGCTCGAGACCGGGTTGCCGGGAAGGCCGATGAGCCGCGTCCCGTGGACGTTCCCGACCATCAGCGGCTTGCCGGGGCGCATCGCGATTTTCCAGAAATCGAGCGCCAGCCCCGCGCCGGCGAGCGCCTCGCGCACGAGGTCGTGCTCGCCGACGGAGGCGCCACCTGTCGTGACGAAGAGATCGGCGCCGGCCGCCCCGGCCGCCGCGCGCTCGAGGCTGGCGCGATCGTCGTGGGCGATGCCGAGGAGAGTAGGGACGCCGCCGCAGGCGGTGACGAGAGCGGCGAGGGCGAGGGCGTTCGAGCTGACGATCTGGTTGGGGCCGACCGGCTCGCCCGGCATGACGATTTCGTCGCCCGTCGCCAGGATGGCGACGCGCGGCCGCCGGCGCACCCAGAGCCAGGGGTGGTTCATCGCTGCCGCGAGCCCGATGTCGCGCGCGGTCAGCAGGCGCCCGCTCGCGAGTCCCACCTCGCCGCAGCGGAAATCGAGGCCGGCGGGCCGGATATGGCGCCCCGGGGACGGCGCCTCGCGGATGATGACCGTGCCCAGCTCGGGGCGCTCGGCATCCTCCTGGAGAACGATCGCATCGGCGCCTTCCGGGACGGGCGCGCCGGTGAAGATCCGCGCCGCCTCGCCGGGGCCAATGGCGCGGCCGAGGGCTTGGCCGGCCGGAATCGAGCCGACCACCGCCAGCCGGGCCGGGATCTGCGCCGCATCGGCCGCGCGCACGGCATAGCCGTCCATCGCCGAGACGGCCGCGGGCGGCTGCGTCCGCCGCGCCGCGACATCCTCGGCAAGGACGCGGCCCAGCGCATTGGTAAGCGCCACCTGCTCGGCGGCGAGGGGCCGCAACGGCTCCAGCAACCGGGCCAGCGCCTCGGCGACCGGGATCACGGGCGCGGCGCCTCGTAGGTGCCGGATTTGCCGCCGGATTTGTGCTGCAGGCGGATCTCGGAGATGACCATGCCGCGGTCGACCGCCTTGCACATGTCGTAGATGGTGAGGGCGGCGACCGAGACCGCCGTCAACGCCTCCATCTCGACGCCGGTTCGGCCCGTGACCTTGCAGGTCGCGGTGATATCGACGGCGCTGCGCACCGCGTCGCAGGCGAGGTCGAGCGTGACCGAGGACAGCGGCAAGGGATGGCAGAGCGGGACGAGCTCCGCCGTCCGCTTCGCGCCCATGATGCCGGCGAGGCGCGCCACCGCCAGCACATCGCCTTTCTCGATACCGCCGGCCATGATGCGCTCGAGCGTCTCCTTCTTCATGTGAACGCTGCCGCGGGCGACGGCGGTGCGCGCCGTCTCGGGCTTTTGCGAGACGTCGACCATGATCGCGCGGCCCTCGGCATCGAAATGCGTGAGCTCGCTCATGCCCGGGCCGCCTCTCTCGCGATCGCCGGCCGCGTGAGGAGGGCGCGCGTCGCCGCCGCGACATCCGCCTGCCGCATCAGCGATTCGCCGACGAGGAAGCAGCGCGCGCCCGCCTGCGCGAGCCGTGCCAGATCGGCCGGCGTCTCGATCCCGCTCTCGGCGACGAGGAGCCGGTCCGCCGGCACCGTCGCAGCCAGTGCCTCGGTCGTCGCGAGGTCGACGGCGAGAGTCTTCAGGTTGCGGTTGTTGATGCCGAGGAGCGGCGAGCGAAGGGCGAGGGCGCGGTCGAGCTCGGCGCGATCATGCACCTCGATCAGCACGTCCATGCCGAGCTCGTGCGCCACGGCTTCGAGCGCCGCGGCGGCGGCATCCTCGAGCGCCGCCATGATGAGGAGGACGCAATCGGCGCCGAGGGCGCGGCTCTCGAAGATCTGGTAGGGATCGAGCATGAAGTCCTTGCGCAGCACCGGCAGCGCGCAAGCCCGCCGGGCGGCTGCGAGATATTCCGGCCGGCCGGCAAAATTCCGCTCCTCGGTCAGGACCGAGAGGCAGGCGGCGCCGCCCTCCTCGTAAGCACGGGCGAGGGCCGGGGGATCGAAATCGGCGCGGATGAGGCCCTTGCTCGGCGACGCCTTCTTGATCTCGGCGATGAGGCCATAGCCGCCGGCCGCGACCGCCGCGCGCAAGGCGGCAATGAAGCCGCGGGGCGGCGGCGCCGAGCGCGCCTGCCGCTCGATCTCGGCGAAGCCGAGCCGCGCCTTCGCCGCGGCCACCTCCGTGCGCTTCTCCGCGCAGATCCTGGCGAGGACGTCGCTCATGCGGCCTCGCGCCCATTGGTGATGGCGACGAGCTTCGCCAGCGCCTCGGCGGCGCGGCCGCGATCGATGACCTCGGCCGCCCGCGCCATGCCCTCGGGCAAATCGCGCGCCTTCTCGGCGATGACGAGGGCGGCGGCGCTGCTGAAGAGGACGACGTCGCGGAGCGGACCCTTCGCGCCCGCCAGCAGCGCGCGCATCATCTCTGCATTCTCGGCCGCATTGCCGCCCTTCAGATCGGCGAGGGCGACGCGCTTCAGCCCGAACTCCTCGGGCGTCACCTCGAAGCTGCGCACGGTTCCGTCCTTGAGCTCGGCGACCTGCGAGGGGCCGGTCGTCGTCAGCTCGTCAAGGCCGGAGCCGTGGAAGACCCAGGCGCGCTCGCTGCCGAGCTTGCCCAGCACCTCGGCCATCGGCCGTACCCATTGCGGGGCGAAGACGCCGACGAGCTGGCGCCGCACCTCGGCGGGGTTGGAGAGCGGGCCCAAGAGGTTGAAGATGGTGCGCGTGCCGAGCTCGACGCGCGTCGGCCCGACATGGCGCATGGCGCTGTGATGGCGCGGCGCCATGAGGAAGCCGATCCGCGCCTCCCAGAGGCTGCGCGTCACGAGCGCCATATCGGCATCGATATTGACGCCGAGCGCCGCCAGCACGTCGGCCGAGCCGCATTGCGAGGAGAGGTTGCGGTTGCCGTGCTTGGCAACGGGCACGCCGGCGCCGGCGAGGACGAGGGCGGTCGCCGTCGAGATGTTGAAGGTGCCGGAGCCGTCGCCGCCGGTGCCGCACGTGTCCATGGCGCCGGGCGGCGCCTCGATCTTCAGCGCCTTCGCCCGCAGGGCGCGGGCGGCGCCGGTGATCTCCTCGACCGTCTCGCCGCGCACGCGCAGCCCCATGAGGAAGGCGCCCATCTGCGCCGGCGTCGCATTGCCGGACATCATCGCGTCGAAAGCGGTCTCGGCCTCGGCCTCGCTCAGCCGCTCGCCGGCCGCGACGCGGCCGAGCAGCGCCTTGAGCTCGCCCATATCCGAGGTCATGCGGCGGCGCTCTGGCGCGTGGCGAGGCGGAGGAAGTTGCCCAAGAGCCGGTGGCCGCCCTCGGAGGCGATGCTCTCCGGATGGAACTGCACGCCATAGACGGGCCGCTCGTGGTGCTCGACGCCCATGACGAGGCCGTCCTCGCTCTCGGCGGTGACGGCGAGCGTGTTGGGCAGGCTGCGGCGCTCGACGATGAGGGAGTGATAGCGCGTCGCCTCGAAGGGGTCGGGGAGGCCGGCGAAGAGGCCGGTCCCGGCATGGCGGATGCGGCTCACCTTGCCGTGCATCGGCACCGGGGCGCGGATGACGCGCCCGCCGAAGACCTGCCCGATAGCCTGGTGGCCGAGGCAGACGCCGAGGATCGGCACCGCTCCCGCGCGCGCCACGAGGTCGAGGCAGATGCCGGCGCGGTCGGGATCGCTCGGTCCCGGCGAGATGACGATGCCCTGCGGGCGCAGGGCGAGCGCCTCCTCGACGCTGATGACGTCATTGCGCTTCACCATCACCTCGGCCCCGAGCTCGCCGAGATAGTGCCAGAGGTTGTAGGTGAAGCTGTCGTAATTATCGATGAGCAGAAACATGTGGAAGGCTTACCTGGTAGAGGCGGGCGGGCAGCCGCACCCGCCCTCTTATATCAGGTCGCAGGCGGAAGCGGAAAGCAGGGCCGCCCCCGGCTCAGGAGAGCGACAGCCTGCGTTTCTCCGCGTCGCCCTGACGAGCGGAGCGAAGCCATCCAGTTTCGGCGCTCGAACTCCTGGATCGCCACGTCGCTTTCGCTCCTCGCGATGACAGAACCCGGTAGGATTACCGTCCGGCGGCGAAGCGGACGGCTTCCTCGGCGGCGCGGAAGAGGGCGCGGGATTTGTCGAGGATCTCCTGGTACTCGGTCGCGGGATCGCTGTCGGCGACGATGCCGACCCCGGCCTGCACGATCATCTGCCGGTCCTTGACGATAGCGGTGCGCAGCACGATGCAGGTGTCCATGCTGCCGTCGCCGGCGAAATAGCCGGCGGCGCCGCCATAGAGGTTGCGCCGCTCGGGCTCGAGCTCGTCGATGATCTCCATGGCGCGCACCTTGGGCGCGCCGGAGAGCGTCCCGGCGGGAAAACCGGCGGCGAGCGCGTCCATCGCCTCGTAGCGCGGGTCGAGCTTGCCCTCGACATGCGAGCAGATATGCATGACGTGGCTGTAGCGTTCGATCACCATCTTCTCGGTGACGCGCACCGTGCCGATCTTGGCGACGCGGCCGACGTCGTTGCGCGCGAGGTCGAGCAGCATGAGATGCTCGGCGCGCTCCTTGGGGTCGGCGAGCAGCTCCTCGGCGAGGCGGCGATCCTCCTCTGCTGTGGTGCCGCGCCGCCGCGTGCCGGCGAGGGGCCGGATGGTGACGGTGCCGTCGCGCAGGCGGACGAGGATTTCCGGACTCGACCCCACCACGGAAAACTCGCCGAAATCGAGGAAGAAGAGGAAAGGCGAGGGGTTGAGGCGGCGCAGCGCGCGATAGAGCGCGAAGGGCGGCAGGCGAAAGGGCAGGGTGAAGCGCATCGAAGGCACGACCTGGAAGATCTCGCCGGCGCGGATGTACTCCTTCGCCGTCTCCACCATGGCGAAGCACTGCTCGCGCGTCATGTTGGGGCGCGGCGCCGGCAGCTCGCGCACCGCCTCGGCGCTCTCGCGGCGATGCGGCAGGTTGCGCTCGAAATCGCTCAGAATGTCGGCGAGGCGGTCGCGCGCGAGGTCGTAGGCGGCGCGGGCGTCGATGCGCGGGTCGGGCCAAACCGGCGTCACGACGCTGACGCGGTCGGCGATATTGTCGAAGATGCAGACGACCGTCGGGCGGAGGAAGACACCGTCGGGAATGCCGAGCGTGTCGGGCTTGCTGTCGGGCAGGCGCTCGATAAGCCCGACCATGCTGTAGCCCATGTAGCCGAAGAGGCCCGCGGCCATCGGCGGCAGCTCGGGCGGCGTCTCGACCCGGCACTCGGCGATGAGGCGGCGGAGCGAATCCAGCGGCGGCTCCTCGACCGGGGCGAAGGCCCCGGCGTCGCTGCGGGCGTTGCGGTTGATCTCGGCGCGGTTGCGGCGGCAGCGCCAGATGATGTCGGGCTTGAGCCCGATGAAGGAATAACGGCCGCGGATGGCGCCGCCCTCGACCGATTCGAAGAGGAAGCTGTTCGGCCGGCCGTCGGCCAGCTTCAGCATCGCCGAGACGGGCGTCTCCAGATCGGCGACGAGGCTCGTCCAGACGAGGACGGGCCGGCCCGCGGCATAGGCGCGCGCGAAACCGGCGAAATCGGGAATGGCCTGCATCGGATCAGCGCGTCATAACAGGCGGTCGATGTCCTTGCGGTTGATCTCGACGGGGTAGCGGGCGCGCAGAGCCTTGTCGAACTCGGCGAGGAGGTCGCTTTCCATGCCCTGGGCGAGGCGCTCGGACAGCTGGTCGACGCCGGCCTTGTCGGCCTTCGGATCGGGCTCCTCGATGCTCTTCACCTGCGCCACGTACCAGCCATCGGCACCTTCCGAGACGCCCGCTTCGCCCTGCTTCAGAGCGAAGATGCGGGCGACGAGCGTCGCCGGCAGCGCCTTCTCGCCGCTGCCGGTGCGCAGCAGGGGCGGCGAGGTCGTCACCTCGAGCTTCTTCCCGCCGGCGATCTCGGCGAGGCTCTTGCCGGGCCCGACCGCGGCGCCGATCGCCTTCGCTTCGGCCTCCGCCGCGGCGTTGCGCTTGTCGGCGAGCCACATCTCCTTGACCTTGTCCTTGACCTCGGCGAGCGGCTTCTCGGCGGAGGGCGTCACGCTGTCGACGCGGAGAAGGAAGTAGCCGTTGTCCTTCGTCTCGGTGAGGCGCGAGGTCTGCCCCTGGTCGGTGTTGAAGGCGGTGTGCAGGATCTCGGCATCCGAGACCGCCGCGTGCTCGCCCTTAGGATCGCGCCCGTCGAGATCGACGGCCGGCACCTTGGTCGTCTTCATTTTGAACTTCTCTGCCACCTGCTCGATGGTGGCGCCGCCGGCGAGGGCGTCCTCGATCTCGTTATGCTCCTTGAAGACCTCGTCGGCCGCCATGTCGCGCGCCACCTCGGTCTTGAGCTGGTCCTTCACCTCATCGAAGCTCTTGGTGCCGCCCTGCTGGATGCCGGTGACGCGCAGGATGTGCCAGCCGAGCGCGTCCTGCACCGGCTTGCTCGTGCCGTCCTTGGCAAGGGCGAAGGCGACGTCGGCCAAGGCCTGCGGCATGTCCTTGCGCTCGACCCAGCCGAATTTGATGGCGTCGGCGTCCTGCCCCGCCACCTCCTTGGCGACGGCGGCGAAATCCTTGCCGGCGGCGAGCTGGGCCTCGGCCTCCTTCGCCTTGGCCTCGTCGGGGAGCAGCATCTGCTCGATCTCGCGCCGCTCCGGCGTTTGGAACTCGTCCTGCCGCGAATCATACTCCTTGCGGAGCTTCTCCTCGGGGACGTCCATGCTGGCGGCAAGATCCTCGGGCCGCAGCTCCGCCACAGTGAAACCACGGTATTCAGGGGCGCGGAAGGCCTCCTGGTGCTTGTCGTAGAAGGCCTGGAGGTCGGCTTCGCTCGGCTCGGGAATGCCGGTCATCGCCGCGTTGGCGATGAAGACGGTGTCGGCGACGCGCTTCTCGTTCTGCCGGCGGAAGAGCGGGTCGACGAGCTCCGGCGGCGCCACGGCCCCGCCGGCGACGGCGCCGGTCAGCACGCTGCGCTCGATGTCCTGGCGGACCGAGTTGAAGTAGCTCGCCTCGCTGAGCTGGTTGTTGGCGAGGATCAGCTTGAAGAGGTTGGGGTCGAAGGCGCCGCTGCTGTTGTGGAAGTTGGGGTTGGCGAAGATCGCGTTGTAGACGACCTGGTCGGCGACGCCGATGCCGAGGCGCTGCTCCTCGAGCGAGAGCAGGTCGCTCGCGACCATGCGGTTGAGGACGCCGTCAACGATGCCGAGCTGCTTTGCCTGATCGGCGTTGAAATTGCTGCCGAAGAGGCGCCGCATATTCTCCATTTCGCGGTTGACGGCGACCTGCAGCGCGTCGGCCTTGATCTTGATGCCGCCGACATCGGCGACGGTCGTCTCGGCCGGGGTGCGCTGGCGGAAGACATCGGCGATGCCCCAAATGCCGAAGCTGATGATGAGCACCGCGAAGAGAATCTTGACGATGAGGGAGCCGGCCCTAGACCGGATGGCTTGCAGCATGGACGCGGACCGCGGCTGATTTCGGCTGTGGAGAAGGCGCCGGGATCATAGGGACGGCGCAAGGCCGCCGCAACGGAATCGAGGTCGCAGGGCCTGGCGGTGCCGCCCGTGCCGGCGCGGCGGCGCCTCAGTAAGTCACCGAGACCGATGCCTCGCCCTTCGGTGTCGCCGCCGCCTCCGCGGCAGCACTGGCGAGATCGCGCAGGTAGTCCTCGCAGGCGTTCTCGTGGACGATCGTCAGCATGAGGTGGAGGCCGGGCGGGTCGCGAGTGAGGTTCGCGACCCAGCCGCGGCGCGCCAGGCTTTGCGCGACGAGGCGCGGATCGGCGCGCTCGCAGGCGAAGGAGAGCAAGGTGAGGTCGGGCTTGCCGATAACGCGAAAGCCCGGCAGGGCTTCGATCCCGGCGATGTAGCGGTCGCGGAGGGTCATGAGGCGCCGTGCCTCGCGCCGATAGCCCTCGGCGCCGAGATAATGGAGCGTCGCCCACGCGCCGGCGACGGCGCCGCCGGGACGCGTTCCGACAATCGTCGCCACGGCGTAGAGGCCGCTCGGCCATTCGTCGATCTCGAACATCGCGGCGGCGGCGCGCTCGGCGTCGCGAAAGAAGACCGTCGAGGCCGGCTTCGGCGTGAAGCCGTATTTGTGGAGATCGGCGGAGAGCGAGGTCACGCCGGGCAGCGCGAAATCGAATTCCGGCACGGGATAGCCGAGCTCCCGGGCGAAGGGGGCGAGAAAGCCGCCGACGCAGGCATCGACATGGAACCAGATGCCGCGCCGCTCGGCGAGGGCGCCGAGCTCCGCGATCGGATCGATGACGCCGCGCGGAAAGCAGGGCGCGGAGCCGACGATCATGATGGTGTCGTCGTCGGTGGCAGCGGCGATCGCTTGCGGGTCGGCGCGGAAATCGGCAGCGGTATCGGTGCGGCGAACCTCCAGATCCATGAGGCGCGCCGCCTTGCTGAACGCGGGATGCGCGGTATTCGCCATGACGAGGTTGCCGCGGTGTCCGGCATCGCCGCGCCGGCGGCGCGTCCAGTCGCGGCAGGCCTTCACCGCCATGATGATGCTCTCGGTGCCGCCGGTGCTGAGATGGCCGGCCGCGCCGTCGGGAGCATGGAAAAGATCGAGGCCGATCTCGATGATTTCCTTCTCCATCTGAACGAGGCTCGGAAAGGCGCGCCTTGCGCCGAGCGCGTTTTCGGTGAAGTAGAAGCCGTAGGCTTGCCGGCCGATATCGGAAACGTCGTCGGCGCCGCCGCGGAAGATGTAGGCGGGGAGGCGGCCGCCGCGCCAATCGGTGTCCGCGGCCGAGCGGGCCTTCAGCTCGACGAGCAGCTCCGCGGCTGAACGCCCGGTCGCCGGCAGTGATTTGCGCATGCCTTCCTCCTTCGACGAGCGCGCCGAACCACGCGGCGCCTATTCGGGCAGCAGCCTCTTCAGCACGGCGCGCCCGTCCTCGAGGTCGCGCTGGACGGCGCGAACCAGCGCCTTGGGGTCACGCCGACGGATCGCCTCCAGCATGGCCGCGTGATGGCGCCCACCCTTCCAGCCCGCGTCATAAGACACCGGAAAGAGCAGGTTCATCGACGGGCCGACCTGAAGCCACAGCGTTTCCAGAATCTGCAGCAGCGACGGCATGCCGGCCGCGCCATAGATCATGAAGTGGAAATCCTCGTTGAGGCGCAGCGCGTCCTTGGTGGCGCGCCGGCGATAGGCCTCGCCATGCGCGGTATAGAGCGCCTCCATGCGCGCGAGCTGGGCGGCCGTCATCTTGGTGCAGCCGATCTCGGCGGCGAGCCCTTCGAGATTGAGGCGGATGACGCAGAGCTCCTCATACCGGTCCCGGGTCAAGATCGGGACGATCACCGTGCGGTCCGGTCCCTGCTCGAGGACGCGCTCGGCGACGAGGCGGTTCAGCGCCTCGCGTGCCGGCGTCAGGCTGACGCCGAGCGTCGCCGCGATTTCGCGGGTCGTCAGCCTTTCGCCCGGGGAGAGGGCGCCACGGCGCAGCGCCGTGCGCAGGCTCCGATAGGCTTGGTCGCCCAAGGTCTCGGGGCGATTGACGGGCCGCAGGCGGGCTGTGAGGGCCCGCTGCGGCGGCTGCCGCTCGGCGGCCGATCCGGCCTCGATCGGCTGCGCCTCGCCTTGGATTGCCCGTCTCACTCTCGTTCGCGCCTCTGAGGCCGCCCCATCGACCCGCCGAATTGACCGGCCAAACCGTTGCATGATATAACACATATCAGTATAGCGAGGCCAGGAAATCTCGCTATGCCAGCCGATGGGCCGTGGCGGCGGCGCCCGGTTCCAGTTTTCGGGAGGAGCCGTGCGGCTTCAGCGCAAGGTCTTGCCGGTCGGCCTGCCGGGCAAGGGCAGCGGAGGCGGTGCATGAGCGGCGTCGCGCCCGGCTCCGGCTCCGGAGACTCGGCGCAGCGCGGCGCCGCGATCACGATCGCCGGGCTGACGAAGACCTTCTGGCGCGGCGGCGAGGCGACCGAGGCGCTGGCGGCAATCGATCTCGAGGTTCCGGCGGGCGCGTTCGTCTGTCTCCTCGGGCCCTCCGGCTGCGGCAAATCGACTCTGCTTCACATCATCGCCGGCTTCCTCAAGGCGGATCGCGGCGAGGTTCTGGTCGATGGGCGGCGGGTGACCGGCCCCGGCGCCGAGCGCTGCATGCTCTTCCAGTCGCCGACCCTCTTCCCCTGGCTCACCACGCGCGACAACGTCCTCTTCGGGCCGCGCGCGCAGGGCAAGCCGCGGGCCGCGGCCGAGCGCGAGGCCGATCAGCTTTTGGAGCTGGTCGGGCTCGGCGCCTTCCGCCGCCATTACCCGCACCAGCTCTCGGGCGGGATGCGCCATCGCGCAGCGCTCGCCCGCGCGCTCATCAATCGACCGCGCATTCTCTTAATGGACGAACCTTTCGCCGCTCTCGACGCCATTACCCGCGCCTCGATGCAGGAGTTTCTGCTGGAGCTCTGGGAGCGGCAGCGGACGACGATCATCTTCGTCACGCATGACGTCGAGGAGGCGAGCCTGCTCGGCGACCGTGTTTGCGTCATGTCGCCGCGGCCGGGCCGCATTCTCTCCGCGACCGAGGTGCGCCTGCCGCGGCCGCGCGGCGAAGCGACGCGCGACGCGCCCGACTTTGTCGTTCTCCGCCGGCAGATGCGCGCCGAGCTGGCGAGGGCCTGCCAGTGACCGAACGGAGCATCGCGGCGCCGCCGCTCGCCGCTCCCGTCCGACGGCGCGGCGCGGCAGGCCTCAGCCGGCAGCGCATGCTCTTGTCGGCGGCCAGCATCATCCTCGGCCTGGTGATCTGGCAGCTGACGGCGATGCTCGTCATTCGTGACACCGTGCTGCTGCCGACGCCGATCCAGACGGGCGCCACCCTCCTCCGCTATTTGCAGATGCCGTACCCGACCGATGGCGAGACGCTGATCGGCCATGCGGCAACGAGCGCGATGCGCATTTTCGCCGGCTTCGCCATCGGCACGGTCATCGGCATCGCCACCGGTGCGCTGATGGCGGGGTTCCGGCCCTTCCGCGCCCTCGTCGATCCCTTCATCGAGATCACCCGGCCCTTGCCGCCGCTCGCCTTCGTCCCGGTGCTCGTCGTCTGGTTCGGCATCGGCGAGACGCCGAAGATCGTCCTCATCGCCATGGGCGTCGTGCCGGTCATGGCGATCTCGACCGCCGCGGCGCTCGACCGCGTTTCGGAAGACATGCTGAATGTCGCTCGCAGCCTCGGCGCCTCGGAGCTGCACACCATGCTGCATGTCCGCATCCGCGCCGCCGTCCCCCATATCGTCACCGGCATGCGCCTTGCCATGGGGCTTTCCTGGACGAGCATCGTCGCCGTCGAGATGATCGCGGCTACGGCCGGATTGGGCTACGTCATCCTGCAGGCGGGGCTCTTTCTCAATACCAGCCTCATCTTCGCCGGAATCCTCATCATCGCCGCGCTCGGCATCGCCATCGATGCGCTGCTGCGCCTGCTCCAGCGCCGGCTCGACCCGACGATGAGCCGCTGAGCGCGCGCCGACGACATCGAGATCATCAAGAGGGGAGGAGTACCATGAGACCGGTCAACGCATCATGGATCGCCGCCGGCGCGGCAACGGCCTTCATGGGCCTCGTCACCGGCAGCGCGGCCGCCGCCGAGGTCAACGTCTCGACCTGGGCGCATGGCGCGCCTCTGCAGGAGGCGGTCATCGCCTCGCAACCCGATTTGCTCAGGATGATCCCGGCCGAGATCAAATGGCTGCCGATCACCAGCGGCCCGGCGGCGCTCGCCGGCATGAAGGGCGGCGCCTACAACATCGTCAACGGTGTCGGCAACCCGCCGGTCACGACCGCGATCGCCAAAGGCATCGACCTCAAAGTCGTCTGGGCGGAATTCTTCGACAATGCCGGCGTCGTGCTCGATCCCGCCCTCGCCGGTCCCGAGCAGATGGCAGGAAAGACCTTCGGGACGCTGCAAGGCGCCTCGGAGGATTTCGCCTTCCACGGCTGGCTGAAATCGAAAGGCCTCGAAGGCAAGGTCAAGATCGTCGCCCTCGAACGCCAGGCGATGGTCGCCGCCTTCAAGACCAAGGCGATCGCCGGTGGCGTCAATTCCGAGCCGGCGCTGAGCCAGATGGTCGCCGATGGCGGCAAGGTGGTGGCGACCGTCAAGGACATCAGCAAGCTCGGCTATCCCGCGCTCGACGTCGTCGCGGTCGATGCCGATTACGCCGCCAAGAACCCGGCGGTCGTGCAAGGCTATGTCTGCGCTCTCAAAGCCGCCTGGGATCTCATGACCGGGCCGTCGAAGGACGAGGTTTTCCGCAAGGCCTCGGCCGCGGTCGGCGCCGACCCGGCCGTCGGCACGAAAGTCGGCGAATCCTGGCCGATCTGGAACCCGAAGGACGAGCTGACGCAGCAAGGGCTGGGCGAGCCCGGCCACCTCGCGGACGGCGCTGTGGCGCAGGCCTATTTCCGCACCGGACAGTGGCTGAAGGAGCAGGGCCGTCTCGACGCGCCGCCCAGCATGGACACGATCGTCGCCCATATCGATATCCGCTATGCGCAGAAGGCGCTGAGCGGCGGCTGCAAGTAAGGCGTCCGCGCCAGGATCGCCCGGGGGGCGTCCTGGCGCCGTTCGCGCAAAGCGAAGGCGTCCAGGGACCGAACCCGCGCCGGCTCAGCCCTGCCGCGCGCTCCGCTCCCGCTTCACGATCTTGTCGAGCTCGCCGAGGACGATGCGGGCCCCGCCCGGCTGCTGCGCCATCTCCAGCGGGCTCATATTCGCCAGATATTTGCTCGGCCGACAGAGCAATTCCTGCGCCCGCGCCCCGGCAGCCTCTTCGAGAGCTGCCCGAACGAGCCAAATGCTCGCTTGCGACGACATGCTGCCCTCCCGTATTTGTCGCGTTTTAGCTCATATGGCGACCCGCGCCCGGAGCGCAACCCCGGCCGCCATCGCGCCGCGCATGTCACGGCCGGCGCGGCTGGCGCGCCTTCAGGCGGCGGACGAAGGCGACGAGCCCGTCGCGGCGCTCGTCACGACGCGCCGATGCCTCGGCCGCCGGGCTTCGGCGGGAGGCGGCAGCCTCCGCCCGCCTCGGTGTTCGGCTCCCCGCGCGGAGGACCACATCGAGCCAGACCATCGCCGAGGCGTAATCGCGCGAGCGGCGGCACGCTCGCGCCCGCCGAAGCGCGACATCGGGCGCCGCTGCACCGTAGCCGGCAAGCAGAATTCCGGTCAGCAGCTCGACTTTCGCGCGGCGATCCATGCGGATCGGAACTCACGCGGGCGGGGCGAGTTCCTGCTCACGCGCGAGGGATCAGCGCCGCTGCCGGCTTTTCGCCTCGAAGGCGCAGATATCGCGGACTGACAGAGCGCGGCGTGGCGTGCCAGCGGCATGGCGTGGTAGAGCCGATGACCTCTACGAGGGTCGTGGGGCAAGGATCGGAGAGACGAGATGACGGCAGAACGGCGGAAGCTTGTGGCCGGCAATTGGAAGATGAACGGGCTGCGCGAGGACGGGCTGCGCCTTGCGCGCGAGATCGCGCATCGGGCGGTGGCCGCCGGCCGCGATGCCGGCGAGAGCCTTGCCTGCGATCTTCTCATCTGCCCGCCGGCGACTCTGCTCTCGGCGATCGGGCCGGTTCTCGCCGGCTCCAATGTCATGATAGGAGGTCAGGATTGCCATGCCGCTGCCAAGGGCGCGCATACCGGCGACATCTCGGCCGAGATGCTGAAGGATCTCGGCTGCAGCCACGTCATTCTCGGGCATTCCGAGCGGCGCGTCGGCCATGGCGAGAGCGATGCCATCGTTCGCGCCAAGCTCGCGGCGGCCCGCCGGGCAGGACTCACCGGTATTCTCTGCGTCGGCGAGAGCGAGGCCGAGCGGGATGCCGGGCGCGCCCTCGCCGTCGTCGAAGCGCAGCTCGCCGGCTCAATCCCCGACGGGATCGGCCCCCAAGAGATGATCGTCGCCTACGAGCCGATCTGGGCGATCGGCACCGGACGCACGCCGACGCCCCTCGATATCGCCGCCATGCACGCCCATATTCGAGCCGTGCTCGGGCGGCGCTTCTCCGGCGGGAACGGCGTCCGCATCCTTTATGGCGGATCCGTGAAGCCGGACAATGCGAGCGCGCTGATGGCGATCGCCGATGTCGATGGCGCGCTCGTCGGCGGCGCCAGCCTCGCCGCCGGCGATTTTTGGGCGATCGCCCGCAGTTGCGGCTAGCCTTGCCGCCGAGTCGGCGCTAGAACACCGCCGCTCTGCGACGGCCGGCCGGACGGGCAGCCGGGCGCCGCTCTTTGCTATGGGAAGTCCTCCATCGATGACCGCGGTCGTACTCGTCATTCACCTTATCCTCGCCGTCGCCATGATCGGCGTCGTCCTCCTGCAGAAGAGCGAGGGCGGCGGGCTCGGCATCGGCGGCGGCGGCATGTCGGGCTTCATGACGGGCCGGTCGACGGCGAACCTCTTGACGCGGACGACAGCGATCTTGGCCGCCGGCTTCTTCGCCACCAGCATTGCGCTCGCCTTCCTCGCCGGCACCGGCGGCACGCCGCGCTCCATCATGGATCGCCTGCCGCCCGCCTCGGGCGCGCCGGCGGCGCCGGCGCCCGGAGCCCCCGCCAATTCCGCTCCGGCAACGCCGGCAGCGCCGTCCTCCTCTCCGGCCCCGGCGCCCGCCCAGCCGGCGACGCCGAGCGTTCCGCTGGCGAAGTAGCCGGGCGCGAGCACGGCCCCGTGCGGCGCCGGGAAAGACCCGGCGGCGCTGCTCTTTTCGCTGGCGCTCGCCGGTGCGCTTCACTTAGACTGAAGGTCCATGACGCGGTTCATTTTCATCACCGGCGGCGTGGTCTCCTCTCTCGGCAAGGGTCTTTCGGCAGCGGCGCTCGGCGCTTTGCTGCAGGCGCGCGGATTCAAGGTGCGCCTGCGCAAGCTCGACCCTTATCTCAACGTCGATCCGGGGACGATGAGCCCCTACCAGCACGGCGAGGTCTTCGTCACCGATGACGGCGCCGAGACCGATCTCGATCTCGGCCATTACGAGCGCTACACCGGCGTCGCGGCGCGGCGCAGCGACAGCGTGACGACGGGGCGCATCTATTCGACCGTGATCGGGCGCGAGCGGCGCGGCGAGTATCTCGGCGCCACGGTGCAGGTCATCCCGCACGTCACCGACGCTATCAAGGAATTCATCCAGGCCGATCTTTCGGACGAGGATTTCGTCCTCTGCGAGATCGGCGGGACGGTCGGCGACATCGAAGGCCTGCCCTTCCTCGAAGCCATTCGCCAGCTCGGCAATGAGCTGGGGCGCGAGCGCACGCTCTTCGTGCATCTCACCCTCGTTCCCTGGATTCCCTCGGCAGGCGAGCTCAAGACGAAGCCGACGCAGCACTCGGTGAAGGAGCTGCTCGGCCTCGGGATTCAGCCCGATATGCTGCTCTGCCGCTGCGACAGGCCGATCCCGCCCGGCGCGCGCAAGAAGATCGCGCTCTTCTGCAACCTCCGCGAATCGCGCGTCATTCCCGCGGTCGATGTCGATACCATCTATGCAGTGCCCGAGGCCTACCACGCCGAGGGCTTCGATGACGGGGTGTGCGAGCATTTCGGCCTCACGGCGCCGGCGCCCGCGCTGCAGCGCTGGCACGAGATCGTCGGCCGCATCCGCAAGCCCGAGGGCGAGGTGAAGATCGCCATCGTCGGCAAGTACACGCATCTGCCCGACAGCTACAAATCGCTGGCTGAGGCCCTGACCCATGGCGGCATCGCCAACCATGTCCGCGTCAAGCTCGACTGGATCGATTCGGAGATCTTCGAGAAGGAGGACGCTGTCCACCATCTCGAAGGCGTGCACGGCATCCTCGTGCCGGGCGGCTTCGGCGAGCGCGGCTCGGAAGGCAAGATCGCGGCGGCGCGCTTCGCGCGCGAGCGGCAGGTGCCGTATTTCGGCATCTGCTTCGGCATGCAGATGGCGGTCATCGAGGCCGCCCGCAACCTCGCCAAGCTGCCGGAGGCGGGGAGCACCGAATTCGGCCCGTGCCGCGAGCCCGTCGTCGGCCTCATGACCGAATGGGTGCGCGGCAACGCGCTCGAGAAGCGGCAGGCAGGCGGCGATCTCGGCGGCACCATGCGGCTCGGCGCCTATGACGCCATTCTGAGCCGTGGCAGTCAGGTCGGCGAGATCTACGGCAGGACGCAGATCAGCGAGCGCCACCGCCACCGCTACGAGGTCAACATCAATTACAAGGGCCGCCTTGAAGATGCGGGGCTGCGCTTCTCCGGCATGTCTCCCGATGGCGAGCTGCCGGAGATCGTCGAGCTGCCGGGCCATCCCTGGTATATCGGCGTGCAGTTCCATCCCGAGCTCAAATCGAAGCCCTTCGAGCCGCACCCGCTCTTCACCTCCTTCATCCACGCCGCCCTCGACCAGGCGCGGCTGGTCTAGGCGGGAAGAGGTGAGCCCCATTCGATGACCCCCCCTCGCCACATCACGGTCGGCTCCGTCACGATCGGCAACGACCTGCCGCTCGCCCTCATCGCCGGGCCGTGCCAGATCGAGAGCCGCGGCCATGCTTTCGAGATGGCCGAGGCGCTCGTCGAGATGACGCGGCGCCTCGGCATCGGCCTCGTCTACAAGAGCTCCTTCGACAAGGCCAATCGCAGCGCTATCGGCACGGCCCGCGGGATCGGCATGCCGGAGGGCCTCGCCGTGCTAGCGGCGGTGCGCGAGCGCTTCGGCTGCCCGGTCCTGACCGATGTGCATGCGCCCGAGCAATGCCAGCCTGCGGCCGAGGCCGTCGACATCCTGCAGATCCCGGCCTTTCTCTGCCGGCAGACCGACCTCGTCCTCGCCGCGGCGCAGACGGGGCGGGCGATCAACGTCAAGAAGGGGCAGTTCCTCGCCCCCTGGGACGCCGCCAACATCGTCGAGAAGATCGCCTCGACCGGCAACGACAGGGCGATGCTGTGCGAGCGCGGCGTCAGCTTCGGCTACAACACGCTCATCTCCGACATGCGGGCGCTGCCGATCATGGCGCGCACCGGCTGCCCCATCGTCTTCGATGCGACGCATTCCGTCCAGCAGCCGGGCGGCCTCGGCAAGGCGAGCGGCGGGCAGCGCGAATTCGTCCCGGTCCTGGCGCGCGCCGCGGTCGCGGTCGGCGTCGCCGCGGTCTTCATGGAAACGCATCAGGACCCAGACCATGCGCCCTCGGACGGACCCAATATGGTCCATTTGAAGGACATGCCGGCGCTCATCGAGACGCTTCTCGCCTTCGACCGCCTCGCCAAGGCGCGGCCTCTCTAAAGACCCTTTCCCGCTCGCGGGAAGGGGATGAGGCGGGCCGCAAGATTCCCATGGAGTCCTTCTTGGCTTCGTGGTGAATTCGCGCCTCACTCGCTGCCTCAGCCAGGGACCCGCCCATGACCGCGATCATCGACATCACCGCCCGCGAGATTCTCGACAGCCGCGGCAATCCGACGGTCGAGGTCGATGTGACGCTGGAAAGCGGCGCCATGGCGCGCGCGGCGGTGCCCTCGGGCGCCTCGACCGGCGCGCATGAGGCGATCGAGCTGCGGGACGGCGACAAGGCACGCTATGGCGGCAAGGGCGTCCGCAAGGCGGTCGACGCCGTTAATGGCGAGATCTTCGACACCCTCTCCGGTCTCGACGTCGAGGACCAGGTCGCGATCGACCAGAAGCTGGTCGAGCTCGACGGCACGCCGAACAAGGGGCGGCTCGGCGCCAATGCCACTCTGGGCGTCAGCCTCGCTTGCGCCAAGGCGGCGGCGGCGGAGCTGGACCAGCCGCTCTTCCGCTATGTCGGCGGCGTCTTCGCGCGCACGCTGCCGGTGCCGATGATGAACATCGTCAATGGCGGCGCCCATGCCGACAATCCGATCGACATCCAGGAATTCATGGTGATGCCGGTCGGCGCCGAGTCGGTGGCCGAGGCCATCCGCATGGGCTCGGAGATCTTCCATGCGCTCCGCAAGCAGCTCAAGGATGCCGGGCACAACACCAATGTCGGCGACGAGGGCGGCTTCGCACCCAATCTGGCGTCGACCGACGAGGCGCTGGGCTTCGTCATGCGCGCCGTCGAGGCCGCCGGCTACCACCCCGGCGACGATGTCTTCCTCGCCCTCGACGCCGCCGCAACGGAGTTCTACCGGAATGGGAAATACGTGCTGCAAGGCGAGGGCAAATCGCTCGATTCGGCGGGCATGGTCAAATACCTCGCCGATCTCGCGGCGCGCTATCCCATCGCCTCGATCGAGGACGGCATGGCCGAGGACGATTGGGAAGGCTGGGCGGCGCTGACGCAGGCGCTCGGCGGCAAGCTTCAGCTCGTCGGCGACGACGTCTTCGTCACCAACCCGAAGCGCCTCGCCCGCGGCATCGCCGCGAAGGTCGCCAATTCAATTCTCGTCAAGGTCAACCAGATCGGCACCTTGAGCGAGACCCTGGAAGCCGTCGACTGCGCCCACCGCGCCGCCTACACCGCGGTCATGTCGCATCGCTCCGGGGAGACCGAGGACGCGACCATCGCCGACCTCGCCGTCGCCACCAATTGCGGGCAGATCAAGACGGGCAGCCTGTCGCGCTCCGACCGCCTCGCGAAATACAACCAGCTTATCCGGATCGAGGAGCGGCTTGGCGGCGCGGCGCGCTATGCCGGGCGCGCCGTGCTGCACCGTCAATAAACGCCGGCGTCGAATTCTTCGCGGCTGCGTCAATTCGCAATTGACCCGGCGACTCGCGCGTGATTCTCTAATCGGATGATGGTCCTGCAGGAGATCAAGCGACGCGCCGGATTCATCGCCGGCCCCGTGCTCGGCATCAGCCTCATGGGCTATTTCGGCTACCATCTCGTGCAGGGCGAGCGCGGCCTGCTCGCTTGGCTCCGCCTGACGCAGGAGCTGAAGACCGCAACGGCCCAGCTCGCGGCGCTCGATGACGAGCGTAGCACCCTCGACCACCGCGTCGGCTTGCTGCGTCCGCAGCATATAGATCGCGACATGCTGGACGAGGAGGCGCGGGCGACGCTCAATCTCGCGGGGCCGCACGACATCGTGATCATGCGCGGCAGCCTGCCGCGCTGACGCCCGCCCAAGGCGCGGTTTTGCCGGCCTGATCCATCGTCTTGCCCACAACTCGGCTGAGCTGGGCTGCGCCACCGCGATCGGCAGCCGCGGCGTGCGGGTCTCAATGCGAATTCAGGACGATTAACCCGTTTCCGGTTAATCTTTTCTTTTGCATTGCAAAACAATGTCTTATGAAAGAATTTTTTACCCGATGCCATTGCAATCGGCGTATGCGCACGCCATTTTACCGGCGATTTGCAGCCCTCGCGCAGGGCGCGGCTTCACCCCTGGGGGAGTCATGGCGACGGTCAAGCGGAAACCGAGAGTAGCGCTCCCCGAAGAGGCGCCCGTATCGGCGGCCGAACTCCTCAAATATTACCGCTCGATGCTCCTCATCCGCCGCTTCGAGGAGAAGGCGGGACAGATGTACGGGATGGGCCTCATCGGCGGCTTCTGCCACCTCTACATCGGCCAGGAGGCGGTCGTCGTCGGCATGATGGCGGCGGCGAAGGAAGGCGACAGCACCGTCACCTCCTATCGCGACCACGGCCACATGCTGGCCTGCGGCATGGATCCCAAGGGCGTCATGGCCGAGCTGACCGGCCGCCGCACCGGCTATTCCAAGGGCAAGGGCGGCTCGATGCACATGTTCAGCCGCGAGAAGCGCTTCTTCGGCGGCCACGGCATCGTCGGCGCCCAGGTGCCGATCGGCACCGGCCTCGCCTTCGCCCACCGCTACAAGAACGATGGCGGCGTCTGCTTCACCTATCTCGGCGACGGCGCCATCAACCAGGGCCAAGTCTCGGAGAGCTTCAACATGGCGGCTCTCTGGAAGCTCCCGGTCGTCTATGTCATCGAGAACAATCGCTACGGGATGGGCACCTCGGTGCTGCGCGCCTCGGCGAGCCATGATCTCTATGTGCGCGCCCAGCCCTTCGGCATCCCGGCGATGCAGGTCGACGGCATGAACGTGCTCGCGGTGAAGGCGGCGGCCGATGTCGCGGTCGAGCATGCCCGCTCGGGCGAGGGGCCTTACGTGCTCGAAATGCTGACCTACCGTTATCGCGGCCATTCGATGTCGGACCCGGCGAAGTACCGCACCAAGGACGAGGTCAACCGCATGCGGGCCGAGCATGACTGCATCGACCAGGCAAAGAAGCGGCTGCTCGATGGCAATCTCGCGGATGAGAACGAGCTGAAGGCGATCGACAAGGAGGTCAAGGACCTCGTCGCCGCCGCGGCGCAATTCGCCCAGGACAGCCCCGAGCCCGACCCGTCGGAGCTGTGGACCGACGTGCTGAAGGAAGCCTGAGCGCATCCGCCGCCACGCGAACTCGCCAATCCTCTGGGGTCATTCATGCCCGTCGAAATCCTGATGCCGGCCCTGTCGCCCACCATGACCGAGGGCAAGATCGCCAAATGGCTGAAGAGCGAAGGCGATTCCGTCAAGGCGGGGGACGTCCTCGCCGAGATCGAGACCGACAAGGCGACGATGGAGGTCGAGGCGGTGGACGAGGGCACGCTCGCCAAGATCGTCGTCCCGGCCGGAACCGAGCACGTCGCCGTCAACGCGCCGATCGCGCTCCTCGCCGGCGAGGGAGAGGATGCGGCGGAGATCGCCAAGGCCGGCCCCCGGGAGCCCGCTCCCGCACCCTCGACGCCCGCCGAGGAGGCGCCGGTCGAGGAGGTGGCGAAGACGAAGGCCCCGCAGCCTGGTCCGGTCGCCGGCCGCGCGGCCGCGCAGTTCCGCGGGGCGCCGGCGAGCGAGCCCGAATGGACGGGGAAGACGGCGACGATGACCGTACGCGATGCGCTGCGCGACGCCATGGCCGAGGAGATGCGGCGCGACGACACCGTCTTCCTCATGGGCGAGGAGGTCGCCGAATATCAGGGCGCCTACAAGGTGAGCCAGGGGCTCCTGCAGGAATTCGGGCCGCGCCGCGTCGTCGACACGCCCATCACAGAGCATGGCTTCACCGGCCTCGGCGTCGGCGCCGCCTTCGGCGGGCTGCGGCCCATCGTCGAATTCATGACCTGGAACTTCGCCATGCAGGCGATGGACCAGATCATCAACTCAGCGGCGAAGACACTCTATATGTCGGGCGGCCAGATGGGCTGCCCCATCGTCTTTCGCGGCCCCAACTCGATCGCCTCCCGCGTCGCGGCGCAGCATTCGCAATGCTATGCGAGCTGGTATGCGCATGTGCCGGGCTTGAAGGTGGTCGCCCCCTATACCGGCGCCGACCACAAGGGGCTCCTCAAATCGGCGATCCGCGACCCCAATCCCGTCATCTTCCTCGAGCACGAGCTGGTCTACGGCCAGAGCTTCGAGGTGCCGATCGAAGGCGATTTCACCGTCCCGATCGGTAAGGCGCGGATCGCGCGGCCGGGCGATGGCGTCACCATCATCGCCTTCTCGCGCATGGTGCAGATCGCGATGGAGGCGGCGCAGAAGCTCGCGGAAGAGGGCATCTCGGCCGAGGTCATCGATTTGCGCACGATCCGGCCGCTCGATGTCGAGACGATCGTCGCGTCAGTGAAGAAGACCAACCGGATCGTCTCGGTCGAGGAGGGGTGGGCGACGGCCGGCATCGGCTCGGAGATCGCGGCGCTCGTCATGGAGCATGCCTTCGACTGGCTCGACGCGCCGCTCCGCCGCGTCGCCGGCAAGGATGTGCCGTTGCCCTATGCCGCCAATCTCGAGCGCCTCGCCGTTCCGCAAGTCGAGGATGTCATCGCCGCCGCCAAGGACGTCGGCTACCGCGCCTAGCCCCGCCATCCGGGCACCCGTCTCAAGGGGGAAGATGAATGCCGATCGAGGTGCTGATGCCCGCCCTCTCGCCGACCATGACCGAGGGCAATCTTGCGAAGTGGCACAAGAAGGAAGGCGATCCCGTCAAATCGGGCGACGTCATCGCCGAGATCGAGACCGACAAGGCGACGATGGAGGTCGAGGCGGTGGACGAGGGGAGGATGGGCAAGATCGTCGTCCCCGAGGGAGCGCAGGGCGTCAAGGTCAACGAAGTCATCGCCCTCATTCTGGAGGAGGGCGAGGACGCGGCGGCGCTCGCCGGCTCCGGCAAAGGCGCCGCGGCGAAAGCGCCGCCGGCGCCGGCGTCCACAGCCGAGACGGCAAAGCGGGCGCCGGCGCCAGCGCCGGAATCCCCGAAGACCGCGCCGCCGCCAGTCGCGGCGGCACGGGCCGGCGGCAACGGCGCCGATCACGGCGGGCGCCTCTTCGCGAGCCCGCTCGCGCGCCGCATGGCGCAGCAGGCTGGAATCGACCTCGCCCAGCTCAAAGGCTCGGGGCCGCAGGGCCGCATCGTCAAAGCCGATGTCGAGGCGGCGCTCGGCAAGCCCGGCGCCGCCCGCGCGGCGCCGGCCGCGAAGCCGGCGCCGGTCCCGGCTGCGCCCGCTGCGGCCGCACCCGCTCCGGCGGCGCCGCCACGGATCGGCGGTCCCTCCTTCGCCAAGCAGCAGGTGGTCGCGGCGGCGGGCAATATCCCTTATGCCGAGATCCCGCATACCGGCATGCGGCGGACGATCGCGCGCCGCATGGTGGAATCGAAGCAGAACGTCCCGCATTTCAACCTTACCGTCGATTGCGAGATCGACGCCCTCTTGAAAATGCGGGCCGAGCTCAACGCCAAGTCGAGCGACTACAAGATTTCGGTCAACGATTTCGTGATCCGCGCCGCGGCGCTCACCATGCGCAAGGTGCCGCGCGCCAACGCCTCCTGGAGCGACGAGGCGGTGCTGCAATGGCAGCAGGTCGATATCGCCGTCGCCGTCGCGCTCGAGGACGGGCTCATCACCCCCATCGTCAAGCGCGCCGACCAGAAGGGGCTCGCGACCATCGCCGCGGAGATGAAGGATCTCGCGGCGCGCGCCCGCGCCGGCAAGCTGAAGCTCGAGGAGTTCCAGGGCGGCACCTTCTCGATCTCCAATCTCGGCATGTACGGCATCAAGGATTTCAATGCCGTCATCAACCCGCCGCATGGCTGCATCCTCGCGGTCGGTGCGGGCGAGCAAAGACCGATCGTCAAGAACGGCGCACTCGCCATCGCGACGGTGATGAGCTGCACGCTCTCCTGCGACCACCGCGTCGTCGACGGCGCGGTCGGCGCGCAATGGATCGCCGCCTTCAAGGCGATGATCGAAGACCCGCTGACGATGCTGCTTTAGGTTTTCTCCCTCTCCCCGTGCGGGAGAGGGCCGGGGTGAGGGGGTTCGCCCCGACGAGCGCGATCTCGCGCGCCGCACCATTTCCCCTCACCCTCCCCATGCTGCGCATGGGTCCCCCCCCTCTCCCGCAAGGGGAGAGGGCGAAAAGGCAAGGAGAGCCGCGGAATGGCCGACACCACATTCGACCTCATCGTCATCGGCGGCGGGCCGGGCGGCTATGTCGCGGCGATCCGCGCGGCGCAGCTCGGCATGAAAACGGCGGTCGTCGAGCGCGAGCATCTCGGCGGCATCTGCCTCAATTGGGGCTGCATCCCGACGAAGGCGCTGCTCCGTTCCTCGGAGATCAGCCATCTTCTGCATCACCTCGACCAGTTCGGCTTCTCGGCGAAGGACGTGGCCTACGACACCAAGAAGGTGGTCGAACGCTCGCGCAAGGTGGCAAAGCAGCTCGCGAACGGCGTCGCGTTCCTCTTGAAGAAGAACAAGGTCACCGTCTTCGACGGCGAGGGCCGGCTCGCCGGCAAAGGCAAGGTCGCGGTGGCAAAGGGCGGCAAGCCGGTCGCGGACCTCGCCGCCAAGAACATCATCATCGCGACCGGCGCCCGCGCCCGCACCCTGCCCGGCCTCGAACCCGACGGCAAGCTCGTCTGGACCTACAAGGAGGCGATGGTGCCCGAGACGATGCCGAAATCGGTCCTGGTCGTCGGCTCGGGGGCGATCGGCATCGAATTCGCCAGCTTCTACCGCAACATGGGCGCCGAAGTGACGGTGGTCGAGGTGCTGGACCGCGTCGTTCCCGCTGAGGACGAGGAGATCTCCGCCTTCGCCCGCAAGGCTTTCGAGAAGCAGGGGATGAAGATCCACACCGGCGCGACGGTGAAGGGGCTGAAGCGGAACGCCAACGCCGTCACGGCGACGATCGCGGTCGGCAGCAAATCGCTCGAAGTGGCGGCGGACCGCGTCGTGCTCGCCGTCGGCATCGTCGGCAACGTCGAGAATCTCGGCCTCGAAGGCACCCGGGTCCGAGTGGAGAAGACCCATATTCTGGTCGATGAATGGCTGGCCACCGACGAGCCCGGGATCTTCGCCATCGGCGATGTGGTGGGTCCGCCATGGCTCGCGCACAAGGCGAGCCATGAGGGCGTCATCTGCGTCGAGAAGATTGCCGGCCTCAACGATGTGCATCCGCTCGACACTGGCAATGTTCCGGGCTGCACCTACTGCATGCCGCAGATCGCGAGCGTCGGGCTGACCGAGAAGAAGGCGAGGGAGGCGGGGCGTGAAATCCGGGTCGGCCGCTTCCCCTATATCGGCAACGGCAAGGCAATCGCGCTCGGCGAGCCCGAAGGGCTCGTCAAGACGATCTTCGATGCCAAAACGGGCGAGCTCCTCGGCGCGCATATGATCGGCGCCGAGGTGACGGAGCTCATCCAGGGCTACGCCATCGCGAAGACCCTCGAAACGACGGAAGCGGAGCTCATGCACACGATCTTCCCGCATCCGACGCTCTCGGAGATGATGCACGAATCCGTGCTTGACGCTTACGGCCGCGCCATCCACTTCTAGATTTTGCGCCGCCGAGAAAGAAGACCCGAATGCCCGCCCGCCTCGACGCGGAGACGCCGCGCCACCCGGAAAAGGCGCATCGGCCCGACAGCCCGATCCCGCGCAAGCCCGACTGGATCCGGGTCAAGGCGCCGGTGTCGCGCGAGTATCACGAGACGCGAAAGCTCATCCGCGCCAACCGCCTCCACACCGTCTGCGAGGAGGCGGCCTGCCCCAATATCGGCGAGTGCTGGGCGCAGCGTCATGCGACGGTGATGATCCTCGGCAGCGTCTGCACGCGCGCCTGCACCTTCTGCAATGTCGCGACCGGCCGGCCGGATCTTCTCGATCCGCATGAGCCCGAGCGCGTCGCCGAGGCGCTGGCCGGGCTCGGCCTCGCCCATGTCGTGGTCACCTCGGTCGACCGCGACGATCTCGATGACGGCGGCGCCGGGCATTTCGCGCGCACCATCCGCGCCATCCGGGCGCGGGCGCCCGGCACGACCATCGAGGTGCTCACGCCGGATTTCCTGCGCAAGGACGGCGCCGTCGAGCAGGTCGTCGAGGCGAGGCCCGATGTCTACAACCACAACCTCGAAACCGTGCCGCGCCTTTACGCGACGGTGCGGCCGGGCGCGCGCTACTTCCACTCGCTGCGCCTCCTCGACCGGGTGAAGCGGCTCGATCCCGCCATCTTCACCAAATCCGGCATCATGGTCGGGCTCGGCGAGGAGAAGGGCGAGGTTCTGCAGGTGATGGACGATCTGCGCGCGGCCGAGGTCGATTTCCTCACCATCGGCCAATATCTGCAGCCGACGCCGAAGCATCACGCCGTGGAGCGCTTCGTCACGCCGGAGGAGTTCGATTCCTATCGCAAGCACGCGCAGGGCAAGGGCTTCCTCATGGTCGCCGCCTCGCCCTTGACGCGCTCCTCCTATCACGCCGGCGACGATTTCGCGAAGCTGCGTGCCGCGCGCGAGGCCAAGCTCGCCGCCTCGGGTTGAGGCCGGCGGAAAAGCGCATGCCGACCCACGCCGAGCAGCGGGTCCTGCCCTATACGCCCGAGCAGCTCTTCGACCTCGTCGCCGACGTCGAACGCTACCCCGAATTCCTGCCCTGGTGCCGCGGCGCACGCATCCGCGAGCGGCGCGGGAACGTCATCGTCGCCGACCTCCTCATCGGCTTCAAGATGGTGCGCGAGCGCTTCACTTCGAAAGTGGCGCTGAGCCCGCCGCACCGCATCGACGTCGCCTATGCCGAGGGTCCATTCCGCTATCTCGACAACCATTGGGTCTTCGAGCCGGCGGAGGGCGGCAGCTGCCGGATCGATTTCTTCGTCGATTTCGAGTTCCGCTCGCGCGTCCTGCAGAAGCTGATCGGCGTCCTCTTCAACGAGGCGGTGCGCCGCATGGTCGCGGCCTTCGAAGGGCGGGCGCGCCAGCTCTACGGTGCGCCAGCTGGTCCGGCGCAAGGCAAGGCCGAGGCCGCGGGAGACAAGCCGCCCACTTAACCCTGCTCTGCCGCCGCTCGTAGCAGGTCGAGCGCGCGGTCGACCGCGGCGTGACGGACGGCACGGCGATCGCCGGCGAAGACGCGCCGCTCGCTCCGGCACGCGCCGCCGCGCCGGACAATCCCGAGATAGACGAGCCCGACCGGCTTCGTCGGCGTGGCGCCGCCGGGGCCGGCGATTCCCGTCACCGACACGGCGAGATCGACCGGCGCATGGGCGAGAACGCCGCTCGCCATCGCCTCGGCGACTTCGGCGCTGACGGCGCCATGCGCGGCGATGAGCGCGGCCGGCACGCCGAGAAGCTCGGTTTTCGCCTCGTTGGAATAGGTGACAAAGCCGCGCTCGACGACATCGGAGGAGCCGGCGATCTCGGTCAGCGCGGCGGCGATCATGCCGCCGGTGCAGGATTCCGCGGTGGCGAGCGTCAATCCCGCCCTCCGGCAGGCCACCAACACCGCCCGCGCCTTGGCCGTCAGCTCGTCAAGCAATGCCCAGACTCCAGAGAAGGAAGAGCGCCGCGCCGGCATAGAGCGCCGCGAAGACGTCGTCGAGCATGATTCCCAAGCCGCCATGCAGGGCGCGATCGGCCCAGCGCGCCGGCCAGGGCTTGATCACGTCGGCGATGCGGAACAGCAAGAACCCGATCGCATAGGCGGAGAGGCTGTGCGGCGCGGCTGCGAGCACGAGCCATTGCGCCGCCACCTCGTCGATGACGACGAAGCCGGGATCGCGGACGGCGCCGGCGCGCGCGACGGTATCTGCCGCCCAACAGCCCGCCGCAAAGACGAGGATGGCGGCTATGGCGAGCCCCGCCTGCCCGAAGCGCCATTCGATCGCCCAGGCGAAGGGGAGGGCGGCGAGGGAGCCCCAGCTTCCCGGCGCCCATGGCAGCAAGCCGGCGCCGAACCACGTCGCGAGCAGCGCCGCCGGGTGGCGCAGCGGCAGGCCGAGACGGGTGAGCGGCACCATCATCCGCCGGGCAGCGGCAGACGCACCGTCGCCAGCGCTTGCGCCGCGATGCCTTCGCCGCGCCCCGTGAAGCCCAGCCCCTCGGTGGTCGTCGCCTTGATGCTGACGCGGTCGCGACCGATCGCGAGAATCTCGGCGATGCGCGCCGCCATCGCCGCGCGGTGCGGGCCGATTTTCGGCCGCTCGCAGATAAGCGTCACATCGACATGCGCGATGATGCCGCGGCGGGCAGCGACGAGATCCGCCGCGTGGCGCAGGAAACGATCCGACGCTGCGCCGCGCCAGCGCGGATCGGAGGGCGGGAAATGCATGCCGATGTCGCCGGCGCCGATGGCTCCGAGGAGAGCGTCGGTCAGGGCGTGGAGCCCGACATCGGCATCGGAATGGCCGACAAGGCCCTGATTATGCGGCACCGCGACGCCGCAGAGCCAGACCCGGTCGCCAGGACCGAAGGCGTGGACGTCGAAGCCCTGGCCTGTCCGCACATCGCCGAGCCGGCTCGCGAGATGCCGCTCGGCGCGCGCCAGATCGTCCATCGTCGTCACCTTGAAATTGTCCTCGCTCCCCGGGACGAGCGCAACGGCGAACCCCGCCTGCTCGGCCACGGCGGCATCGTCCGAGAGCTGCCGCCCTGCGGCGGCGCGGTGCGCCGCAAGGATATCGGCGAAGCGGAACCCCTGCGGCGTCTGGGCGCGCCAGAGGGCGGCGCGATCGACGGTCTCGGCGATGATGCCGGCAGCGCCGCGCTTCACCGTATCGGTCACCGGCAGCGCCGGGATCGCGCCGGCCCGCGCCGTAAGCGCATCGAGGACGCGATCGATCAGGCCAGCATCGACGAAGGGGCGGGCGCCGTCATGGATGAGCACGTGGTCGGGCGCGAGCTCGGCGAGGCTTTCGAGCCCGGTTCGGACGGAATCCTGCCGCTCGGCACCGCCCGGAACCGGCGGCAGAAGCTCGAGTCCCGCCGCCGCCTCGTCATAAAGAGCGCGGTCGTCCGGATGGATGACGGCCCGCAAAGCCTCGATCCGCGGGTGATGGCGCAGCGCGGAAAGGGTGTGGCGCAAGAGGCGCACGCCGCCGAGCGGCAGATATTGCTTCGGCAAGCGACCGCCGAGCCGAGTCCCGCGGCCGGCAGCGACGACGAGGGCGATGCAGCGCGTCATGCCGGCGGCGGGCCGAAGCGTCGAAGGGCGGAGCAAGGGTGAGGGGCCATCTCAGTCACCTGCGAGGGATTTGCGCATGAAGACGCGCGCGAAGCCCGCCTCGGTCCCGCGACCCGTCTCCTCATAGCCGAGGGCGCGGTAGAGGCGCTGGTTCTCGGTCATGGTCTCATGCGTGTAGAGGCGGATTTCGCGGTGGCCGCGGCGCCGCGCCTCGCTCTCGGCGAAGGCGAGAAGGCGCCGGCCGAGGCCGCTACCCTGGCGTTCCGGCGCGATGGCGACATTGTCGAGGAGAAGATGGTCGGGCTTCTCCAAGAGCACGATGAGACCCGCGACCCCGCCGTCCTCCTCGATCACCCATGCCGTACGCGCAGCGATGCGCGCCGCGTAATCGTCGAGCATGGGCCCGGGCGGCTTTCCCATGCGGGCGATGTAGCCTCGATAGGCCTCGCGGACGATCGCCTCGATGTCAGGCCGGTCGGCCTCGTCGGCAGGGCGGATGCGGGGTGCCGTCACAGCATCGAACTCGCGAGAGGAGTGCGGCAAGAGTTACCGCGCCTGTTCGATGGGGTAAAGTTCTGCCCTTGCGTCAGGTTGCGCCGCACCGCGTTTCCCCGTATCCTCGCCTAAGTTTTAGGCAATATCAGAAAATGCGCAAGAAATGAGCATCTCGATCGGGTCAGTCACTCTCTCGGATCCGGTGCTCCTCGCACCGATGTCGGGCGTCTCGGATCTGCCGTTTCGGCGCCTCGTCAAATCCTTCGGCGCCGGGCTCGTCGTCTCCGAGATGATCGCCAGCGAGGCGATGATCCGCCAGACGCGCCAGTCGATGGTGATGGCGCGGAGCAGCGCCGACGAGCAGCCGATGGCGGTCCAGCTTGCCGGCTGCGAGCCGCGCGTGATGGCCGAGGCGGCGAAGCTCAACGCTGATCTCGGCGCGGCGCTCATCGACATCAATTTCGGCTGCCCGGTGAAGAAGGTGGTGAACGGTCATGCCGGCTCGGCGCTGATGCGCGACGAGGCGCATGCGGCGCGCATCCTGGAAGCGACGGTGAAGGCCGTCGACCTGCCGGTCACGCTCAAAATGCGCATGGGTTGGGACGATGCCAATCGCAACGCCCCGCGCCTCGCGCGGATTGCCGAAGAATGCGGCATCCGCATGATCACCGTGCATGGCCGCACGCGCTGCCAATTCTATTCGGGCAGCGCCGATTGGGCCTTCATCCGCGAGGTGAAGGCGGCGGTGCGGCTGCCCGTCATCGCCAATGGCGACATCAACACGCTCGAGGATGCGGCGCAGGCGCTCGCCCTATCCGGAGCCGACGGGCTGATGGTCGGCCGCGGCACCTATGGGCGGCCGTGGTTCGTGAACCAGGTGGCGCACTTCCTCAAAAGCGGGGCGCGCCTCCCGGATCCGCCGCTGTCGCAGCAGCGCGCCATCGTGCTCGACCATTACGAGGCGATGCTGGCGCATTACGGCAACGACACGGGCTGCCGCATCGCGCGCAAGCACGTCGCCTGGTATTCCAAGGGCTTGCCGGGATCGGCGGAGTTCCGCGCCGCAATCAACCAGACCGACGACACCGCCCGGGTACGCGGCATGATCCGGGGGTTCTACGACCCGCTCCTCGAGCGGCATGCCGCCTGAGATGGCGCGCGATCTCGCCGTGCTGGCCCGCCGCCGCGCCGCGCCCGGCCGGCCGGTCGACCCGGAGGCGGTCCTGGCGGCGCTGCCCGACGCGGTGCTCGTCCTCGACGGCGACGACCGCATCCTCTGGCTGAATGCCGCCGCCGAGCAGTTCTTCGGCGCCGGCGCCGCCAGCCTCGAAGGCCTCGCGCTCGCCGAGCTGCTGCCTGCCGACAGCCCGCTCTTCTCCCTGTTGCAGACCGCCCGGCGCCAGGGCGGCAGCATCGCCGAATACGGCGTGCCGATCGAAACTCCGCGCCTTGGTGCGCATGTCGTGACCTTGCAGGTGGCACCCCTCTTCGACCGGCCCGGCGCCGTCGTCGTCACCTTTCACGAGCGCTCGATCGCGCACAAGATCGACCGCCAACTCACGCACCGCAACGCCGCGCGCTCGCTGACCGCAATGGCCGCGATTCTGGCGCACGAAGTGAAGAACCCACTTTCCGGCATTCGCGGGGCGGCGCAGCTTCTCGAGCAGAACGCCGGGGCCGGCGACCGCGAGCTGACCCGCCTCATCTGCGAGGAGGCCGACCGCATCGTGGCGCTGGTCGGCCGCATGGAGGCTTTCGCCGACCCGCGGCCGCTCGAGCGCGCACCGGTCAACATCCATGAGGTGCTGGAGCGCGTCCGCAGGCTGGCGCAGGCCGGCTTTGCCCGCAATTGCCGCTTCATCGAAGAGTACGATCCGTCGTTGCCGGCGGTCCTCGGCAATCGCGATCTGCTCATTCAGGTGTTCTTGAATCTCGTGAAGAACGCCGCGGAAGCAACCGACGGAAAAGGCGAGATCGGCCTCGCGACGGCTTACCAGCAAGGCATTCGCCTAGCCGTGCCGGGCAGCGGGACGCGCCTCCATTTGCCGCTCCTCGTCTCGGTCAGCGACAATGGGGCCGGCATTCCGGAGGATCTTCGCCCGCATCTCTTCGACCCGTTCGTGACGACGAAGCACAATGGCACGGGTCTCGGCCTTGCTCTCGTCGCCAAGGTGGTCGGCGATCATGGCGGCGTCATCGAGTTCAACAGCCAGCCGCGCCGCACCGTCTTCCGCGTCTTCCTGCCGATGGCGACGACAGCGGGGGCCGGTCGATGACCGCCGCGACCATTCTCGTCGCCGATGACGACCGGGCGATCCGGACCGTGCTGACGCAGGCGCTGGCGCGCCTCGGCCACAATGTGCGGACGACCGGCACGGCGGCGACGCTGTGGCGCTGGGTCGCCGATGGCGAGGGCGATCTCGTCATCACCGACGTCGTGATGCCGGACGAGAACGGCCTCGACCTCATTCCGCGCATTCGCAAGCTTCGCCCGGAGCTGCGCATCATCGCGATGAGCGCGCAGAACACGCTGATGACCGCGGTGAAGGCGGCGGAGCGCGGCGCCTTCGAATATCTCCCGAAACCCTTCGACCTGCACGAGCTCGTCGCCATTGTCGAGCGGGCGCTCGCCGCGCCGGCGCCGGCGCCGGCCGGCGACGACATTGGGCCGGACGAGCAATTGCCGCTGATCGGGCGCTCGCCGGCGATGCAGGAGATCTACCGCGTCCTCGCCCGCCTCATGGGAACCGACCTCACGGTCATGATCACCGGCGAGAGCGGAACCGGGAAGGAGCTGGTGGCGCGGGCGCTGCACGATTTCGGCAAGCGCCGCAACGGCCCCTTCGTCGCCATCAACATGGCGGCGATCCCGCGCGAGCTCATCGAGAGCGAGCTCTTCGGCCATGAGAAAGGGGCGTTCACCGGCGCCGCGGCGCGGTCCTCCGGACGCTTCGAGCAGGCGCAGGGCGGGACGCTCTTCCTCGACGAGATCGGCGACATGCCGATCGAGGCCCAGACGCGCCTGCTCCGGGTCCTGCAATCGGGCGAATACACGAGCGTCGGCGGCCGGGCACCGATCCGCGCCGACATCCGCATCATCGCCGCGACCCACCGCGATCTGCGGCAGCTCATTCGCCAAGGGCTCTTCCGCGAGGATCTCTTCTATCGCCTCAATGTCGTGCCGATTCGCCTGCCGCCGCTGCGCGAGCGGCGCGAGGACATTCCGGCCCTCGTCCGCCATTTCCTCGCCCTCGCCGCGGCGGAGGGGCTGCCGATGAAAACGCTCGACCAGCGGGCGATGGAGCGTCTCAAGACCTATCGCTGGTCCGGCAATGTGCGCGAGCTCGAGAACCTCGTCCGCCGCCTGACGGCGCTCTATTCGCAAGAGGTGATCGGCATCGAGGTCATCGAGGCCGAGCTCGCCGACGCCGCGCCCGCCGAGACTGCCTCTGCGCCGCCCGCCGGCGAAGGGCTCGGCGCCGCGGTCGAGCGGCACCTTCAGGATTACTACGCGGCGCATAAGGACGGCCTGCCGGCGGCGGGGCTCTACGACCGCGTCCTGCGCGAAGTCGAGCGGCCGCTCATTGCGCTGACCCTGGCGGCGACGCATGGCAACCAGATCAAGGCGGCCCAGCTTCTCGGGCTCAACCGCAACACGCTGCGCAAGAAGATCCGCGAATTGGACATCGCGGTGACGCGCGGCCTAAGATGAGCGGGGCGCGCCGCCCAGCGTCTCCGGCCGGCCGGCCGCCGCGCGAGGGGTAGGGCATCGCTTTGCACGCAGCTTCCGGCATCGGCCTGTCGCAACGGGCGGTCCGCTGGGCGGGACGGGTCGGGCTCGGCCGCAAGGTGACGGTGGCCTTGGCCGTGGCGGCCCTCCTCTCGGGCATCGCCACCTATGCCGCGATCACCGGCCTGCCGCCTTTCGGACTCAGCGGGCGTGCCGTCCTGCCGCTGCTGCTCCTCAACCTCGTCCTTCTCCTGGTGCTGGGCGCCATCGTGGCGAAGCGCCTCGTCGAGGTGTGGGCGCAGCGCCGGCGCGGCCTTGCCGGATCGCGCCTTCATGTGCGCCTCGTCGTGCTCTTCAGCGTCGTCGCGGTGGCGCCCACCATCATCGTCGCCGTCTGCTCCTACCTCTTTCTCAGCTTCGGCTTGCAGGCCTGGTTCAGCGACCGCGTGCGGACGGCGCTCTCGCAATCGCTTGCCGTCGCCGAAGCCTATCTGCACGAGCATCAGCAGGTCATCCGCGCCGATGTTCTCTCGATGGCCTCGGACCTCAACCGCGAAGCCTACATTCTCAGCGTCAATCGCGAGCGCCTTGCCGAGGTCGTCGAGCGCGAGGCGGCGCTCCGATCGTTGAACGAAGCCGTCATCTTCGATCTCTCGGGTCACGTCCTCGCCCGCGCCGGCTTCACCTTCTCGCTCGAATTCGGCCTCATCCCGGAATGGGCCATGCGGACGGCGCGCGCCGGAGATGTCGCGATTCTCACCGGCGACAATGAAGACCGTGTACGCGCGCTGGTCCGCCTCGACCAATTCCCCGGCGCCTTCCTCTATGTCGGGCGCTTCATCGAGCCGCAGGTCCTCGCCCATATGGAGCAGACCCAGCGGGCCGTCGCGCAGTACGAGCATCTCGAAGGCGAGCGGTCGGGCGTGCAGATCACCTTCGCCCTCATCTTCCTCGTCGTCGCGCTGCTCTTCCTCTTCGCCGCCGTCTGGGTCGGCCTCAATTTCGCCAAGCAGCTGGCGAAGCCCATCAGCGGCCTCATCGAGACCGCCGAGCGGGTGCGCGGCGGCGACCTCGCGGCGCGCGTCCCGGAGGGCGAGGGGGACGAGGAATTCGCCTCGCTGAGCCGCGCCTTCAACCGCATGACGAGCCAGCTCCAGAGCCAGCAGGGCGAGCTCATCGAGGCGAACCGGCAGCTCGATGCGCGGCGGCGCTTCACCGAGACGGTCCTCGCCGGCGTCTCGGCCGGGGTCATCGGCCTCGACCAGCTCGGCCGGGTGAACCTGCCCAACCGCTCGGCCTCGCTGCTGCTCGGCGCCGACCTCGACCAGCGCATCGGCGAGCGGCTCGCCGAGGTGGTGCCCGAGATGGCGGCGCTTCTCGCCGCCGCGAACCGCCGGCCCGACCGCCTCGCGCAATCGCAGATCCAGCTCGTCCGGCGCGGCCGCACGCATGTCCTCCTCGTGCGCATCGCGGCGGAGCAGGAGGACGGCGAGGTCAAGGGCTATATTGTCACCTTCGACGAGGTGACCGAGCTGCTCTCGGCGCAGCGCAAGGCCGCCTGGGCCGATGTCGCCCGGCGCATCGCCCACGAGATCAAGAACCCGCTGACGCCGATCCAGCTCTCGGCGGAGCGGCTGCGGCGCAAATATCTGCGCGAGATCCGCAGCGACCCGGACACCTTCTCGATCTGCACCGACACGATTATCCGCCATGTCGAGGATATCGGCCGCATGGTCGATGAGTTCTCCTCCTTCGCGCGCATGCCGGCCCCCGTCATCAAGACGGAGAGCATCCTCGAGATCTGCCGTCAGGCGCTCTTCCTGCAACGCAACGCCCATACCGACATCGACTACGAGATCGTCGCCCCCGAAACCGCGCCCGCGCTCGCCTGCGACGCGCGCCTCATCGGGCAAGCCTTGACGAACCTCTTGAAGAACGCCGCCGAATCGATCGAGGGGCGGGACGGGGCGGCGGCCGCCCTGCCGCGCGGGAAAATCACGCTTCGCCTCGAAGCCGGGGCGGAGGGGCAGATCGCGGTCGCGGTGGAGGACAATGGACGGGGCCTGCCGCAACAGGAGCGCGAGCGCCTCACCGAGCCCTATGTGACAACGCGCGCCAAGGGCACCGGGCTCGGCCTTGCCATCGTCAAGAAGATCATGGAGGAGCATGGCGGCGGGCTCGTCCTCGACGATCGCGAAGGCGGCGGCGCCGTGGTGAAGCTCGTCTTCCCGGCGACCGAGTCGCGCGCCGCTACCGCCGCGCCGGCGCCGCGCCTTGCTGCGGCGCAAGAGGCGTGAGGCCGAGCGGTTCGAGCTTGCCGTTGCGGGCGGGGGCGGGGACTGGTTACCCTAGGGCGTATCGCCGCCGCTTCGCGCCGCGCCGGCTGATGAAGGGGAACGATGTCGTCGCGCAGTGAAGGATGTCGGATCGCGGGGATCGGCGCAGACGGCCGGGGGCATCGGTGCCATGGCGCGTGACATCCTCATCGTCGATGACGAGACCGACATCCGGATGCTGATCTCCGGCATCCTCAAGGATGAGGGTTTCGAGACGCGGGAGGCGGCGAACAGCACGCTCGCCTTGCAGGCGATCCGAACGCGCCAGCCTTCGCTCGTCATCCTCGACATCTGGCTGCAGGGCAGCGAGCTCGACGGCATCGAGGTGCTGAAGATCATCCGACGCGAGCTGCCGGCGCTCCCCGTCATCATGATCAGCGGGCACGGCACGATCGAGACGGCGGTCACCGCCATCAAGATCGGCGCCTATGATTTCATCGAGAAGCCGTTCAAATCCGACCGCCTCCTCCTCATCGTCGAGCGCGCGATCGAAGCGGCGCGGCTGCGGCGCGAGAACCAGGAGCTGCGCCTGCGCGCCGGCAGCGACACGGACCTCGTCGGCGCCTCGGCTGCCGCGAACCATCTCCGCCAGCAGATCGAGAAGGTGGCGCCGACCGGGAGCCGCGTTCTCATCACCGGCCCGGCCGGAGCGGGGAAGGAGGTGATGGCGCGCCTCCTCCACGCCCGCTCGCGCCGCTCGGGCGGGCCTTTCGTCGCCCTCAACTGCGCGACGATGCGTCCCGATCGGCTGGAGATCGAGCTGTTCGGCACCGCGGCGAGCGGCGAAGATCCGCGAAAGATCGGCACCTTCGAGCAGGCCCATGGCGGGACGCTGTTGCTCGACGAGGTGGCCGACATGCCGCTCGAGACGCAGGGCAAGATCGTGCGGGTCCTGCAGGAGCAGACCTTCGAGCGCGTCGGCGGCGGCGGCCGCGTGGAGGTCGATGTCCGCGTCGTCGCCTCGACGAGCCGCGATCTCGCGGCCGAAATCGCGGCGGGCCGCTTCCGCGAGGATCTCTTCTACCGCCTCAGCGTCGTGCCGATCCGCGTGCCGCCTCTGCGCGAGCGGCGCGAGGACATACCGCTGCTCGCCCGCCACTTCATGGCGCGCTCGGCCGCCGCCTCCGGGCTCAGCCCACGCGAATTCGGCGAGGACGCGCTCGCCGCCCTCCAGGCCTATGAATGGCCGGGCAACATCCGGCAATTGCGCAACGTCATCGACTGGCTGCTCATCATGGCCCCGGGCGAGCCGCGCGATCCGATCCGCGCCGAGATGCTGCCGGCCGAGATCGGCGCCATCGCCCCCACCGTCGTCAAATGGGACAAGGGCGGCGAGATCATGAGCCTGCCGCTGCGCGATGCGCGCGAGGTGTTCGAGCGCGAATATCTCCTGGCGCAGGTGACGCGCTTCGGCGGCAACATCTCGCGCACCGCCGCCTTCGTCGGCATGGAGCGCTCGGCCCTCCACCGCAAGCTCAAGCTGCTCGGCGTCTTCAACGGCGAGCGCGCGCAACGCGCCATCTCCTGAAGCGCCGGCTTCATCAGCATCGACCGAGGATTCCATGTCGCGTGTCGCTTACGTCAATGGCCGCTACCTGCCGCATGGCGATGCCGCGGTCCATATCGAGGATCGCGGCTATCAATTCGCCGATGGGGTCTACGAGGTGATCGCCGTGCGGGGCGGCCGGCTCGTCGACGAGGCGCCGCATCTCGACCGCCTCGACCGCTCGCTCGCCGAACTGCGCATCGCCCCGCCGATGTCGCGGCGAGCGCTCGGCCTCGTCCTCCGCGAGGTCGTGCGGCGCAATCGCGTCGCGGACGGCATCGTCTATCTCCAGGCGACGCGCGGCGTCGCCCGGCGCGACCACCCCTTTCCGCCCGCGAGCCGCACGGCGCTTGTCGTGACCGCGCGCCGCGCCCGCCCGCCCAACCGCAAGGCGATCGAGGAGGGCATCAAGGTCATCACCATTCCCGACATCCGCTGGGCCCGCTGCGACATCAAATCGGTGTCGCTGCTGCCCAACGTTCTCGGTAAGCAGCGGGCGCGCGAGAGCGGCGCCTACGAGGCCTGGCAGGTGGATCGCGACGGGATGGTGACCGAAGGAACCTCGACCAATGCCTGGATCGTGACGCCGGCGGGGGAGCTCGTGACTCGGCAGACCGACCACGCCATCCTCAACGGCATCACGCGCCGGGCGCTCGTCGCGATCGCCCGCCAGGAGGGGCTTGCCTTCGTCGAGCGCCCCTTCAGCGTCGGCGAGGCGAAGGAGGCGCGGGAAGCCTTCCTGACCAGTACGACGGCGCCCGTCCTCTCGGTCGTGCGGATCGACGATGCGGTGATCGGCGATGGCAGGCCGGGGCCGCTCGGCCGACGGCTCTTCGCCCTTTACGCGGCGCATGCCGAAGGGCGCGATCCGGCATGAGCCAGCCTCTCGCCGCGGCTGCCGCCGGGCGGTCGCCGGGCCGGCCGCGCGCCCTCATCTTCGACTGGGACAATACGCTCGTCGATAGCTGGCCGACGATCCATGACGCGCTCAATCAGACCCTCGCCGCCATGGGGCATGCGCCATGGACGATCGAGGAGAGCCGCGAGCGCGTGCGCCTCAGCCTCCGCGACAGCTTTCCGCGGCTTTTCGGCGAGCGCTGGGAGGAGGCGCGCCAGATCTACATGGCGGCGTTCCTGTCGATGCATATGGAGCGCCTTGCGCCCGTCCCGGGCGCGGCCTCGCTCCTCGAAGGGCTGAACGAAGCCGGCTTCTACCTCGCGGTCGTCAGCAACAAGACCGGCCCGATCCTGCGCCGCGAGGCCGAGAAGCTGGGTTGGACGCACCATTTCCGGCGGCTCGTCGGCGCCACCGACGCGGCCGCCGACAAGCCGCATGCAGCACCCGTCCTGATGGCGCTCGAAGGCAGTGAAATTCTACCGGGGCGGGACGTATGGTTCGTCGGAGACACGGCTGTCGATATGGAATGCGCCATCAATTCCGGCTGCGTCCCGGTCCTGCTCGGTCCGGCCGATCCGAGGGACGCGGAATTCTCGCGCTACCGCCCGGAACTCGCCTTTCACGACAGTGACGCCCTTTTTCTGCACATCCGCACCTTGTGATTCCCGCCTGCGGACCAATCTTAATCGGAAAGGAGACTTGGCGCGGGCGGCCGCGCCGGCCGGACGATCCGGGCCCGACGGGCTCCAAGAACCCGAGATAAGGGGAACACCCATGTCCTCCGAAAAAGCACAGAATGTGCAAGACGTTTTCCTGAACCATGTCCGCAAGAACAAGACGCCCGTGACCGTCTTTCTCGTGAACGGCGTCAAGCTGCAAGGGATCATCACCTGGTTCGACAATTTCTGCGTTCTCCTGCGCCGCGACGCCCATTCGCAGCTCGTCTACAAGCATGCGATCTCGACGGTGATGCCGGCGCAGCCGGTGCAGCTCTTCGAGCCGAAAGAGGGCGGCGAAGCCTGATTTGGTGACTTCGGCAGAGGCTCGGCATCCTGGATCGAACGGCCGCGCGCTGGTCGTGCATCCGGCGCTGAAGTCGGGCGCGCGTGAGCGGAGCGACGGCGCGCGCTCACCGGAGGCGCGGCTTGCCGAGGCGGTCGGGCTGGCGCGCGCCATCGATCTCGATGTCGCCGCGAGCGAGATCCTGCGCCTGTCGCGGATGCGGCCGGCGACGCTGCTCGGCAGCGGCGCGGTGAAGCGGCTGGGCGAGCTCGTCGCCGAAGCCGGGATCGGCGTCGCCATCATCGACGCCACGGTCTCGCCCGTGCAGCAGCGGAACCTGGAAAAGGCCTGGAAATGCAAGGTCATCGACCGAACCGGCCTGATCCTCGAGATATTCGGCGCGCGGGCGCGCACCCATGAGGGTCGCCTCCAGGTCGAGCTGGCGGCGCTCACCTATCAGCGCTCCCGTCTCGTCCGCTCCTGGACCCATCTCGAACGCCAGCGCGGCGGCTTCGGCTTTTTGGGCGGCCCCGGCGAGAGCCAGCTCGAAATCGACCGCCGCCTCATCGGCGAGCGGATCGCCAAGCTGAAGCTCGAAATCGAGGAGGTGAAGCGCACGCGCTCGCTCCACCGCAGCGCGCGCAAGCGCGTCCCCTATCCCGTCATCGCCCTCGTCGGCTATACAAATGCCGGGAAGTCGACGCTCTTCAACCGCCTGACGCAGGCCGAGGTGACGGCCAAGGACCTGCTCTTCGCGACGCTGGATCCCACCATGCGGCGCCTCGCGCTGCCGTCCGGGCGGCAGGCAATCCTCTCGGACACGGTCGGCTTCATCTCGGACCTCCCGACCCATCTCGTCGCCGCCTTTCGCGCGACGCTGGAAGAGGTGACCGAGGCCGATCTCATCCTTCATGTGCGCGACCTCCATCACCCCGAGAGCGAGGCGCAGCGCCGCGACGTCCATACGGTTCTGCGCGAGCTCGGCCTCGAGAAGGTGGTGGAGGAGGGCCTTCTCATCGAGGTGCTGAACAAGATCGACCTGCTGGCGCCGGCCGAACGATCGGCGCTGCTGCTCCAGGCGCAGCGCAATCGCGACGCCGTCCCGGTCTCGGCGGCGACCGGAGAGGGGTGCGAGGCGCTCCTCGCCCTGCTCGATGCGCGGCTCGCGGCCGAGCGCCATGCGGTCGAGCTGGCGGTGCCGCTCAGCGACGGTGCGGCGATCGCTTGGCTTTATCGCCACGGCGAGGTGCTGGAACGGCGCGACGACGAGACGCGCGCCCATTTTGCCGTGCGCCTGTCGCCCGCCGATATCGGACGTTTCAAGCACCGCCGCGCGTTGCATTAGGCGATGCTGCCAGACAGCGACCGCGTCGCCCGCCTCATCGCCGACATAGCCGCCGCCGAGATCATGCCCCGTTTCGAGCGGCTGGCGCGCGAGGAGATACGCGAGAAGCGTCCGGGCGACCTGGTGACCATCGCCGATATTGCCGCCGAGGAGCGCCTCGAGGCGGGACTTCGCGGCCTCCTCCCCGGCTCGCGAGTCGTCGGCGAGGAGGGCGTCGCGGCCGATCCGGAGCTGATCGACACGCTCGACAGCGCGGATCCCGTCTGGCTCGTCGACCCTCTCGATGGGACCGTCAATTTCGCTGCCGGCAGGCCGGTTTTCGCGGTCATGGTGGCGCTCGTCCGGCACGGCGCCACCGTCATGGGATGGATTCACGATCCGGTGAAACAGATCACGGCGGCAGCCACGGCCGGCGGCGGCGCCTGGTGCGCGGGCGAGCGTCTTTCCGTCGCGCGGACGCCCTTGCCGGGGACGGATGGCGGCACCACCGGGTTCTGGTTCGGCAATCGCAAGCTGGTCCGCAACCTCGGACCGGGCGCCGATCGCATCGGCTCCGTCTTCGACCTGCGCTGCGCCGGCCAGGAATATCTGGCGCTCGCCAGTGGCAGGGCGCATTTCGCTCTCTATAACCGCCTCTATCCGTGGGACCACGCGGCGGGCGAGCTCCTCCATCGCGAAGCTGGCGGCTTCGCCGCGCGGCTCGACGGCAGCGCCTATGCGCCGCGCGGCATCGGGCACGGTCTGCTGCTGGCGCCCGACGGCGAGAGCTGGCGACGGCTGCGCGAGCTCTTGATCGCCCCCGGCTAGGGATGCGATAGCTCGGCGGCAGCCGCGGGCGGCGCAAGGACGACAGCGAGGAGGAGAGGATGCGGGTCGCGTTCATTGGTCTCGGCGTCATGGGCTATCCGATGGCTGGCCACCTCGCCAAGGCAGGGCACGCCGTCACCGTCTATAACCGCACCGCCGCCAAGGCGCGGTCCTGGGTCGAGGCCCATGGCGGCGCCTTCGCAGAGACCCCGGCCAAGGCAGCGGCCGCCGCCGAGATCGCCTTCGTCTGCGTCGGCAACGACGATGATCTGCGGCAGGTCGTCGCCGGCGAGGCCGGAGCCTTCGCCGGCATGGCGCGGGGCGCCATCCTCGTCGATCACACGACGGCCTCAGCCGAGGCGGCGCGCGAGCTGGCGGCGCTCGGGAAAGGCAAAGGCGTGCAATTCCTCGACGCGCCCGTTTCGGGCGGGGAATCCGGGGCCGTCAATGGCAAGCTCACCATCATGGTGGGCGGCGATCCCGCGGCCTTCGCCAAGGCCGAGCCGGTCATGGCCTGCTACGGCCGCGCCGTCACGCTTATGGGCCCGGTCGGCAGCGGCCAGCTCACCAAGATGGTCAACCAGATCTGCATCGCCGGCCTCGTCCAGGCCTTGTCCGAGGGGCTCAACTTCGCCGTCAATGCCGGGCTCGACGCGCACAAGGTCGTCGAGGTCATCTCGAAGGGCGCGGCCCAGTCTTGGCAGATGGAGAACCGCGCCGCCACCATGCTGGCCGACAAATTCGATTACGGCTTTGCCGTCGATTGGATGCGCAAGGATCTCGGCATCTGCCTCGCCGAAGCGCGGCGCAACAAATCGCCGCTCCCGGTGACCGCTCTTGTCGACCAGTTCTATCAGCGCATCCAGGCGCGCGGCGGCAACCGCTGGGACACGTCGAGCCTCATCGATCTCCTGAAACGGCCTTAGATCGGCCGTGTCGAAGCGTATCGGCATCGTCGCCTGCTCCGCCGAGGGCGCTGCGCTCTGCTATCGGACGATCTGCAGCGAAGGTGCGCAGCTTCTCGGGCCGCATGCGCATCCCGAGATCTCGATGCACACGCCCTCGTTTGCCGACTACGTCGCCTGCCTCGATCGCGGCGACTGGCAGGGCGTCGGCGCGCTGATGCTCGATTCCGCGCAGAAGCTCGCCAAGATCGGCGCCGACTTCCTCATCTGCCCGGACAACACGATCCACCAGGCGCTGCCCCTCATTGAGAAGCGCTCGCCCTTGCCCTGGCTGCACATTGCCGAAATCGTCGCCGCGCGCGCCGCAGCGTGCGGTTTCCGGAGGCTCGGCCTCACCGGAACGCGCTGGCTGGTCGAGAGCGAAGTCTACCCGCAGAAGCTCGCCGAGCGGGGGCTCGCCTGCATCCGGCCGAATGCCGGCGACCGCGCGGAGATCGGCCGGATCATCATGGAAGAGCTGGTCTACGGCGTCTTCAAGCCGCAGTCGGTCGCGTATGTCGAGGCGGCCATCCGGCGGCTCAAAGAGGAAGGGTGTGATGCCGTAATTCTCGGCTGCACCGAGCTGCCGCTCATCATCGACGACAAGAACTCTCCGCTTCCGACGCTCGATTCGACGCGCCTCCTCGCGTTGGCGGCGCTGCGCCGCGCGGCTCGGGACGCGTAGCGCCCAGGACCTCTACAACCCCTCCGCCTTCGCCCGCTGCCATTCCGCCTCCATCTCCTCGAGGCTCGCCTCGGCGGCGGAGCGGCCGCGTTCGGCAAGGCGCGCCTCGACCGACCGGAAGCGGCGCTCGAACTTCCGTGTCCCTTGTTTCAGCGCTTCTTCCGGGTCGATCTTCAAGTGGCGTGACAAATTGACGACGGCAAAGAGCAGGTCGCCGATTTCGTCCGCGAGGCGCTCCGGCGCGGCGCCGGCGGCGAGCTCGGCGCGGAGTTCCGCGGTTTCCTCGGCGATCTTGGCGAAGACCGGCTCCGCCGCCCCCCAGTCGAAGCCGACGCGCGCGGCGCGCGCCTGGATCTTGTGGGCTCGGGTGAGGGCGGGGAGGGCGGTGCCGACGCCGTCGAGGGCGCTGAGCGGCCGGTCCGCCGCCTTGGCGCGGCGCTCGGCCGCCTTCTGCTCTTCCCAGGCGATGGTCTGCGCCGCCGAGGAGGCGATGCTTTCATCGCCGAAGACATGCGGATGGCGGCGCACCATCTTGTCGGCGATGGCGGCGGCCACGTCGGCGAAGGCGAAATGCCCTTCCTCCTCGGCCATGCGGGCATGGAAGACGACTTGAAAGAGAAGATCGCCGAGCTCGTCCTTCAGCGCCGCCATATCGCCGGCGGCGATGGCTTCGGCAACCTCGTAGGCTTCTTCGATCGTATAGGGCGCGATGGTCGCGAAGCTCTGCTCGCGGTCCCAAGGGCAGCCCCGTTCGGGGTCGCGCAGCCGCGCCATGATGGCGAGGAGGCGCTGCATGGTGTCGGCATCCGGCATGGCCGGCGAAGCTATCGCGGGCGATGCGGCGCGAAAAGAGCGATCAGGGCTTGTAGCTGACGTCGCGCAGGCGGATGAGGCCGTCGGGGTAGGGAACGAAGCCCTGGAGCTTCGCCGTGAAGCCGTAGAACCATTTGAAGTGCCAGAGATAGATGATCGGCTTCTCGTCGATGAGGAGCTGCGCCACCTTGGCGTAGACCGCCTTGCGCCTGTTCTTGTCGGCGGTCGCTCGGGCTTCGTTCAGCAGCCGGTCGAGCTCCGGGCTGCAATAATGGCCATCATTGCCCGGCGCGCTGCATTGCAGCAGCGTCGCGATATTGGCATCGGGATCGATGCGCCCGCTCCAGCCGACGAAATCGGCGTCGAATTTGCCGTCCTTCGCCTGGTTCAGCATGGTGATGAACTCGACCGATTGCAGCTTGATGTCGATGCCGGCTTCCTTCGCCATGGACTGGATGATCTCGGCGGCCTGTTGGGCGTCGTTGCTGTTCGGCACCAGCAGCGTGAAGCCCGGATCGGCGATCGCGCTCTCCTTCACCAGCGCCTTGGCGCGCGCCAGATCGCGCGGCGGCACGGGGAGATCCGTGTCGTAATAAAAATTGCCGGGCGGCTGCGGCTGGTTGCCCGTCGTGTACTGGCCGCCATAGACGACCTCGTTCAAGACGTTGCGGTCGATCGCGGCGTCGAGGGCGGCGCGCAGGCGCTTATCCTTGGCGAAGGGGCTGGCGGGCGCGCCGTTGGCAATATTGAAGGTGATGCCCTGATAGCCGAGGCCGGTGATCGCGGCGGAGGCGAGCTTGGGGTTGCGCTTCAGCGCCGGCAGATCGCTCGGCGCCAGGCGCTCGATCATATCGAGCTGCCCCGCCTGCAAATTGGCGAAGCGGACGCTCGTGTCCGGGATCGCGAGGAAGGTCACGCGGTCGAAGTGATAGTGGTCCTTGTTCCAGTAATTCTGGAACTTGTCGAGGACGATGCGGTCCTGGATGACGCGCTCGACGAATTTGTAGGGGCCGACGCAGACCGGCTTGGCGCCGAACTGCTCGCCCTCCTCGGCGGCGGCCTTCGGCGCGACGATGATGCCGGCGCGGTCGGCGAATTGCGCGAGAAGCGGCGAGAAGGGCGCGGCGAGATCGACGCGCACGGTCAGCGGGTCGACCACCTCGACATGGCTCACCGCGCTGATCTCGCTCTTGCGGCGGCTGCCGGGGAGGGTGAGGGCGCGGTCGAGGCTGTATTTGACCGCGGCCGCATCGACCGCCTCGCCGTCCTGGAAGGTCATGCCCGGCCGGATCTTGAAGGTCATCGCCTTGCCGTCCGCCGCCGTCGACCATTCGGTGGCGATCATCGGCACGAAGCTCTGGTCGGGCGCGATATCGACCAGCTTGTCGCACATCGAGGCGAAGATCTGACGGCCGACGAAGCTCCAATTCTTGGCGCCGTCGAGCGTGTCGGGGTCCTCCTGAAGTCCGATCCGCAGGCTTTGCGCTGCGGCAGCGCCGGATAGGAGGGCGAGGGCGAGGGCGATGCCGGCCGGAAGAAAGCGCACTGTGTCCCTCCCTTGCGATTATCCCGGTTTTGTAGAATGGCCGGGCGCCGCACGCAATAAGGGGTGAGCCGATGCGGCCTTCCGGGCCTGCGATTTGCCGCAAGGCAGGGCTGCGCTAAGCTTCGGCACCGACGAGAGGAAGAGGATGGCGAGCCATGCGGCATTTCATGAACCGGCTCCGCGCCCGCGGCGAGCTCATCGCGATCGAGCGGGAGGTCGACCCGAAGCACGAGCTCGCCGCCGTCACCGAGCGTATCCAAAAGACGGTGAACAAGCCCATCCTCTTCACCAAGGTGCGCGGCACGCGCTTCCCGGTGCTGACCAACATCTATGGCAGCCGCGAACGCCTCGCCGAGATCATCGGCATCGCGCCCGGCGAGTTCTGCCGGCAATGGAACAAGCTGATGAATATCCGCAGCTTCGAGGGCGCCTATGCGCGCCCCGTGCCGATGCCGGGCGAGCTCGAACATGGCCGGCTCAGCCAATTGCCGCTCATCACCTATTGCGAGCGCGACGGCGGCCCTTACTTCACCTCCGCCATCTACCTGGCGAAGGAGCCGGAGACGGGCGTGCCGAACCTCTCCTTTCACCGCTCGATGTATGTGAGCGACGAGGAGCTGCGCGTCCGCCTCGCGCCGCGCCATCACCTGACGCTCTACCACGAGAAGGCCGAGAAGGCGGGCAAGCCTCTCGAAGCGGCGATGCTCATCGGGCCGCCGGCGCAGCTCTTCCTCGCGGCGGCGGCGCCCGTCCCCTATGACGCGGACGAGGTCGAGGTCGCGGCGCAGCTCGCCGGCCATCCCTTCGAGATGCGGCCCTGCCGCCACGTCGATCTGATGGTACCGGCGGAGACCGAGATCGTCATCGAGGGCCGCTTCCTGCCGAATGAGCGGCGGCCGGAAGGACCCTATGGCGAGTTCATGGGCTATTACGTGCCGGTCGGCAACAACGCCGTTTTCGAGGTGCTGGGCGTCACCTGGCGGCCGGACGCCGTCTTCCACAGCATTCTCTGCGGCTCCTCCGAGGAGGTCCTGACCCTCGAACTCTCGGTCGCCGCCAATATCTATCAGCGCGTCAACGCCGTGCTGCCGGGCATTCTCGACGTGACCTGCCAGCCCTTCGTCAACCACGCCATCATCAAGATCAAGCAGCAATATGAAGGCCACGCCCGGCAGGTGCTCTTGGCGGCGATGGGCGCCGAGCCGACTTGGGTCAAGATGTGCACCGTCGTCGACGAGGATGTCGACATCTACGATTTGGGCGACGTCATCTGGGCGGTGCTGACGCGGGCGCGGCCGGACCAGGCGGTGATGGTCCTGCAGGCGATCCCGTCCTTCTACCGCGACCCGCAGAAGGATCATTGGGGCCGCCTTGCCATCGACGCGACGGCGCCCTTCGCGCGTCGCGCCGAGTTCGAGCGCAAGCGCGTGCCCGGCGCTCGCGACCTCGATCTCGGCAAATATCTCAGCCCCGAGCAGATGCGGGCTCTAGGCCTCGGCTAGGCCGGGCACCCTCATCTGGCTGGATCCGGAGACGGCGGCTCTTTACCATCTCGGCCAAGCAATCACAAAAGAGGGAGGGTCGCATGGTCCGCAAGCTTGCCGTCGCCGCCGCCGTCACCGGCCTGACGCTCGCCTTCGCCGCTTCGCCGGCCATGGCCCAGAAAGCCGCGAAGAAGATCACCTTCCTCACCAACTACGTCTTCAACGGCCGCCATTCGCCCTTCTTCCTCGGCCGCGACAAGGGGTTCTACAAGGAGGCCGGCTTCGACATCGAAATCCAGCCCGCGACGGGGAGCGGCTTCGTCATCTCCGCCGTCGATGGCGGCAAGGCCGATTACGGCATGGCGGAATCGGCCTCGGTCGTGCAAGCGGTGCCGAAGGGCTCGAAGGTCAAGGGCTTCGAGGTCTATATGGACGTGACGACGAGCGGCCTCGCCTCGCTCCAGCCCTATCCGACCCCGCAATCGATCGCCGGCAAGACCGTCGCCGCCTCGCAGACCGACAGCGCCCGCGTCATCCTGCCGATCATCTTCAGCCAGAAGGGCCTCGATCCCGCTTCGATCAAATGGGAAGCCGCCGATCCCGGCGTCTATTTCTCGCTGCTCTTGAGCGGCAAGGCCGATCTCATCACCGCCTCCTATGACGGCGACGTGCCGGCGCTGACCAAAGTCGCGGCGGCGCAAAAGAAGGAGGTGCATTTCGCCTCCTTCGCCGATTGGGGCTATGACGTCTTCGGCTATTTCCTCGTCGCCCGCGCCGATCAGATCGCGGGCCATCCCGACGAGGTGAAGGCGTTCGCCGCGGCGACGCGCAAGGCGGTCCAATACGCGATCGCCCATCCCGAAGAAGCCGCGCAGAGCCTCGTCAAGGCGAGCCCAACGCTCAATTACGACACCGTGCTGACGCAATGGACGCGGTCGATAAAGGCGATCGAGACACCCTATGAAAAAGAGCACGGCTATGGCGTCGCCACGCCGGACCGGCTGCAGCGGACCGTCGATCTCGTGAAGAAGGCGCTCAAGATCGAAGCGCCGGTCACGGCGGCCGATGTCTATGCCACGGGCCTCGTGACGAAATAGCGCCTAG
>JAJPHB010000047.1 GCA_021325525.1 Alphaproteobacteria bacterium
AACGACATTCGCGCATCTCCGCCGAGGCACAACGAGCCCCTCTCCGCCACGAGGTGGGGGAGAGGCGGGGGTGAGGTGGTAGCGACGCTTGCTCGGCAATCGCCCTGGAATCCCCCACCTCACCCGAACCTCTCCGCCCCCCGGGAGGGGGCGGAGAGGGGCGACAAGTGCATACCGCTTCAGAGAAGATGTGAGTCCGGTAGCCCTGCGGGAGAGGTTTTTTGACAATCACCTTCTACTCCCGCTCACATGACGAAGACTCCCTTCCCCGTCGTCTGGGTGTCGAAGAGCCGGTAGGCTTCCTCCGCCTCTTCCAGCCGCCAGCGATGGGTGAAGAGGCGATCGACCTCGATGCCGCGATCGGCGATGAAGCGGGCGCATTCGGCCTGCCCCACCGTCGAGAAGGTCCAGGAGCCGATCAGGGTCACCTGACGGCGGAGAAGATCGTTGCTGACATCGAGCGTGACCTCGCCGCCCTCGCCGACGAAGCACACCTTGCCCCAGGTCCGGACGCAGCGCACGGCCTCGGCGCGGGCCTGCGGCGAGGAGGAGGCGTCGAGCGCGAGATGCGCGCCCTCGCCATGCGTAGCCGCGCGGATCGCGGCCACCACATCGCCCGCCGATCCGGGATCGATCGCGAGATCGGCGCCGAATTCCTTGGCGCGGGCAAGGCGCTCGGTGCCGGTGTCGAGAGCGATGACGCGGGCGCCCATGGCGGCGGCGAGCTGCGTCGCCGAGAGGCCGACCGGTCCCTGGCCGAAGATTGCGATGGTGTGGTCGCCCCGCAGCCCCAGGCGCTGTAGCGCGCCCCAGGCCGTGCCGGTGCCGCAGGAAATGGCGGCGCCGGTCGTGAAGGAGAGCTCGTCCGGCAAGGGCACCAAGGTCCGCGCCGGGCATTTCAGATACCGTGCATGCGCGCCGTGGCCGGTGACGCCGTAGACTTCCTTCACGCCTTCCACGCAGAGCTGCATCCAGCCGGTGGAGCAGTGCTTGCAGACGCCGCAGCCGCGATAGTGATGCTGCATGACGCGCTGGCCGATCCGCGCCTCGCGCTCGCCGATGCCGGGACCGATCGCCACGACCACCCCGCAGGGCTCGTGCCCGGCGATGACCGGCCCGCCGCCGCCGAGGCCGAGCGACGCGGCGCCGCCCCCCTTGCCGGCGCGGTAGAATTTGAGGTCGCTGCCGCACATGCCGGAGGCCTTGATCTCGATCACGACCTCGCCCGGACCCGGAACGGGATCGGGAAATTCGCGCAGCTCCAGCTTCCGCTCGCCGAGAAACACGACCCCCTTCATCATGGCCTCCCTTTACAGCGCCGCGTCCAATACGGCTTTGCCGACGAGCCTAACGCATCCGCGCTTGCCGGGCACTGGCGGGCTTGCTCACCGCCGCGGCGACATTCGCCGCCGTCGCGATGTTTGCCTGCCGAGAGGCCCCGAACCCGCGGCGGCGCGGGCCGCTGCGGAATGCGATGGAGGATCGATGATGCGGAGGAGCGTGGGAGTGATCGTTCTGGCGATCGGCATCGTGGCCGCGGCGCCGGCCTTCGCCAATTGCAAGAGCGCCATTCAGCAGGTGCGGCCGACCATCTCGATGAACAACCGGCCGGCCGTCGCCGAGCTCGACGCCGCCGGCGAGGCGCAGCACAGAGGCAATGAATCGGCCTGCATCGCACATGCCCAGCGCGCGGCTGAGCTCCAGGCCGAGTTCCGCCGCAGCCAGAACAGCGGCTCCTCGACCACGAACACGGTGGAGCGCCTCCTCAACGCGGTGCGCCAGCCGCACTGACTGCTCACAGGCGATGCCGCGCCTGCGCCTTGCCTCGCGCCGACCGCCTCGATAAGGTCCGTTGACGGCGGCCCGTTGCGGCGCCGGCATCCGACATCATCGAGGGCGAGCACATGGCTGACGTGGGCGGCATCGCGGGGGAACGGCTGAAATCCTTCATCGAGCGCATCGAGCGGCTCGAAGAGGAAAAGCGCGCGCTCGCCGAAGACATCAAGGAGGTCTATGCCGAGGCGAAGGGCACCGGCTTCGACACCAAGATCATGCGACAGATCATCCGCATCCGCAAAATGGACAAGGACGATCTCGACGAGCAGGAGACGCTGCTCGATCTCTATAAGCGCGCCCTCGGCATGATTCCGGACTTCTCGGAGGCAAAGGCGGCGGAATAGCCGAGCCGCGTCGGCCCGGCGCTGCCGTTCGACGAGGTCCACCCATCCTCAAGTTTCGGCGAAGCGACGCGGTCACGCGGCGAGGAGCGCGCCGTTGCCGCATCGCCCTCCTCAATCCTCGCGGCCGTGGAACTCCGCCGGCGGCGACGTTGCCTCGACCGCCGTGAACGGCTCGAGGATGCGGTAGGAATGCGCCGCGCCCTTCGGCACGACCCAGGAGTTTCCCTTCTCGAGCTTGACGACCTGGCCTTCGAGGGTGAGCTCGGCGCGACCTTCGACGACGAACCCGACCGTCTCGTAATCGCGCCGGACCGTCGCCTTCTCCTGCGGCGGCTCCTTCTCCCAGAGCCGCATCGAGAGGTTCTTTCCGGCGGCGAGATATTTCTGGCCCGCGCCGCCTTTCGGCGAGTTCCCGGAATCGATCTTCTTGACGCTGGTATCCACCATGTGACGCTCCGCTGCAGCCGCCCCTCTGCTTGCAGAACAAGGCGTCCCAAGCGTCGTTCCGGGCTGCCCCCGCGGCTATTCGGCGGCGGGTGCGCTGGCGTCGGCGAGGCGGGCGCGCACCCGCTCGGCGAGGGCGGGATAATCGGTCTTGCCGGTGGCAAGGAGCGGAAGGCGCGGCAGCGAGAGCACGATCTTCGGCACGAAAAGCTCGCTGAGACCCGCCTCGCGCGCGGCGCCGAGCAGCGCTTCGCGCGTCGCCTCGGCATGGTCGGTGACGAGGACGGCCTGCTCGCCGCGCCGCGCATCGGGCAGCGCCAGGGCGGCGTGATGAGCCTCCGGCCAGCAGCGCGCCGCCAGCTCCTCGACGGCGGCGAGCGAGACCATCTCGCCGGCGATCTTGGCAAAGCGCTTCGCCCGCCCCTTGATCGCGAGGTAGCCCTCGTCATCGCATTCGACGATGTCCCCGGTATCGAACCAGCCGCCGGGCGGCGCTTCGAGCACGCCCGGCGCTTCGACCCGCAGATAGCCCAGCATGACATTGGGGCCGGCAACGCTGAGGCGCCCGCCGACATCGATGCCGGGCACCGGATCGATGCGGAGCCGAAGGCCGGGCAGCGGCCGCCCGACGGTGCCGGCGCGGAAATGCATCGGCGTATTGGTGGCGATGACGGGCGCCGTCTCGGTGAGGCCATAGCCTTCGAGAATGCGCAGGCCGAATTTCTCGGACCAGCTCCGCCGCGTCTCATCGCGCACCTTCTCGGCGCCGGCGAAGACGTAGCGCACGCTGTGGAAATCGTAGGCGTTGGCAACGCGGGCATAGCCGGTGAGGAAGGTGTCGGTGCCGAAGACGATCGTGGCATTGCTGTCGTAGACGAGCTCCGGAACGATCCGATAGTGGAGAGGCGTCGGATAGAGAAAGGTCTTGACCCCGGTCAGCACCGGCAGGAGCAGCCCGCCCGTGAGGCCGAAGGCGTGGAAGAGCGGCAGCGCGTTGAAGACGGCGTCCGTCGGGTTGAAATCGACGACGGCGCCGAGCTGGTGTCGGTTCGCGAGGATATTGGCGTGGCTGAGGACGACGCCTTTCGGCGTTCCCTCCGAGCCCGAGGTGAAGAGCACGACGGCAGGATCGCCCGGCGCCGCGCCGGCAAGGCGGCGATGCGCTCTTCGCGCAAAGCGCGACGCGATGGCGCCGTAGAGGCGATCAGCAAGGCCGAGGTCCTCGCGGATATCCTCGAGATAGATGATCCGGAGCTTCTCGGCGAGGGCGGCGACGGCGCCGTCGAGCTTCGCCGCCGCGATGAAGCGCCGCGAGGTCAGCACCACCGCGAGCCGCGCCGCGCGGCACGCCGCCAGCATGCCGCCGGCGCCGCCCGAGAAATTGAGAAGCGCCGGGACCCGTCCCGTCGCCTGCAGCGCGAAGAAGGCGACGGCGAGGCCGATCGAGTTCGGCAGCAAGACGCCGACGCGCTCGCCGCGCGCCGCGAGCGGCAGGATACGCCGTCCCAGCGCGAAGCTGCCGGCGACGAGGCGATCATAGGAGATGGGCTCGCGCGCCGTATCCTCGACGATCGCCCTGTTGCCGCCATGAACGTGCCGCGCGTCGAGCAGCGCCGCGAAGAGGGTCTGCCGGTAATCCGCCGTCGCGAAGATGAGCTCGACCATCACATCGTAGAGGCGCCGGCCGATCACCCGCCGCCGCGCGCGTCCGCGCAGCGCCGCGTCGACGGCGATCCGTCGCGGCTCGAGAATGGTGATGGTGATGCGCGGGAAGCGCCGCCGCCGCAGCTTGCCCTTGAGGCGCGAGAAGGGCGTGTATTGCGCGCCGTCGATGCGGATGGGAACGATCGGCGCATCGGCCTTGTCGGCGATCATGCCCGGGCCTTCATAGATCTTCATGAGGGCGCCGGTGACGGTGATGCGGCCCTCGGGGAAGATGACGCATTTGCGCCCGCCCTGCACCGCCTTGATGAGCGCCTTGGCGGCGAGCGGGTTGGTCGGGTCGAGCGTCACCGTGTCGCCGAACGCGAGGAGCGGCCGCGCCCACCACAGCCGCGCGATGGCAGTGTTGACCGGAAAGATCGGCCGGCCCGGCAGGAATGCCCCGAGCAGCGGACCATCGAGGAAAGAGACGTGGTTGGCGACGAGCACCGCCCGGGGACCCGCCTTGCGATAATTCTCGGCGCCCTTCACCTCGACGCGATAAACGAGGCGCAGCAGCGCCGCCAGCGCCGCCTTCGGCACCGTTCCCGGCAGCAGCTTGCAGATCCAGAGGGCGACCGCGAGATTGGCGATGGCGACGATGAGGAAGACCCCGGGCACGGCGACATGCGCCGCGAGGAGGGCCATCGTCGCCACGGCCGCCGCCACCATGAAAAGCGCGTTGAGGATGTTGTTGGCGGCGATGATGCGCGAGCGATGGCGCTCGTCGCTCCGCGCCTGCAGCAAGGTGTAGAGCGGCACGATGAAGAGACCGCCGCAGAGCGCGACGAGGATGAGGTCGGCCGTGATGCGCGCGCCGGTGAAGGTTCCGAGAAACGCCCAAAATCCGATCAGCGCGCCGCCGGCAGGCGACACCCGGGCGCTCGCATTGACGAGATCGATGGTGAAGAGGCTGATGCCGAGGGCGCCCAGCGGCACGAAGCGCGCGCTGACCTCGCCTTTGAGCAGCCGGTTGCAGAGAAGCGAGCCGAGGGCGATGCCGATCGTGAAGGCGGTGAGGAACAGCGTCACGACATGCTCGTCGCCGCCGATCACGTCCTTGGCGAAGTTCGGGAATTGCGAGAGGAAGGTGGCGCCGACCAGCCAGAACCACGAGATGCCGAGGATCGCGAGCCACAGATCCCGATGCTGCCGCGCCTCGCGCACGAGCTCGGCCGTGTCGGCGAGAATGTTCCAGTGAAGGCGCAAGCCGGGCGCCGGCGGCGCCGCGCGCGGAATGAAGAGGGCGGCGAGGAAGCCGGCAGCGGCAATCGTGATGATCGCAACCGACACGATGGCGACCCCCGCCGCTGTGCGGATCAAGAGGCCGCCCGCGATCGTGCCGATGAGGATGGCAAGGAAGGTTCCGGCCTCGATGAGCGCGTTGCCGCCGAGCAGCTCCCTCTGCGCCAGATGCGCCGGCAGGATGCCGTATTTGAGCGGACCGAAGAAGGTCGAGTGAACGCCCATCAGGAAGAGGACGGTCATCAGCAGCGCGACGCTGCCGGTCGCGAAGCCCCAGGACGCGATGCCCATGATCGCGATCTCGGCCGCCTTGATCGCGAGAATGAGGCGCTGCTTCTCGAGCTTGTCGGCGAGCCGCCCCGCCGTGGCGGAGAAGAGGAAGAAAGGAAGGATGAAGAGGCCCGAGGCGAGGGTCACCAGAATCTGGCCGTTGGCGCCGATAGCGGCCGCCAAGCCGTAGGTCACGAGAATGACGAGGGCGTTCTTGAAGAAATTGTCGTTGAGGGCGCCGCAGAACTGGGTGACGAAGAGCGGCAGGAAGCGCCGAGTGCCGAGGAGTTGGAATTGCCCATGCGCCATCATCCCCTCGCCCCAGCGCGCAGAGGAAGGTGCCCGCCGCGCAGTGGCAGGAGGGTGGCGGGGAGCTTCGGCCCGCAGCGCCGTGCTCGTGGAAGCACCCCCTCGCCCATCCTCTCCCCGAAGGGAGAGGGGTCGCTACCGCGTCGCTGCAAGATCGCTACTTCATCGTCGGCATGACGTATTCAGCGCCGGCGCGGATGCCCGTCGGCCAGCGCGACATGATGGTCTTCATGCGGGTGAAGAAGCGGACGCCTTCGGGCCCGTACATGAAATGGTCGCCGAAGAGCGAGCGCTTCCAGCCGCCGAAGCTGTGGAAGGCCATCGGCACCGGGATCGGCACGTTGATGCCGACCATGCCGATCTGGATGCGGCTCGCGAAGTCCCGCGCCGCATCGCCGTCACGCGTAAAGATCGCCGTGCCATTGCCATAGGCGTGCTCGTTGATGATCTTCGTCGCGTAGTCGTAATCGGGCGCACGCACGACCGAGAGGACGGGCCCGAAGATTTCCTCCTTGTATATCGTCATCTCGGGCGTCACTTCGTCGAAGAGGCAGCCGCCGAGGAAGAACCCCTTCTCGTAGCCCTGGAGCTTCAACCCGCGGCCGTCGACGACGAGCTTCGCGCCTTCCTTCACGCCTTGATCGACATAGGAGCGCACCTTCTCGAGATGCTGGCGCGTCACCAGCGGCCCCATCTCCGCCTCGGGATCGGTGCCGGGCCCGATCTTGAGGGCGCGGATGCGCGGCGTCAGGCGGTCGATCAGCTTGTCGGCGACCTTGCCGACGGCGACGGCGACCGAGACCGCCATGCAACGCTCGCCAGCGGCGCCATAGGCGGCGCCCATGAGGGCGTCCGTCGCCTGGTCGAGATCGGCGTCGGGCATCACGACCATGTGGTTCTTGGCGCCGCCCAGCGCCTGCACGCGCTTCCCGGCGGCGGCGCCCGTCGTGTAGATGTATTCGGCGATTGCCGTCGAGCCGACGAAGCTGACCGCGGCGATGCCGGGATGGTGGAGGATCGCGTCGACCGCGGCCTTGTCGCCGTTGACGACGTTGAAGACGCCGTCGGGCAGGCCCGCCTCCTTCAGCAATTGCGCGAGCTTCAGCCCGGCCGACGGGTCGCGCTCCGACGGCTTCAGGATGAAGCAATTGCCGCAGGCGAGCGCCACCGGGAACATCCACATCGGCACCATCGCCGGGAAATTGAACGGCGTGATGCCGGCGCAGACGCCCAATGGCTGACGCACCGACCAATTGTCGATGCCGCGGCCGATCTGCTCGCTCATCTCGCCCTTGAGGAGCTGCGGAATGCCGCAGGCGAATTCGACGACCTCGACGCCGCGGGTGATCTCGCCGCGCGCATCGGAGAGCACCTTGCCGTGCTCGGCGGTGATGAGCGCCGCGAATTCGTCGGCGTCGCGCTCGAGGAGCTCGCGGAAGCGGAAGAGAATGCGGGCGCGCGTCAGCGCCGGCGTCGCCGACCAGGCGGGGAAAGCCGCGGCCGCCGCGGCCACGGCCGCATCGATCTCGCCGGCATCGGCGAAGGCGACTCGCCGCGCCACCTCGCCCGTCGCCGGGTTGAAGACGTCGCCGAAACGACCGCTTCGCCCCTCCACGATCTTGCCGGCGATGAAATGGTGCAGGGTCTCGGTCATCTTCCTCTCCGATGCGCGCCGAAAGCGCTTTCGCGCTGCGATTCTTGCTATGATACCGGCCGCCCGGAGCGGTGGCGAGCCTTCCCTTTCGGTGTGCGCTTCGCTTGCGGGGGAAAGGGCTCGGGTTTGCGATACGATCTGAAGACCCGGCGGAAGAGCTCGATAGCCCCAGCGTGAGCGCAGTACCGACGCGAAGCTCCCTCACCCTGCCCTCTCCCTGCCGGGGAGAGGGTTAATATAAGCGCATTCTTTCCCGATGCCCGACAAGCTCGACATCCTCTACCCCTCCGGCTTCTACTCCTACCAGGCGCCGATCCATCTCGATTACGTGGCGGCGCTGGGCGGCCTGCCGCCGCCGGTGCCGCGCGGCTCCCCCTTCACCTATCTCGATCTCGGCTGCGGCGACGGCTTCACCATCATTCTGCTCGCGTCGGTCTACCCCGAGAGCCGCTTTCTCGGCGTCGACCTCAATCCGGGCCATGTGGCCGCAGGCACGGCGCTTGCCGCGGCCGGCGGCGTCGCGAATGTGCGTCTCATCGAGGGCAGCTTCGAGGCGTGGCGGCGCCTCGACTTGCCGCGCTGCCACTATATCGGCATGCACGGCGTCTATGCCTGGATCAGCGAGGCGGCGCGCGAGGCCGTCATCGACATCGTGCGCGAGCGCCTCGAGCCGGGCGGCCTTCTCTATGCCGGCTACAACGCCTATCCCGGCTGGGCTGCGGTGGCGCCGCTTCGCCAATTCTTCCTCGACTACACGCGCGACATGCCGGGCGACCCCATCGAGAGCATCCGCGCAACGCTCCGCCATCTGAAGGAGCTGCGGCAGAAGGGCGCCGCCTTCTTCCAGCAGAATCCGACCGCGGCCGGCGTCCTCGAAGAGATGGCGGGCAAGGACATCCGCTATGTCGCCCATGAGATTTATTCGCCGCACTGGTCGCCGCTGCCCTTCTCGGCGGTGGCGGCGCAGATGGCGCGCGCCGGCCTCGCTTTCGCCGGCAGCGCCGATCTCCAGCACAATTACGCCCGACCCTCGGTCCGCGCCGAATTCGCCGCGGCGCTCCTCAAGGAGACGGACCGCCTCCGCGCCGAGCTCCACCGCGACTACGCCAACAACACCTTCTTCCGCCGCGACGTCTTCGTCAAAGGCGCGGCGCCGCGGCCTTCGGCGAAAGCCGTCGCGGATCGGCTCGCGGATTTCGCTTTCGGGAGCCGCGTGCCTTTCCCGGAGATGAGCCGCGCCCTCCCGCTGCCGGGCGGCGAGGCGATGGCGCTCGACAGCCCGCTCTTTTCGGCGCTGCAGCGCGCTCTCGCCAGTGGCGCCGCAACGATCGCGGCGCTGCGGCAGCGCCCGGAGCTCGCGGCCTTCCCCTCCGAGGCGATCGCGCAGGCCATCCAGATGCTGGCGATCGGCAACCAGATCGTGCCCTTCGCGGGGCCTGCGGCGCCGGTGACCGAGGCGCCGCGCGACTGGACGATCCCGCTTCGCCTCAACCGCCATCTCCTCGCCGAATCGGTCGAGGACGCCGCGTTGCTCCTGCCGATGGCGCCGGCGCTCGGCATTCCGGCGCCCTTGCTGCGCGACGAGGCGCTGGTTCTTCTCGCCGTGGCCGAGGCCGGGCGCGAGGGCGCCGCAGGCTGGGCCTGGGACTATGCGCAACGGCGCGGCGCGTGGCTGCGCCGCAAGAAAGAGCGCGCGGCCCATGACGCGGCATTCTCGGAGATATTGACGAGCCTGACGCCGCGCCTCGCGAAGCTCGCCGAGATCGGCGTCATCGCGCCGCGGTGAGGCGCGTTGGACATGCATCCATATCGTTCAACCGTCATGGCCGGACCGGCCGAAGGCCGAGTCCCGGCCATGACGGCCCGCAGTCTCCGAAGCGCGGCGGATGGCCGGGACAAGCCCGGCCATGACGATCAAGGTGCGAATGGGCTGATTCAATGAAAGGCGGGTGGGTCTACATCATGACAAACCGCCCGAACGGCACGCTCTATATCGGCGTTACGAGTGATATCGCCGGCGCGCGTGGGAGCGTCGGGAGGGCGTCATCGACGGCTTCACAAAGAAATATGGTCTCAAACGCCCCGTCTATACCGAGCGGCACGAGGACATCCGAATGGCGATCCAACGCGAGAAGAACATGAAGCATTGGCCGCGCGCCTGGAAGGTCCGCCTCATCCCCGCCGACAACCCGGACTGGGATGATCTCTACGCCCGCCCCGCCTGATCGCGGTTCATCTCAACTGTCGTGCCCGGCTTGTTCCGGGCACCCACGCCTCTCCGCAGGGACCATTCATGCGATCGACGGGCCAAGCCCGGCCATGGCGGCCGAGACTGGTATGAACGTCGGCTACTCCGCGGCGATGGCCGGAGTGGGCGCGGGAGCGCGGAAAAGCTTCAGGAGCTCGGCCTCGCGCGCCTTGGCGGCGGCGAGGTTCGCCGCCTTCACATGGCCGAAGCCGCGGATCTTCTCGGGAATGGCGGCGAGCGCCACGGCGAGCGCATGGTTGCCGCTGTCGAGGCGGGTCAAGACTTCGTCGATGAGCGCCTCGTATTGGCCGATGAGCCGCCGCTCGGTGCGCCGCTCCTCGCTGTAGCCGAAGATATCGAAGGGCGTGCCGCGCAGCCGCCGCAGCTTCGCGAGGAGGCGGAAGGCTGACATCATCCAGGGCCCATAGGCGCGCTTCTTCAAATGCCCCGTCGTGGCGTCCCGTTCGGCTGTGAGGGGCGGCGCCAAATGGAATTGCAGGGTGAAATCGCCGGCGAATTGCTGGCGCACGGCCGCGAGGAACGCGCCGTCGGTGTAGAGCCGCGCCACCTCGTACTCGTCCTTATAGGCCATGAGCTTGAAGAACCCGCGCGCCACCGCCTCCGCGAGGCCGCTGCGGCCCTTCGCCTTATCCCGCTCCGCCGCCGCGGCGCGGCGGACGAGCGCCTCGTAGCGCGCGGCATAGGCGGCGTCCTGGTACTGCGTGAGGAAGGCGACGCGGCGCGCCACGATGTCGTCGAGCGTCCTCGCCAGCGGCCGCGGCGCGGTCAGCGGCGCCGCCGCGGCGCGCTCGACCTCGGCGCGACGATGGGCGGCCCGTCGGCCCCAGAGGAAGGCGTCCTTGTTGAAGGCGACGGCGACGCCGTTCAGCTCGATGGCGCGGAGGATGGCCTCTGCGGAGACCGGCACCAGCCCTTTCTGGTAGGCATAGCCCAGAGTGAAGAGGTTGGTCGCGATCGAATCGCCGAGGAGCGCCGTCGCGATGCGCGTCGCCTCGATGAAATCGGCGGCGTCCTCGCCGACCGCTTCGGTGATCTGGCGGCGAAGGTCGCTCGCCGGGAAGGGAAAATCGGGATCGCGGGTGAAGGCGCCGGTGATCGTCTCGTGCTCGTTGACGACCGCCCGCGTCTTGCCGCGCCGCAGCTTCGTCAGCCCCTCGGGGCTTGCCGCGACGACGCTGTCGCAGCCGATGAGGAGGTCGGCGTCGCCGGCGGCGATGCGGACGGCGTGGATGTCCTCGGGGCGGCTCGCGATGCGGATATGGCTGAAGACGGCGCCGCCCTTCTGCGCGAGCCCGGTCATGTCGAGGACGGAGACGCCCTTCCCTTCGAGATGCGCCGCCATGCCGAGGAGCGCGCCGATGGTGACGACGCCCGTGCCGCCGACGCCGGTGACGAGAATGCCGTAAGGCTCGCCGATCGCCGGAAGCGCCGGCTCCGGCAGCTCCGCGAAGGCCGTAGCATCGGCCTTGACGCGCTCGGGCTTCTTGAGGCTGCCGCCATGGACCGTGACGAAGCTCGGGCAGAAGCCATTGACGCAGGAATAGTCCTTGTTGCAGCTCGATTGGTCGATGGCGCGCTTGCGGCCGAACTCGGTCTCGACCGGCACGACCGAGAGGCAGTTCGACGCCGTCGAGCAATCGCCGCAGCCCTCGCACACGGCCTCGTTGAT
>JAJPHB010000085.1 GCA_021325525.1 Alphaproteobacteria bacterium
GCGCTGTACATCATCTTGTCATGTGTCATAATTGTGGCGGCACACAGCGTTCGGGGAGCCCGCACCTTCAGACTCGTTAACGGTCAGTCAAGAAATTGCCCGGAAGATGATCGGGCGCGGTCGAGCTGTCGCGGGGGTGGCGCCATGCAGAATGGCGAAGACGGGAAAGCGGGTGCCGGCGCTGAAAGGCGGCGCCACGAACGGGCTCCGCTCTTGCATTCCGGGTCGCTGCATCAAAACGACGACGTCGTCGATTGCGTCATCAAGGACATCTCGGCGAGCGGCGCACGGCTCATGATGGAGCGTCGCATCGCCGAGCAGGACAATTTCATTCTCGACATCGACGGCGTCGGCCTCTTTCCGAGTCGCATCGTCTGGCAGCGCGAGGGGCAGGCGGGAATCCGCTTCCTCAACGATCCGCACACGGTTCAGTCCTGGATCAGCGCCGCCTGGGGGCGCGACACGGTGCGCGTCTGAGGTTCAGCCGCCTCACGCGGCGTAGATCATCCCGGCGAGGTCGATCTCCGGCTTGCGCCCGGCGATGAGGTCCGCGGCGATGCGGCCGGAGCCGCAGGCCATCGTCCATCCCATATGGCCGTGGCCGGTGTTGAGGAAGAGGTTCTTCTGCCGGCCGGTGCCGAAGATCGGCGTTCCCTCCGGCGTCATCGGCCTGAGGCACGCCCAGTAGCTCGCCCGCTCGTAGTCGCCGCCATCCGGGAAGAGGTCGCGCGCGGTTGCCAGCATCGCGCGGAAATCCTCGGGACGGTGCGTCGTTTCGTAGCCGGTGAACTCCGCCGTTGCCGTGAGGCGAAGGCGGTCGCCCATCCGCGCCCAGGCGACGAGATTCGTGTCGTCGACGCCGCCGAGCCGGGGTGCGCCGTTGTGGCCGTCGACGGGGACCGTCGCCGAATAACCCTTCACCGGATAGACCGGCAGGTCGAGGCCGAGCTTGCGCCCGAGGATGGGCGAGTAGCTCCCGAGAGCGAGCACGAAGAGATCGCCGGCGATGGTGCCCCGATCGGTCACGACCTGCTCGACCGCGGCATCGCTCGCGACGAAGCCCGTCGCCTCCGTCCCGAAGCGGAAGGTAACGCCCATGGCGGTGCAGCGCTCGGCAAGGCGGAGCGTGAAGAGGTGGCAATCGCCGCTCTCATCCGTCGGGCAATAGATGCCGCCGGCGATCTTGCCCAACGCGGCTTCGAGCGCCGGCTCGATGCGCGCGCAGGCGGCGGGATCGATGACTTCGAGCGGCAGCCCGTTCTCCTTGAGGATCGCCATGTTGCGAATCGCCGCCTCGAGCGAGGCCGGATTGCGGTGGATATAGAGGAGGCCGCCTTCCTGCCGGTCGTAGTCGAGCCCCGTCTCGGCCGTGAGTGCCTGCAGTTCCTGCTGCGAATAGCGGCAGAGGGCGAGCTTGCGCGTCGTGTTGCGCCGGGCGCTCTCGGCGTTGCAGTTCCTGAGGAATTTGAGGCACCAGATCCACATGCGCGGATCGGCGCGCAGCTTGAGGCGGAGCGCCTGATCGGCGCTGAAGAGCGATTTCCACAGAATCTTCGGCGCGCGCGGCGAGGCCCAGGTCAAGGCGTGGCCGGGCGCGACGAGCCCCGCATTGGCGAAGCTCGTCTCCGCGGCCGGCGCCGCCTGGCGGTCGATGACCGTCACGCGATAGCCATCCTTGGCGAGGTAATAGGCCGTGGTGACGCCGATGACTCCGGCACCCAGAATGACCGCGTGCCGCTCGCCCGCGCCGCTCATCGCGACAATGCCTCTGCCGCGCTCACAAAGCCGCCGTGACGCGGATCTCGACCTTGATGGTCGGCACCGCGAGGCGGCTCTCGACGCAGGCGCGGGCGGGCGCGCAGCCTTGCGGGACCCATTTGTCCCAGACCGAGTTCATGTCGGCGAAGTCGCGCATATCGGTGAGCCAGATAGTCGCGGACAGCATCTTCGTCTTGTCGGTACCGCATTGGGCGAGAAGGCGGTCGATCTTCGCCAGGATCTGCTCCGTCTGGCCTTTGGCATCGAGCGAGTAGTCGTCCGGAACGACGCCCGCCAGATAGACGGTGTCGCCATGCACCACCGCCTGGCTGAGGCGGGTCCCGGTCTCGAAACGCTTGATCGCCATGCTCTGTCTCCTCGGGCTTATCGTTGACGAGAAGCGAGCATAACCCGTCGAACCGGCGAAATGAAAGGTAGGCGAGGGGGGCAGAGCGACGCCAATGCCCAGCAAAAACCCTCTCCCGTAAACGGAAGAGGGAATGTTCGGATCATGCGCTCGCATTGACGCGGCGGCCCGTCCGGCTACTCTGCCGCTGAGGCTCATCCATTTCCGAGATCACAATGCCCGACGCCGTCATCGTCTCGACCGCCCGCACGCCGATCGGCAAGGCCTTCAAGGGCGCCTTCAACATCACTCATGGCGCGACCCTGGCGGGCCATGTCGTGAAGCACGCCGTCCAGCGCGCCAGGCTCGATCCCGGCGAGGTCGAGGACGTGATCATCGGCTGCGGCTTTCCCGAAGGCGCGACCGGCTGGAACGTGGCGCGCGTCGCGGCGCTTCGCGCCGGGCTGCCGGTGACGGTCAGCGGCGAGACGGTCAACCGCTTCTGCAGCTCGGGGCTGATGGCGGTCAGCATCGCGGCGCAGCGCGTCATCGTCGACCGCGTGCCGGTCGCCGTAGCCGGCGGCGTCGAATCGATCAGCCTCACCCACAATACGATGAACAAGGCCGGCATGTATGACGAGCCCTGGATCAAGGCGCACAAGCCCGAGGTCTGGATGTCGATGCTGGAGACGGCCGAGAACGTCGCGAAGCGCTACCAGGTGACGCGCGAAGCGCAGGATGAATACGCGCTCGCAAGCCAGCAGCGCACCGCGGCGGCGCAGCGCGAAGGCCGCTTCGATGCCGAGATCGTGCCGCTGCCGACGACGAAGCTCGTCACCGACAAGGAGACGGGCAAGAGCTGGACCGAGGAGGTGACGCTGACGCAAGACGAGGGCAACCGGCCGGGGACGACGCTCGCCGACCTCATGCGCCTCAAGCCGGTGACGGGCGAGGACGGCCACATCACCGCCGGCAATGCGAGCCAGTTCTCGGACGGCGCCTCGGCCTGCGTCGTCATGGACGCGAATCTTGCCGAGAAGCGCGGCCTCGATCCGCTCGGCATCTATCGCGGCCTCGTCGTTGCCGGCTGCGAGCCCGACGAGATGGGGATCGGGCCCGTCTTCGCCGTGCCGAAGCTGCTGGAGCGCCACGGTCTCGCGATCGACGATATCGGCCTCTGGGAGCTGAACGAGGCCTTCGCCGTCCAGACCGTCTATTGCCGCGACCGCCTCGGCATCCCGATGGAGCGCTTCAACGTCGATGGCGGCGCCATCTCGATCGGCCACCCTTACGGCATGAGCGCCGCCCGCCTCGTCGGCCACGCCCTCATCGAAGGCAAGCGCCGCGGCGTCCGCCACGTCGTCGTCACCATGTGCATCGGCGGCGGCATGGGCGCAGCGGGGCTGTTCGAGGTGGCGTAGGACTGCTGATTGACAGCCAATTGGTCACTGTTACCCAATGGTCGGCATGTCGAGTATTCTATTCCCGGATGTGGCGGAGGCGGCATGGCCAGCCAAAGAGAGACACTGATCGAGAAGATAGAGGCGTTGCTCGCCGACGTATCGCCGAAGTCGAGGATTTCGTCGACTTCATCAGAGCTCGTGCGGCCTGCTGCAGTCGTCAGGAATCCGGCTCACGCCGGAGCGGGTGAGAGAATCTTCGTCGCTTCGTTCGCGGCATAGGGAAGAGCGGCGCCGAGCAGGCCGAGCACGGCGTCGCCGAGATCGAGCGGCGCCAGCCCCATCAGGCGGCGCAGCCGCGGTACCAGCAGAAGGGCGAGCTGCAGGCTCGCCGATCCGATGAGCGCCGCCGCAAGCGCGCGGTTGGGCGGCAGAGCTTCGCCCGAGAACGGCCCGGCATGGGGCGAGCGCGACGTCAAGGCGTGGAGGAGCTGCGCGCCGACCAAGCTGCTGAAGGAGAGGGTGCTGGCGCGCGCCGCATCGCCATGGCGGGCCATGGCCAGGGCGTAGGCGAGAATGGTTCCGGCGGCGATCGTCGTCCCCTCGCATCCGAGCGCGATCATTTCCTCGACGCCCAGAATCGGCTCGTCGGCTCGCCGCGGCGCTTGTTCGAGGACTCCGCTCTCGGCCGGCTCCAGCGCGAGGCCGAGCGCCGGCAGCACGTCCGAGACGAGGTTGATCCACAGAAGCTGCATCGGTGACAAGATCGAGCCGAAGCCGAGAGCCGTCGCCACCAGCATGACGAGGATCTCGCTGAGATTGGTGGCGAGCAGGAAATGGATGGATTTGCGGATATTGGCATAGGTCGTCCGGCCGAGGGCGAGTGCCTCGGTCAGCGCCGCCAGATCGTCGCTGGCAAGCACCATATCGGCGATCTCGCGCGCAGCGTCGGTGCCGCTGCGCCCCATGACGATCCCGATATTGGCGGCGCGCAAAGCGGGGCTGTCGTTGATGCCGTCGCCGGCCACCGCGACGATTCTGCCCGAGCGCTGCAGCGCCTGCACGATGCGCAGCTTGTCCTCCGGCGTCGCGCGCGCGAAGACGCCGGCATCGCGCACGATCTCGTCCAGCGTCTGCTCGCCCGGCATGCGCAGCGCATGAATGTCGCGCGTCTCCATGGGCACGTCCGCGCCGAGGCCGAGGCCGCGCGCCAAGGCGGATGCGGTCGGCGCCTGGTCGCCGGTCAGGATGATGGTGCGGATGCCGGCGCGGCGGAAGCGGGACAGCACATCGGCGGCACCCTGTCGCGCCGGATCGGCGAGGCCGACGATGCCGAGCCAGACGAAATCCTGCCCCTCCATGCTTTGCGCCGTGGCGCCATTCTTGCCGCGTTCGGCGTAGGCAAGGCCGAGCACGCGCAGCCCGGCGCGCGCCATCTTCTGATTCTCGGCGAGGATCGCCGCCCTCGATTTGAGGGTGAGACGCCGTCGCCGGCCGCCGCGCTGCTGCCAAGCGCAGCGCGCCAGCACCGCCTCGGGACTGCCTTTGCTGGCGAGCAGCCAGGTTCCCTTCTCCCCGTGGTGGAGACTGACCATATAGAGCCGCCCCGCCGAGCGGTAACCCATCGCCTCGGTCGGGAAGCTGCGGCGCAGCGCGGCGGGGTCGAGGCCGAGATCGCGCGCGAAGCGCAGGAGAGCCGTCTCCGTCGGGCTGCCGGCAATGCGCTCTCTGTCGAGGACGGTCTCGACGGTCGCCTCGTTGCAGAGGATCGCGACTTGAAGAAGCCGCGCCAATGCTCCCGCCTTCCCGGGCGCCGGATTGCCGTGTTGTCCTTCGAGGACAGCGAGCCGTTCGCCGCCGCAGGCGATCGCCGCGACCGACATCCGGTTCTCGGTCAGGGTTCCCGTCTTGTCGAAGGCGATGACATCGACGGTGGCGAGCGTCTCGACTGCGCGCAACCGGCGCACCAGCACTTGCTGCCGGCGCATCTTGTCGATGCCGAGCGCCAACGCCGCCGTACCCACTGTCGGCAAGCCCTCGGGGATGGCGGCGACCGCCAAGGCGATCGAGGATTTGAGCATTGCGAGGAAGCGCTGCCCACGCATGAGCCCGAGGAGAAAGACGACGCCGCAGACCGCGCCGGACAGCAGGACGAGCTGCCGTCCGAGCGTGTCGAGCTGCTGCTGCATCGGCGTTTTCGGCGGATCGGTTGCGCCGACCAGCGCCTGGATCTTCCCGGCTTCGCTGTGCCGCCCGGTCGCGACCGCGACGGCGAGCCCGCTGCCGCCCACGACGGCGCTGCCGCGATAGACCATGCTGGTTCGCTCGGCCAAGGGGCAATCGCGCGCGACCGGCGCTGGGTCCTTTTCGACGGGCAGGCTCTCTCCGGTGAGCATCGATTCGTCGATCGACAAAGCGTCGGCGCTCAACATCCGCCCATCGGCGGCGACGATGACGCCCGGCCGCAGCACCATGACATCGCCCGGGACGATGGCCGCGGTCGCGACCGCCCGCGCGATGCCCTCCCGATAAACGGGAACGCTGGGCTGGAAGGGCAGCGACAGACTGCCGATGATGCGGTTCGTGCGGCTCTCGGTGGCAAAGCCGATCGCGGCGTTGAGGCCGACGACGGCGAGGATCGCAAGCGCGTCGGCGACGCCCCCCGTTGCGACCGAGAGGACCGCCGCGCCCACGAGCAGAACGATGGGAAGGCTCCGAAACTGCTCCAGCAGCATGCCGATCGGCGAGGGGCTGGGCGCGGCCGGCAGCGTGTTGTCGCCGTGCTCCTCACGGCGCCGGGCGGCAGCGACCTCGCTCAGCCCCTCTCGGCTCGAGCCCAATTCCCGCAGGACCTTGCCCGCCGAGAGGTGATGCCACGGCGGCGCGGCCGCGCGCGGTGGACTCGCCGCGCCGTGCGCTTCGCCGCTGGAGAGGCGGAGAATCCGCGCCGCCACCTCGGTGACGGAGAGACGCCGGTCGAACTCCACCAGCAGGTTGCCGGTGAGCGTGCTGCAACGGATGCGGTGAATCTGCGGGTCCGGCGCCGCGCCTTCGAGAGCCGCCCTCAGCGCCTCATTGCCGCGCAGCCGCGAGACGTAGAGCCGGGCGCGGCCCGCGACGGCGGTGTGGATCGGCACGAC
>JAJPHB010000097.1 GCA_021325525.1 Alphaproteobacteria bacterium
GCCGCACAGATATAGAACTGCTGCTCCTCCGCGTCAGTCATATAGGCAAGGACGTTCGCGGCGATGATACAATCGGCTGCGCGACATTCAGACAGCCGTTCAACGCCGCCATGAAGGACGGTCGCTTCTTTGATTTTTTCTGCCTCCGCGACCATCGTCGGATCGATGTCTATGCCGATCGCGGTTTCCGCGCCGCGCACTAATGCCTCAACCAAGAGAACGCCCTGGCCACAGCCGAAGTCGATCACGGTTTTGCCGATCGGGTCTGGCAGCAATCGTCGGATCACCTCGATACGGTGCCGGTGATAGGGGCTGTCGATAGTGGCGACGTAGCCCGGAGCAGCTTCCCGCCAGCGTTCTGACGCCGCGATTTCCCTTCCGACCTTCATTCCCGACTAACCCTCGATATCCCGCCCACAGGAGCGCGCGGCGATGCGCTTTCCTGAAAGTAGTATTTCGCCGCCCGCTTGATACAACACGGCGCAACCGTACCACACTGCCGAAATCGCAACACGGAGCCGCGCATGACGCCGGAAGAACGCGATCGCCTCGCCAGGGTGGAGGAACGCGTCGCCAATATCGGCGCCGATCTCGCCGAGATCAGCGACAAGCTCGACCGGCTGATCGCCGCCGCCAATATGGGGCGCGGGGCCTGGTGGGCGGTGCTGCGCCTCGGCGGCATCCTCATCGTGCTGGGCGGCGCATTCGGCTGGGTGACCGATCATTGGACTTGGCTGAAATAGCCGGTATCGCCTCGCCGGACCGCGCGCTCATCGCAGCTTGGGGTTGAGCGCGTCGCGCAGCCAATCGCCGAGCAGATTAAACGAAAGAACCATGATGACCAGCGCCAAGCCGGGGAAGATCGTGATCCACCATTCGCCGGAGAAGAGATAGTTGTTGCCGACGCGGATCAGCGTGCCGAGCGAGGGCTGGGTCGGCGGCAGGCCGACGCCGAGGAAGGAGAGCGTCGCCTCGGTGATGATCGCGAGGGCGAGGTAGATGGTGGTGATGACGAGGACGGGACCCATGACGTTGGGAAGGATGTGCTGCAGCATGATGGCGAGCGGATGGCGCCCGATGATGCGGGCCGCCTGCACATATTCTTTGTTCTTCTCGACCATGGTCGAGCCGCGCACGGTGCGCGCGAACTGCACCCAGCCGGAAAAGCCGATCGACAGGACGAGGACGTAGATGCCGAGATCCTCATGGAGCGTGCGCGGCAGGATGGCGCGCGCGACGCCGTCGAGGAGGAGGGCGATCAGAATCGCCGGGAAGGAGAGCTGGATGTCGGCGATGCGCATGATGATCGCGTCGGCGACGCCGCCGAGATAGCCGCTGAGGAGGCCGAGCCCGGTGCCGAGGATGAGGGCGAAGAGGACCGAGCAGAAGCCGACGAGGATCGAGATGCGGGCCCCGAAGAGAATGGTCGAGAGCACGTCGCGGCCTTGCGTATCGGTGCCGAGGAGATAGGTCCATTCGCCGCCGCTCTGCCAGGCCGGCGGCAGCGAGGCGTCGAGCAGGTTGAGCGTGCGCAGATCCATCGTGTCGTGCGGCGCGATCCAGGGCGCGCCGAGCGCCCCCAGCACGGAGAGCGCGGCGACAACAGCGGCGATGACCGTGACGGGCGAGCGGCGGAAGCTCCAGGCGATGTCGCCGTCCCAGAGGCGGCGCAGCCGTCCCGGGCGCGCAGTCCCCGTGAGCGCCGTCATCGGCGCGCCGGGGCCAAGGATGCGGCCTCAACCCTATTCGTCATGCCAGCCATCTCCGACGGGTGGCGCCGCAAAGCGGCGCGGGATACTCGCGCTCTCGCGGCGATTGCGCAACCTCGAGCACGCGCGAAACCGGTCTCCTTCCTCCGAGCAAGAGGGCTCTCCAAAGAAGCGTCGGCAAGGGCTGTCGTCACCCGCGGGCGCCGTGGTACACTTGATGATGCGCGAGACTCTGCCGCGGCGGCGAGTCGGCGATGCGCGGTGATCGAGTTGCCCGCATGAGCAAGAGCCTCTCCTTTCACGAGCAGACCGGAATCATCGTGCCGGGGGCGACGCTCGTCTTCGGCCTGCTGTTCTTCTTCCCGGAGTTCCGCCAGCTCTTCTTCTATGACGGGGTCAGCCTCGGCGGGCTCGGCCTCTTCCTCCTCATCTCCTACGCGGCGGGTCATCTGGCGGCGGCGCTCGGCAACCTTGTCGAGGCCGGAATCTGGGGGCTCGGCGGCGGCCGGCCCGTCAACTGGGTCATCCAGGCGAAGGACCGCCTCCTGTCGTCCGAGCAGATCGACAGCCTCGAAAACCTGATCCGGCAGCGCCTCAGGCTGGAAATTCCCGCGATCCGCGGCATGACCCCGCGGCAATGGCTGCCGATCTCGCGGCAGATCTATGCCGATGTCATCGCCCACGGCAAATCGGCGAAGATCGACAGCTTCAACGGCATCTATGGCCTCAATCGCGGCCTCGCGGCGGCGCTGCTGGCCCTCGTCCTCCTCAGCCTCGCCTTTTCCGAAACCGATTGGCGGGTGACGCTCGGGCTGCTGCCTATCGCCATCATCTATCTCTTCCGTATGTATCGCTTCGGCATCAGCTATGCGAGCGAGCTCTACTGCCAGTTCCTGCTGCTGCCGCCGCAGCCACCGATCGCCAAGCGCCTCAGCAACGTCACGCGGCTGCCGGTCTCCTGAAGGCCGAAGCGCGCCGCCTTGCCAAGGGGCGTGGCCTCGTGTATCCCGACGCCGCGCCTCCGCCGGCTCGAACCGGCCCCGGAGCTGCCGTAGCTCAGTGGTAGAGCACTCCCTTGGTAAGGGAGAGGTCGACAGTTCAATCCTGTCCGGCAGCACCAGTTAAATCAAAGACTTAGCGAGAGTTTCGGAAACCCCGGTTCAGACTGAATGCGGGTTTCGCCGTCGTCGCCTCGGCCTTGAGCCGCAGGCGCCGATTTCGCACGCCTACACAAGAGAGGCCGGCATGGAATCCTCCGCCCCGACGCGCGGCGAGCGCAACAACAATCCCGGCAATATCGATTTCGAGCCCCGCAACGCCTGGCGGGGGCAGGTTGGGATCGAGTCGCCGCCCGAGCCCGGCGCGCGGCCGCGCTTTGCCGTCTTCGACTGCGCCGAGAACGGTATCAGGGCGATCGGGAAGCTGCTCCTCCATTACCGCCGCGCGGGTGGCTGCCACAGCCTGCGGGCCATGCTGGAGCGCTGGGCGCCGGCGACGGAGAACGACGCCGCGGCTTATGTCGCGGATGTCGCCCGGCGGCTCGGCGTCGCGCCGGAGGCGCCGCTTGATCTCGAGAACCCCACGCTCCTGCAAGCCCTCCTCGCCGCCATCATCCGGCACGAGAACGGCCGCTGCATCTATTCGCCCGAGATCCTCGCCGAGGGCGCGCGCCGCGCTCTCGCCTCAAGCTGAAAGGAGAAAGCCCCATGGACATCACCGACGAGGTCAAAGCGGCGCTGCGGCGCATCGAGGGCGCCGTCCATGCGCGCGCCGCCCTCATCGAGCGCAAGCTCGCGGCGCACCGGTTCTATATCGCCGCCTGCGCCGCCTGCCTCATCGCCGGAGCCGCCCTCGGCTATTGGGGGCGCTGAGATGGCCTTCGGCATCGATGACGCGATCGCCGGCGCCGCGAAGCTGATCGACGACGGCATCAACAAGATCTGGCCCGACCCGGCGCAGAAGGCCTCGGCCGAGGCGATGATCATCAAGGCCCAGGCCGGAGCCGCGCTGTCGCAGCTCCAGGTGAGCCTCTCCGCGATCCTCGCCGAGGCGCAGTCGCCCGACAAATGGACGAGCCGGGCGCGCCCCTCTTTCCTCTATGTCGTCTATGTTCTCATCCTCGCCGGCATCCCGATGGGCGTGCTCTGGGCCTTCGAGCCCGCCTATGCCGAGCGCGTCGCGACCGGGCTCCAGCGCTGGCTCGCGGCCATTCCGGACGGGCTCTGGGCGACCTTCGGGCTGGGATATTCCGGCTATGCGGTCGCCCGCAGCGTCGAGAAGTCGAAGGGCGTCGCCAAATGAAAGGCGTCGCCAAATAAGGCGGTGGAATGGGGCAGGCCCCGCGATGCGTGCTTGTCAAGCGCGCGCCGGCAGCTTAAGTGATCGGCTCCGGCAGGGGCTCTGCCGCCCTGCATCTTGAGAGCGGCGAAACGCCGCGCGGGAGTGGGTCATGGGTTACAAGGTGGCGGTCGTCGGCGCGACCGGGAATGTCGGGCGCGAGATGCTCTCGATCATGGCCGAACGCGAGTTTCCGGCCGACGAGATCGTGCCGCTCGCCTCCTCGCGCTCGATCGGCAAGGAAGTCTCCTACGGCGAGGACGAGGTGCTGCAGGTGCGCGAGCTCGACACCTTCGACTTCCGCGGCACCGATATCGTCCTCTCCTCGCCCGGCGCCAAGGTGTCGGCGGTGCACAGCCCGCGCGCCGCCAAGGCCGGGGCGGTCGTCATCGACAACACCTCCTATTGGCGCATGGACCCGGATGTGCCGCTGGTGGTGCCCGAGGTGAATCCCCAGGCGATCGCCGGCTATACGAAGCGCGGCATCATCGCCAACCCCAACTGCTCGACGGCGCAGATGGTGGTCGCGCTGAAGCCGCTTCATGATCTTGCCCGCATCAAGCGCGTCGTCGTCGCCACCTACCAATCCGTCTCCGGCGCCGGGCGCGATGCCATGGACGAGCTCTTCACCCAGACGCGCGGCATCTATGTCAACGACCCCATCAAGAAGGAGCGCTTTACCAAGCAGATCGCCTTCAACTGCATTCCTCATATCGACATCTTCATGGATGACGGGTCGACGAAGGAGGAATGGAAGATGGCGGCCGAGACGCGCAAGATCCTCGATCCCGACATCGCCGTCACCGCGACCTGCGTCCGCGTCCCCGTCTTCATCTCCCACGCCGAGGCGGTCAATGTCGAATTCGAGCGCCCCTTGAGCGAGGACGAGGCGCGCTCAGCGCTGCGCAACGCGCCCGGCGTGACAGTCATCGACCATCGGGTCGATGAGGGCTATGTCACCCAGGCCGAGGCCGCCGGCGAGGACGCGGTCTTCGTCAGCCGCATCCGCCGCGATCCGACGGTGCCGCACGGGCTCAATTTCTGGTGCGTCTCCGACAATCTGCGCAAGGGCGCGGCGCTCAACGCCGTGCAGATCGCCGAGGTGCTCGCCGGCAAATATCTGAAGAAGGCGGCGGCGCCGAAGCGCAAGGCGGGGTAGGGCGGTCAGCGCAGCCTCAATGGCGTGAAGCGGCGGGTCGGCGCGACGATCTCGTCTTGCGCGGCGATGAGCTGCAGCTCGCGCGCGCCGGCCCGCCGCGTCACCTCGATCACGGCGAAGATCGCCGAAGCCGTCGCGCCGAGGCTCGCCTCGACGTTCCGCGTCTTGAGGAAGTGACCGAGAAAGAGCGCCGCCGCGGCGTCGCCTGCGCCGTTGACCTCGATCGGCAGGCGCGGAGTCACGACGACCCAGGCCGACTGGTCGTCGAGGGCGAGCATCTCGACGGCATCGCCGCGTTCGAGGCTGGTGACGAGAATGACGAGCGGTCCCATGGCGCGCAGCCTGTCCGCCGCGGCGAGGGCGCCAGCGAGCGAGTCGATGCTGCACCCGGTCAGCTGCTCGAGCTCGAACCGGTTCGGCGTCACGATGTCGGCGGCCGGCATCGCGCGCTCGCGGAAGAATTCCGGAATGCCCGGGCGGACATAGAGTCCGGAGCCGCTGTCGCCCATGACGGGATCGCAGCACCAGAGGGCGGCGGGATTGACCGCCTTGAGGCGCGTCGCCGTGCGCCGCACGATTTCGCCGGTCGCCGGGTCGCCGAGATATCCCGAGAGAAGCCCGGCGCAAGCCGCGAGGGCGCCGCGTTCGACCATCCCCTCGACGAGATCGGCGATGAGGGCCGGCTCGAAGATGCGGCCGCGCCAGGCGCCATAGCCCGGGTGATTGGAGAATTGCAGCGTATTCACCGGCCAGACCTCGAAACCGAGGCGCTGGAGCGGGAAGACGGCGGCCGAATTGCCGACATGGCCATAGCTGACCGCCGACTGGATCGAGAGAATGCCCGTTGGCGCCGACATCGAGGAGGTTCGCGTCCCGTGAATTCAGAGCGGCGGAGGCTGCTGTTGCGCCGGGTGAGGCGATTATCGCTGCGTCCTTGCGTTATAATGCCAAGCGATCCGCCAGCCAGCAGGAATCCGCACGCATGACGGCCTCATTACGCCCGCGCCGGTCGGTCCTCTACATGCCGGGCTCGAACGCCCGCGCGCTCGAAAAGGCACGAAGCCTCGACGCGGACGGGCTCATCTTCGACCTTGAGGACGCGGTGGCGCCCGATGCCAAATCGGCCGCGCGCGACACGATCGGCGCCGCCCTCGCTGCTGGCGGATATGGTCGGCGCGAGATCATCCTTCGCGTCAACGGTCTCGCGACGCCGTGGGGGCGTGCTGATCTGGCGGCCGCGGCGCGCCTGCCGATCGATGCGGTGCTGCTGCCCAAGGTCGAGAGCGCCGACGGAGTCCGGCAGGCCGAGGCGGCGCTCGCGGCCGAAGGCGCGCCGTCCGATCTCGCGATCTGGTGCATGATGGAGACGCCGCGCGGCATCCTGCGCGCCGAGGAAATCGCCGCAGCGAGCCCGCGCGTCGCGGCGCTCGTCATGGGCACATCCGATCTCGCCAAGGAGCTGCAGGCGCAGCATACTCGCGATCGCCTGGCGATGCTGCCTTCGCTCGGCCTCTGCCTCCTGGCGGCGCGCGCCTGCGGCCTCGCTATCCTCGACGGCGTCCATCTCGATCTCGGCGATGACGAGGGGTTTATCCAATCCTGCCGGCAGGGCCGCGTCCTCGGCTTCGACGGCAAGACGCTCATTCACCCGAAGACGATCGCCGCCGCCAACGAGATCTTCGCGCCCTCGGCGGAAGAGGTGGCGTGGTCGCGCCGCATCATTGCGGCGCATGCCGAGGCGGCAGCCGCAGGCAAGGGCATCGTCCTGCTCGACGGCAAGCTCATCGAGAACCTCCATGTCGAGAATGCGCGCCGCCGCGTCGCCCTCGCCGATGCGATCGCCGCGATCGAACCTGCGCCATCGCCATGAAGACGAGCGCCGGCAATTTCTTCGAGGATTTCGCCCTCGGCCAGATCTTCGATCACGCGACGCCGCGGACGGTCAGCGCAGCGGACGGCGCGCTCTATCTCGCCTTGACCGGCACGCGCTTTGCGGTCAATTCCTCCGATCCCTTCGCGCGATCGCTCGGCCTGCCGCAAGCGCCGCTCGACGATTTTCTCGCTTTCCACATCGTCTTCGGCAAGACCGTTCCCGACATCTCGCTGAATGCCGTCGCCAATCTCGGCTACGCCTCCGGCAACTTCGGCGTCCCGCTCTATCCCGGCGATACGGTCACCGCCCGCTCGGAGGTCATCGGTCTCAAGGAGAACAGCAACCATCAGACGGGCGTCGTCTATGTCCGCTCGCAAGGGAAAAACCAGCGCGGCGAGAGCGTCGTCGACTATGTCCGCTGGGTGATGGTGCGGAAGCGAGACCCGGCCGCGCCCGCGCCGCCGCCGGTCGTGCCGGACCTGCCGCCCGCGGTGCCGGTTTCGGCGCTGACGATACCCCCCGGGCTCGACGCACGCGGCTATGATCGAGGGCTGGCCGGCGCGAAGCATGGCTGGAACGACTATGTTCCGGGCGAGCGCATCGATCACGGCGGCGGCATGACCATCGAAGAAGCCGAGCATGCGATGGCGACGCGGCTCTATCAGAACACCGCGCGGGTTCACTTCAATCTTCATGCGGAGAAGGCCGGCCGTCTCGGCCGCCGCCTCATCTATGGCGGCCATGTCATCAGCATCGCCCGCGCGCTCTCCTTCAACGGTCTCGGCAACGCCTTCCGTGTCGCCGCCCTCAATGGCGGCCGCCACGTGGCGCCGTGCTTTGCGACCGACACGATTTATGCGTGGAGCGAGATCCTGGCGAAGGAGTCGGTGCCGGGACGCCAGGACGTCGGGGCGCTCCGCATCCGCACCATCGCGACCAAAGACCGGGATTGCCGCGAATTCCCCGGCAGACTCGGCGACCGGTACGATCCGGCCGTCGTGCTGGATCTCGACTACACCGTCCTGATGCCGCGCGAGCCGCATTAAAGAAGGGAGGCGTCAGGGGCCGGCATTACATCCGGGCCACGCACCCGAACGGGTGCTCCTGACGCCTCCGGAGGCCGGAGGAAACGGCCTCACGAGGCTCGCGAGCGGACGACAGAGCCGTCCTCCGGGATCGGCGCCGGAGAAGCGCCGATCCCGCCTCGCCTCGCGCCCGACCGGGCGAGGGCGGCGACATGCCGCGAAGGAGGGCCGAAGGTCGGCAATGGCGGCGTCGGGTTGGAGCTCACCGATGCGCCACCGCAATCCTCCCGTCGTCCGGCGGGGCCAGCGCGACCAGCGCGGTCGCAGCGGCTATCGCCGAAGCAACGCCTCCCGGGCCTGTCGCCGCGCCGCGGTTGCCGCCTGCAGGACCTGGCAACCGCATCGCTGCGAGGCGCCCGCCTTTGCAAGCGGGCGGCGCCGCCTTGAACTCGCGACATCTCCGGAGATCTGGGAGGAGATCGCTCGGTTCTTGGCGACGCTCTCACGAGCCGCAAGGAAATCTGGCAAACGATATTGATCTCCGCAAGAGATAATTCACAATTACTTCGATTTTCCCGTGCATTATTGAGTCGATTCTGCACAGCTTGTTCCAATTTTTTCCGCTGGCTTATCCACAGGCGTACAAACCCGGCCGCGCGAACGTTGACTTGGGCAGCGAGCGCACGCTAATCATCAGCCCGCGCACTATCGCATCTGCGCTGGATCCGCCAGCGCCAGCCGAGGGACGAATGCCAGCAGCCGAGCGGCCGCTCTCGCCGCACCTTCAGATCTATAAGCCGCAGCTCACCACCGTGCTGTCGATCTCGCACCGGGCGACGGGCTTGGCTCTGAGCGTCGGCACGATCTTTCTCGTCTGGTGGCTGCTCGCCGGCGCCGACAGCCCAGAGGCCTATGCCGAGGCGCAAGGGTTCTTCGGCTCCTGGCTCGGCATCATTCTCCTCATCGGCTGGACGTATTCGCTCTTCTTCCACCTCTGCAATGGGATCCGCCATCTCGCATGGGATACGGGCTATGGCCTCGATCTGCCGCGGACTTACGCGACGGGCTGGGCGGTCGTCGCGGCGAGCGCCGCGCTGACGGTAATCGCTCTCATCGCCGGCTTCGCGCAATGGAGCCATGCGTGACCGGGACGGCGGCGGCGGATCTCGCGCCATGACGGAGCAGGCAAGTCTCCGCTCGCCGCTCGGCAAGGCAATCGGCCTCGGCTCGGCTAAGGAAGGGGTCGTCCATTGGTGGCGCCAGCGCCTCAGCGCGGTCGCCCTCGTCCCGCTCGCCCTCTGGTTCGTCGCCTCGCTGATCGCGCATTTGGGCGGCGACCGTGCCGGGCTCGTCGCTTGGCTGCACGCGCCGGTTCCGGCGATCCTGATGATCCTTTTGGTGGGAACCGTCTTCTATCACACTGTTCTCGGCGTCCAGGTCGTCATCGAGGACTATGTCCATCACGAGGCGGCCAAGCTGACCGCCCTCATCGTTCTGCGCCTCGCCTGCTTCCTTCTCGCCGTGGCCGGCATCTTCGCCGTGCTGCGCCTCGCCTTCGGAGCGTGAGATGGTCGCGTCCTACCAGGTCATCGACCATGCCCATGACGTCGTCGTCGTCGGCGCCGGCGGCGCCGGGCTGCGCGCGACCCTCGGCATGACGGCGGCCGGGCTCAAGACGGCTTGCGTTACCAAGGTTTTTCCGACGCGCAGCCACACCGTCGCGGCGCAAGGCGGCATCGGCGCCGCGCTCGGCAATATGGGCGAGGACGATTGGCGCTGGCACATGTACGACACCGTCAAGGGATCGGACTGGCTCGGCGATCAGGACGCCATCGAATATATGTGCCGGAATGCCATCCCGGCCGTGATCGAGCTCGAACATTACGGCGTGCCCTTCTCGCGCACCGAGGATGGCCGCATCTACCAGCGGCCCTTCGGCGGCCACACGCTGCATTACGGCAAGCAGATGGCCAAGCGCGCCTGCGCCGCGGCAGACCGCACCGGCCACGCCATCATCCACACGCTCTATCAGCAGTGCCTGAAGCATCACGCCGAATTCTTCGTCGAATATTTCGCGCTCGATCTCCTCATGGATGAGGAGGGCGCCTGCCGGGGTGTCATGGCGTGGAATCTCGAGGACGGCACGCTCCACCGCTTCCGCGCCCATATGGTCGTGCTGGCGACGGGAGGCTATGGTCGCGCCTACTTCTCCTGCACCTCGGCCCATACCTGCACCGGCGACGGCAATGCGATGGTGGCGCGCGCCGGGCTGCCGCTCCAGGACATGGAATTCGTCCAGTTTCATCCGACCGGCATCTATGGCGCCGGCTGCCTCATCACCGAGGGTGCGCGCGGCGAGGGCGGATACCTCACCAATTCCGAGGGCGAGCGCTTCATGGAGCGCTACGCGCCCTCGGCGAAGGACCTGGCGTCCCGCGACGTCGTCAGCCGCTCGATGACGATCGAGATCAATGAGGGGCGCGGCTGCGGCCCACACAAGGACCACATCCTCCTGCACCTCGAGCACCTCGACCCGAAGGTCCTGCACGAGCGTCTGCCCGGCATCTCGGAAACCGCCAAGATCTTCGCCGGCGTCGATGTGACGAAGGAGCCGATTCCGGTCTTGCCGACCGTGCACTACAATATGGGCGGCATTCCGACGAACTATCACGGCGAGGCCCTGTCGCCGACGGCGGAGGAGCCCGACCGGACCGTGCCCGGCCTCATGGCGATCGGCGAGGCGGCCTGCGTCTCCGTCCACGGCGCCAATCGCCTCGGCACGAACTCGCTGCTCGATCTCGTCGTCTTCGGCCGCGCGGCGGCGCATCGCGCAGCCGAGATCGTCACGCCCGGGGCGCGCCACAAGCCGCTGCCGAACTCGGCGGGCGAGGCGAGCATTGCCCGGCTCGACCGGGTCCGGCACGCGAAGGGCGGCTCCCGCGCCATCGACCTGCGCCTCGCGATGCAGCGGACCATGCAGACGAATTGCGCCGTCTTCCGCGACAAGAAGGTGCTGGAGGAGGGGGTCAGCAAGATCGATGCGGTCGCGCGCTCCTTCGCCGATGTCGCGATCAATGACCGTTCGATGATCTGGAACACCGACCTTGTCGAGACGCTGGAGCTGGAGAATCTCCTGGCGCAAGCCGTCTTGACCATGCACTCCGCGGCAAACCGGCAGGAAAGCCGCGGCGCGCATGCGCGCGAGGACTTCCCGGAGCGCGACGATGCGAACTGGATGAAGCATACGGTCGCCTGGCTGACGGGAGCGGACGAGGTGCGGATCGGCTATCGCCCCGTTCACCTCAACACGCTGTCGAACGAGGTCCAGACTTTCCCGCCCAAGGCGCGCGTCTACTGACAAGCGTCGATCGAGACAAGAGGCGATGGCTGAATTCACCCTTCCGGCCAATTCGAAGGTCGCGCCCGGCAAGACCTTTCCGGCGCCCGCCGGCGCCAAGCGCGTGCGGCGCTTCAAAATCTATCGCTGGGACCCGGAGGCGGGCGGCAATCCGCGGCTCGACACCTATGAAGTCGATCGGGATGCCTGCGGGCCGATGGTTCTCGATGCGCTCATCAAGATCAAGAACGAGACCGATACGACGCTGACCTTCCGCCGCTCCTGCCGCGAGGGCATTTGCGGCTCCTGCGCCATGAACATCGACGGCACCAACACGCTCGCCTGCCTCAAGGCGATCGACGACATTCCGGGCGAGGTGCGGATCTACCCGTTGCCGCATATGCCGGTTATCAAGGATCTCGTCCCCGACTTGACGCATATCTATGCGCAATACCGCTCCATCAAGCCGTGGCTGCAGCGCGAGTCGCCGCAGCCGCCCGACCGCGAACAGGCGCAGTCGGTCGCCGAGCGCGAGAAGCTCGACGGGCTCTGGGAGTGCATTCTCTGCTTCTGCTGCTCCACGGCGTGCCCGAGCTACTGGTGGAACGCCGACCGCTATCTCGGCCCCGCCATCCTCCTTCAGGCCTATCGCTGGATCGCCGACAGCCGCGACGAGAATACGGGCGAGCGCCTCGACCAGCTCGAGGACCCGTTCCGCCTCTATCGCTGCCACACCATCATGAACTGCACGCGGACCTGCCCCAAGGGGCTCAACCCCGCAAAGGCGATCGCCGAGATCAAGAAGCTGATCGTGATGCGGCGTTAGCCGGCGTCCTCATCCGAGCTCGATTTCACCGACGATGTCATGGGCGAGGCCGACGCCGGAGAGCGTCAAGGTGACCTTCGCCCTGAGACGCTCGTCGCCTTTGAGCGTTCCCGCCTTCACCGCCTCGCGCACCGCATTCTCGATCTCGCGTTGCGAGGTCACGCCGACGACTTTCAGGAATTTGCGGATCGACATGTTGAAGCGGTCTTCGTCCATGGCGGCATCCTCCATCCGGCCGGGCGGCGGCGCGTGTCGGGATCGACACGGTTGCCGCCGATTATAGAGGCCGCTGCCGACCGATCAATTCGAGGTGTCCCGCCGCGGTGCCCTGCTTGCCGCTCCCGTCCCGCCTCTTTATCCTCTGTGGGGAAATTGCAGCGCGCAGCGGCGGTGCCGCGGAGGAGGCGTCATGAGGCTCACCAATGCGCAGATCGCCGAGTTCGAGGAGCTGGGCTATCTCTTCCTGCCGAGCCTCTTCTCGCCCGAGGAGATGGCGATCCTCAATGCCGAGGTGCCGGGCCTGCTGGCGCAGCGGCGCGAGGAGGTGGTGCGCGAGAAGGGCTCCGAGGCGCCGCGAACCGCCTTCTACGTCCAAACCTGGAACGAGGTTTTTGCGCGCCTTGCCCGCCATCCGAAGCTGGTTGAACCCGGATTCCAGCTCCTCGGCTCCGAAAAGCTCTACATGCATCAGTTCAAGATCAACGCCAAGGCCGCGTTCGATGGCGCGGTGTGGCAATGGCATCAGGATTACGCCACCTGGTTCAATGACGACGACATGCCGGCGCCGCGCGCGATGAACATCGCGCTCTTCCTTGCCGAGGCGAACGAGTTCAACGGCCCCTTGATGTTCATCCCGCGCAGCCATCGCCGCGGGCGGCTCGCAGCGGGGCACGATGTGACGACGACGAGCTATCCGCTGTGGACGGTCGACAACGAGACGATCACCCGCCTCGTCGCTGAAGGCGGCATCGTCGCGCCGAAGGGGCCGCCGGGCTCGGTGCTCATGTTCCACGGCAACCTCGTCCATGCCTCCGGCTCCAATTTGACGCCGTGGTCGCGCTGGATCGTCTATCTGTCGCTGAATCGCTGCGACAACGCCATCCGCCGCTTCAAGCGGCCGGCATGGATCGCCAATCGCGACTTCACGCCGATCGAGATGCTGCCCGAGGACTGCCTCCTCGACTATGCGCGTCAGCGCCGCACGGCGGCCGAGTAGCCTCGATATGGCGGGGCGCGTCAAGGACAAGGTCGCGCTCGTCATCGGCGCGGGCTCGGCGGGGCCGGGCTGGGGGAACGGCAAGGCTGCCGCAGTGCTCTACGCCCGCGAAGGAGCACGCGTGATGGCGGTCGACCGCGACCCGGCCGCCGCCGAAGAGACGCGGCGCATCATCGAGGGCGAAGGCGGCACCTGCGCCGTCTTCGCCGCCGATGTCAGCCGCGGCGGCGAGGTGGCGGCCATGGCGGTTGCCTGCCTCGAGCGGTTCGGGCGCATCGATATTCTCCACAACAATGTCGGCATCGTCGAGGTGGGCGGGCCGGTCGAGACCAGCGAGGAAAGCTGGGACCGCGTCATCGCCGTCAATCAGCGCAGCATGTTCCTGACCTGCAAGCACGTCCTGCCGGCGATGGAGCGGCAGGGCGGCGGGGCCATCGTCAACATCTCCTCGGTCGCGGCGATCCGCGGCCTCGGCGTACCCTATATCTCCTACACGGCGTCGAAAGCGGCCGTGCTCGGGCTCACCCGCAGCATCGCGTTGCAATACGCGCCGAAGCAAATCCGCGCCAATGCGATCCTTCCGGGCCTCATGGACACGCCGATGATCCGCCGGCCCTTGACCGCAGCCTATGGCGGCGATGAAGCCAAGATGATCGAGACCCGCAACCGGCAATGTCCGATGAGCCATATGGGCGATGCCTGGGATGTGGCTCATGCGGCGCTCTTCCTCGCCTCGGACGAGGCGCGCTACATCACGGGCGTCGAGCTCGTCGTCGATGGCGGGCTGACGCTGCGTTCCGCGTGAACCCTCTTTAGCCGAGGATATCGCCATGGCCGAGAAGATCCTCCTCGTGACGGGCGGCAGCCGGGGCATCGGCGCTGCCATCTGCCGTCTGGCGGCGAAGGCCGGCTATGCCGTCGCGGTGAATTATCGGAGCGACAAGGCGGCGGCGGACTCCGTCGTTGCGGAGGTCGAGACGGCGGGCGGCCGCGCCGTCGCGATTGCGGCGGATGTCGCGCGCGAGGCCGATGTTCTCCGCTTGTTCGCAGAGGTGGATCGAAAACTGGGCCGCCTGACGCACCTCGTCAACAATGCCGGCATTACGGGACGCGGCCAGCGGGTCGACGCCGTCGACGCGGCGACGCTCGAAGCGGTTTTCGATCTCAATATCTTGGGGCCCTTTCTCTGCGCCCGCGAGGCGGTGAAGCGCCTCTCGACGCTGCATGGCGGATCCGGCGGCGCCATCGTCAACATCAGCTCCGTCGCATCTTCTCTCGGCAGCCCTGGCGAGTATGTCTGGTATGCGGCGTCCAAGGGCGCGATCGATTCGATGACGATCGGCCTCGCGAAGGAAGTCGCGCGCGAGGGCATCCGCGTCAACGCCGTGGCGCCCGGCATGGTGATGACCGAGATCCATGCCGCCTCCGGCGATCCGGGTCGCGTCGAGCGCATCCGCCCCACCATCCCGAACGGCCGCATCGGCGAGCCCGAGGAAATCGCCGAGGCCGTGCTGTTCCTTCTCTCGGACGCCGCCTCCTACATCACCGGCTCCATCCTCCGCGTATCCGGCGGGAGGTAGGCGCTTCATCATCTTCGGGCTCGTTGGGACGGCGCCGCTCGGAGCAGCATTCACAAGGGACAGAGCCCCCGCGCCTCGGCGCGGGGGCTCTTTTTTGCGTTTCGGGCTGCGCTTTTTGTCACGCCAACCTGCGATCGAGAGCTTTTGCGCAGGGCCGCGTTTTTGGCTATGACTGCCGCCACCGATGTCCCTCCCGCAAGCCGCTGCCGACATCCTCCGCATCGCCGAAACCGAAGGTCTGCAGGCGGCCTATCGCGCCCTGCTGCGCTCGGGCGCGCTGCTCCCGGATGCGAGCCAGGCCCTCGCCGTCGAGAAGCTGCAGACGCTCTCGCGGGCGCTTGCGCATTACAAGCCCGGCAATGGCGAGCGCGGCTGGCGCGCGCGGCTCGGCCTCGCGCGGCGCCCCGACCCGGCGCCGCTGGGGCTCTATCTCTACGGTCCGGTCGGCCGCGGCAAATCCATGCTGATGGACCTCTTTTTCGCGGCGACCCCGATCGCCAAGAAGCGGCGCGTGCATTTTCACGCCTTCATGCTGGAGGCGCATGAGCAGATCTTCGATCACGGCCGCTTGACCGAGGGCGACTCCCTCGTCCCGGTGGCGGCGACGATCGCCGAGACGACGACGCTCCTCTGCTTCGACGAGTTCCAGGTCACGGACATCGCCGATGCGATGATTCTCGGCCGGCTCTTTGAGAAGCTCTTCGATCGCGGGCTCGTCGTCGTCGCCACTTCGAACCGGCCGCCCGACGATCTCTACAAGGACGGCTTACAGCGCGAGCGCTTCCAGCCCTTCATCGCCCTCTTGAAGGAGCGGCTCGACATCTTCGAGCTCGCAGGCGGCCGCGACTATCGCCTCGCCCGCCTGACGCGGCGTCCGGTCTATTACTGGCCGCTCAACGGGGCAGCGGAGCGGGGGCTGGAAGAGGCCTTCGCCGCCCTCACCGATGGCGCGCGCGGCGAGAGGACGTCGCTCGCCGTCAAAGGCCGGGTGCTGACGGTCCCGCGCGCGGCCAAGCGCGTCGCCTGGTTCGGCTTCGCCGAGCTCTGCGGTCGGCCTTTGGGCGCGGTCGACTATCTCGCGCTGGCCGAGCGCTTCCACACCATCATTCTCTCCGGCATCCCGGCGATGAGCGAGGAACGGCGCGACGAGGCGAAGCGCTTCAACACGCTTATCGACACGCTCTACGAGGCGCATGTCAATCTGGTCGCCTCGGCCGAGGCGCCGCCCGACCGTCTTTATACGGCCGGCGATGGTTCCTTCGAATTCGCCCGCACCGTCTCGCGCCTCAATGAAATGCAGTCGGTGGACTATATTGAAGGGCGGCGCCCGGCCCGGGAAGCGTTGACGCCCGGCGCATCGTGACCGCCTTGCGCTCGAGGGACCGCCAATGCTTGCCCCGCTCTCGGTTTCGCGCTACACCGCGCGCGACTTCATCCGGGCGCGCCGCCACCCGTTTCGCGTCGCCTTTCCGGGTGAGCGGTACGCCAAGGAGCCAGCATGGCACGCAAGAAGATCGCGTTGGTCGGGGCCGGGCAGATCGGCGGCACTCTCGCCTTGCTCGCCGGGCTGAAGGAGCTCGGCGACATCGTGCTGTTCGACGTCGTCGAGGGCATCCCGCAAGGGAAGGCGCTCGATCTCGTGCAGGGCTCGGCGATCGAGGATTACGATGCCCGGATCGCCGGGACGAACGGCTATGCCGAAATCGCCGGCGCCGATGTCGTCATCGTCACCGCCGGGATCCCGCGCAAGCCCGGAATGAGCCGAGACGACCTCATCGGCACCAACGCCAAGGTCATCGCGACGGTCGGCGAGAACATCAAGAAGCACTGCCCAAAGGCTTTCGTCATCGTCATCACTAATCCGCTCGACGTCATGGTCGGCGTGATGAAGAAGGTCTCGGGGCTCCCGGGCTCGCATGTCGTCGGCATGGCGGGCGTGCTGGACAGCGCCCGCTTCCGCTATTTCCTCGCCGAGGAGTTCAAGGTGTCGGTCGAGGACGTGACCTGCTTCGTGCTCGGCGGGCATGGCGACACCATGGTGCCGCTGGTGCGCTACTCGACCGTCGCCGGCATTCCGCTGCCCGATCTCGTCAAGATGGGATGGACGACGCAGGAGCGGCTCGACAAGATCGTGCAGCGCACGCGGGACGGCGGCGCCGAAATCGTCGGCCTGCTGAAGACGGGCTCTGCCTTTTACGCTCCCGCTTCGGCGGCGATCCAGATGGCCGAAGCCTATCTGCGCGACAAGAAGCGCGTCCTCCCCTGCGCCGCCTGGCTCTCCGGCCAGTACGGCGTCAAGGACCTCTATGTCGGCGTTCCCGTCGTCATCGGTGCGGGCGGGGTCGAGCGCATCGTCGAGATCGCCCTCGACAAGGACGAGAAGGCGGCCTTCGACAAATCGGTCGCGGCGGTGCGCGCGCTCGTCAAGGTGGTCGAGGCGATGCCGCTCCCCTGAGCGGGGGCGGCGAGGGTGCGCGGGGCGCAAACCCGGGTTGCGCCGCCCGACCTTCCTTCGGCGGTCCCGTCATACGATCTAGAGCCGTGGGGTCCCTTGTCCCGGCCGGAAGGCGCGTCGCGATTTCTTAACCATCCGCCGGGGAGATTGCCGCTCCGCCCGGCGGCGCGGCGCTTCCAGCCGCGGCGCGGGCGTTCGTGGATTTGAAAGGTCATGTCGCAGATCGACCAGGCGTCCTTCCTCTATGGCCAGAACGCGGCGTTTCTCGCCGAGCTCCATGCGCGCTATCTCGCCGATCCGAATTCGGTGGATGAGAGCTGGCGCCAATTCTTCGCCGAGCTTCATGATGACGGCCCCGCAGTGGCGGCCGAGCTGACGGGTCCCGATTGGGCTCCCAATCAGACCCGCATCATCGCCGAAAAGCAGAACGGCCATTTGCCCCCGTCCGCGGACCTTCCTTCGCTTGCGCGGGAGGGCAGGGTGGGGGAAGCCCGCGACGGGGCGCGAGGCGGCAACGGCGCCGCGACGGAGCCGGCCACGATCGAGGCGCTGCGCCAGGCCGCCCTCGATTCGGTCCGCGCGATGATGCTCATTCGCGCCTACCGCATCCGTGGCCATCTCGAGGCGAAGCTCGATCCGCTGGGGCTCGAGAAGCGCAGCGAGCATCCTGACCTCGATCCCAAGACTTACGGCTTCACCGAGGCCGATCTCGACCGGCCGATCTTCATCAACAATGCCTTCGGCCTCGCTTCGGCGAGCCTCAGAGAGATTCTCGCCGTGGTGCGCGCGACCTATTGCGGCAGCATCGGCGTCGAGTACATGCACATCCAGGATCCGGATCAGCGCGCCTGGATCCAGGAGCGCATCGAAGGGCCGCGCAACCAGACGGAATTCACCGAGAAAGGCAAGCGCGCGATCCTCGACCGCCTGACCGCCGCCGAAACCTTCGAGCGCTTTCTCGACCGGCGCTACACCGGAACGAAGCGCTTCGGTCTCGAAGGCGCCGAATCGCTCATTCCGGCGCTGGAGCAGATCGTCAAACGCGGCGGCCAGCTCGGCATGAAGGAGCTGGTCATCGGCATGCCGCATCGCGGCCGCCTCAACGTGCTCGCCAATTTCATGGCGAAGCCATTCGCCGCGATCTTTTCGGAATTCCAGGGCAATCCTGCCAATCCCGAGGACGTGCAGGGCTCGGGCGACGTCAAATACCATCTCGGCACCTCGCATGACCGCGAGTTCGACGGCAACACCGTGCATCTCTCGCTGCAGGCCAATCCCTCGCATCTCGAAGCGGTCGATCCCGTCGTGCTGGGCAAGGTGCGCGCGAAGCAGCGGCAGCGGGGCGACACGAACCGCGACGCCGTGGTCGGGCTTCTGATGCATGGCGATGCCGCCTTCGCCGGGCAGGGGCTTGTCGCCGAATCGCTCGATCTCTCGGAGCTCAAAGGCTATCGCACCGGCGGCACCATCCATTTCGTCGTCAACAACCAGATCGGCTTCACCACGGCGCCCTCCTACGCCCGGTCCGGGCCCTACCCCTCCGACGTGGCAAAGATCGTCCAGGCGCCGATCTTTCATGTGAACGGCGATGATCCCGAAGCGGTGGTCCATGTCGCGCGCATCGCGACCGAGTTCCGCCAGCGCTTCAAGAAGGACGTGGTCATCGACATGTTCTGCTACCGCCGGCACGGGCATAACGAGACCGACGAGCCCGCCTTCACGCAGCCCATCATGTACCGCACCATCGCCGGGCACCCGACGACCCGGCAGATCTATGCGCAGCGCCTCATCGCCGAGGGCGTCGTCAGCGAGGCCGAAGCCGAGAAGATGGTCAGCGACTTCCTGGCCTATCTCGACGGCGAATTCGAGGCGGCGAAGAGCTATCGCCCGAACAAGGCGGACTGGCTCGAAGGCGCCTGGACAGGCTTTGAAGCGGCATCGGGCGAGGATCGCCGCGGCGAGACCGCCGTTTCGCCCGAGCTCTTGAAGGAGGTGGGGGGCGCGCTCACCCGCGTTCCGCGGGGCTTCAACCTCAATCGCAAGATCGCCCGCCAACTCGAGGCGAAGCGCAAGGCGATCGAAAGCGGCGAGGGCATCGACTGGTCGACGGCCGAGGCGCTCGCCTTCGGCACGCTTTGCGCCGAGGGAACCTTCGTGCGCATGAGCGGCCAGGATAGCGGCCGCGGCACCTTCTCGCAGCGCCATGCCGTCCTCGTCGATCAGCAGACCGAGGAGCGCTACGTCCCGATCAACAATATCCGCGAGGGCCAGGCGCAGTTCGAGATCGTCGACAGCCCGCTTTCCGAAGCGGCGGTGCTGGGCTTCGAATACGGCTACAGCCTCGCCGAGCCGCGCGCGCTCGTCATTTGGGAAGCGCAGTTCGGCGACTTCGCGAATGGCGCGCAGGTCATCATCGATCAATTCATCAGCTCGGCCGAAGCCAAATGGCTGCGCATGTCCGGCATCGTGCTGCTGCTGCCGCACGGCTTCGAAGGGCAGGGCCCGGAGCATTCCTCGGCCCGCCTCGAGCGGTTTCTGCAGCTCGCCGGCGAGGACAACATTCAGGTCTGCAACCTGACGAGCGCCGCCAACTACTTCCACGCGCTGCGCCGGCAGGTGCGGCGGAACTTCCGCAAGCCGCTCGTCATCATGACCCCGAAATCGCTGCTGCGGGTGAAGGAGGTGAGCTCGAAGCTGGCCGAGATGGGGCCGGGCACGACCTTCCACCGTGTCTTCGGCGAGACGGCGGCGCTGGTCGCCGACAGCAAGGTGCGCCGCGTCGTGCTGTGCTCAGGCAAGGTCTATTTCGACCTCGTGAAGGCGCGCGAGGAGCGCCAGATCAGCGACATCGCCATCCTACGCGTCGAGCAGCTCTATCCCTTCCCCTTCACCGCGCTCGGCAAGGAGCTGCAGCGCTATGGCAAGGCCGAGGTGGTCTGGTGCCAGGAGGAGCCGCAGAATATGGGCGCCTGGGGCTTCGTCGACCGCCGGATCGAGCAGGTGCTGGCCGGGCTCGGCGGCAAGGCGAAGCGGCCCTCCTATGCCGGCCGGCCCGAGGCGGCCTCGCCCGCGACCGGGCTTCTCAAGCGGCACAATCAGCAGCAGGCGAAGCTGATCGACGACGCTCTGACGTTGAAATAAGCTGCCGCGGCATTGCCGAACCCGAGGATTGCGAAGCATGGCGACGCAGATCAAGGTGCCCGCCCTGGGCGAATCCGTGACGGAAGCAACGGTCGCGCGATGGCTGAAGAAGCTCGGCGATCCGGTCGCGGTCGATGATCCCGTCGTCGAGCTCGAGACCGACAAGGTGACGCTCGAAGTCAACGCGACCGCCGCCGGCACGATCGCCGAGATCAACGCGCCCGAGGGAAGCAATGTCGCCGTCGGCGGGGTCCTCGGCACGATCGGCGAAGGGGCTCCGGCATCGGCCGCAGCACCTGCCAAGCCGAAGGAGGCCGAGAAGGCGGCGGCGCCGGCGCCGGCCCCGCGTCCCGCCTCACCCGCGGCAGCGCCAGCGGGCGACATTCTCGATCGCTCCGGTCCGGCTGTCCGTCGGCTCCTCGCCGAAACCGGACTCGATCCGCGTGCCGTCACGCCGACCGGCAAGGATGGGCGACTGACGAAGGCCGACGTTCTCGCCGCCGAGGCGAAAGCGAAACCGATGGCGGCCCCGGCCGCGCCGATGCCGACGCCCGTCGCGGCAAAGCCGCCGCGCAAGCCCGACCAGCGCGAGCAGCGCGTCCGCATGACGCGCCTCAGAAAGCGCATCGCCGAGCGCCTCAAGGAGGCGCAGAACACGGCGGCGATGCTCACCACCTTCAACGAGGTGGATATGAGCGCCGTGATGGCGCTGCGCGAACGCTACCGCGAGACCTTCGAGAAGAAGCACGGCGTGCGGCTCGGCTTCATGTCGTTCTTCGTCAAGGCGTCGATCGTTGCGCTGAAGGAGCTGCCGGCGGTCAACGGCGAGATCGACGGGGACGAGCTCGTCTACAAGAACTATTACGACATCGGGGTCGCCGTTGGCACGCCGCAGGGCCTCGTTGTTCCCGTGCTGCGCGATGCCGATGCGAAGAGCTTCGCCGATATCGAGAAGGCGGTCGCCGATCTCGGCCGGCGGGCGCGCGAGGGCAAGCTCAGCCTCGAGGAGCTGTCGGGCGGGACCTTCACGATCACGAATGGCGGCATCTACGGCTCGCTGATGTCGACGCCGATCCTCAACCCGCCGCAGTCGGGCATTCTCGGCATGCACAAGATCGAGAAGCGCCCGGTCGTCCTCGGCGACAAGATCGAGATCCGGCCGATGATGTATCTCGCGCTCTCCTACGACCACCGCATCGTCGACGGCCGCGAGGCGGTGACCTTCCTCGTGCGCGTCAAGGAGTGCATCGAGGATCCCGAACGCATTCTTCTGGATATGTGAGCTATAAGCTTTTAGCCATAAGCTGTAAGCGGCGGCTCTTCCTGCCCGTGACTTAGAGCTCATAGCTCGGAGAACTCATGCCCGACACCTTCGACATCGTCATCATCGGCGGCGGTCCGGGCGGCTATGTCGCCGCCATTCGCGCGGCGCAACTCGGCATGAAGACGGCCTGCGTTGAGAGCCGGGCGGCGCTCGGCGGCACCTGCCTCAATATCGGCTGCATTCCCTCGAAAGCCCTGCTGCAATCCTCGGAGAAATACGAGGAAGCGTTGCATTCCCTGCCCGCACACGGCGTGAAGCTCGCGGGAGTCGAGCTTGACCTTGCCGCCTTGATGGCGCGCAAGGAGAAGGTCGTGAGCGATCTCACGAAAGGCGTCGAATTCCTCTTTCGCAAGAACAAGGTCGCCTGGATCAAGGGCAAGGGCCGGATCACGGCTGCCGGCAAGATCGCCGTCGCGCTCAATGGGAATGGCGGCACGCTGGAGCTGGAGGCCAAATCGATCGTCATCGCCACCGGCTCCGACATCGTGCCGCTGCCTGGCGTCGAGATCGACGAGAAGCAGATCGTCTCCTCGACCGGCGCCTTGTCGCTGCCGAGGGTGCCCGAGCATCTCGTCGTCATCGGCGGCGGCTATATCGGGCTCGAAATGGGCTCGGTCTGGCGGCGTCTCGGCGCCAAGGTCACCGTCGTCGAGTTCCTCGACCGCATCACGCCCGGCATGGACGCCGAGACGAGCAAGATGCTGCAGCGCGTCCTCGCGAAGTCCGGCTTCACCTTCAAGCTCGGCACCAAGGTCGTGGGCGCCAAGAAAAGCAAGGCCGGCGTCACGCTTCAGCTCGAACCGGCGGCCGGCGGCGAACGAACGGAGCTCGGCGCCGATGTGGTGCTGGTCGCCATCGGCCGCCGTCCCTATACGGACGGCCTTGGTCTCGAAGAGCTCGGCGTCGCCAAGGACAACAAAGGGCGCGTCGTCGTCGACGCCCATTACGCCACCAACATTCCCGGCATCTACGCGATCGGCGACGTCATCGCCGGGCCGATGCTGGCGCACAAGGCCGAGGATGAGGGCACGGTACTGGTCGAGACTCTGGCCGGCATGCGGCCGCATCTCGATTACGACGCCATTCCGGCCGTCATCTATACCTGGCCCGAAGTGGCATCCGTCGGCAAGACGGAAGAGGAGCTGAAATCCGCCGGCATCGCCTACAAGACCGGCAAGTTCCCCTTCACGGCCAATAGCCGCGCGCGCACCAATGCGACGACCGACGGCTACGTCAAGATCCTCGCCGACGCCGCGACCGACCGCGTCCTCGGCGTCCATATCATCGGCCCCGATGCCGGCACGATGATCGCCGAAGCGGCGCTCGCCATGGAGTACGGCGCCTCGGCCGAGGACATCGCCCGTACGACGCATGCGCATCCGACGCTGAACGAGGCAGTGAAGGAAGCCGCTCTCGCTGTCGCCGGCCATCCGATTCACATCTGATCCTTGCGGCCTCTCCGGCGCGCCTCGCGACCGGAAGGAATTGACCTTCCTTGGTGATTGAGGAACCATCGTCCGAAGCCGCGCGCTGACCGGCGGGAGGACAGCATGGCCGAGGAGAGGCTGCCGCAAGCGATCATCCTGTTTGGAACCGAGGAACCGGATCCCGAAGGGAAGCTGCTGAGCGCAGGCCCGCTCACCGCGGAATTTCAGAACGGCCAGCTCCGCTACATCCGCCTCGCCGGCATCGAGGTGCTGCGGGCGATCGCCTTCATCGTGCGGGACGAGAGCTGGGGAACCTACAATCCCGAGATCGCCGATCTCGTCATCGATGAGAAGCCCGACGCCTTCCGCGTGACCTATAACGGGCGGTGCGCCGAAGGCGCGGTCGCCTATCGGGCGTCGATCGAGGGAAGCGCGAGCGGCGCTCTCGTGTTCTCGGCGCAGATCCGAACCACGCGGGTCTTCCGCACCAATCGCACCGGCTTCGTCATCCTCCATCCGCTGGCGGGCTGCGCCGGCCATCCCGTCGAAGTTGAGCATGTGGACGGCAGGCGGGAGCGCGCATCCTTCCCGGCCCGGGTGAGCCCTTACCAGCCGTTCTTCTCGGTCCGCGCCTTGACCCATGAATTCGCCCCGGGCGCTTTCGTCACGGCGCGCCTCGAAGGCGACACCTTCGAAATGGAGGATCATCGGAACTGGACCGATGCCTCCTTCAAGACCTATGTGCGCCCCATCGGCCTGCCCTGGCCTTACGAAATTCCGGCCGGCGCCGAGATCGAGCAGCGCGTGGCGCTGAGCGTCGTGGGCAAGCTGCCATCCTCGCCCCGTTCCGCCGGCTCCGCGGAGATCGCGGTGACGGTCGGCAGCGGCATCGGCCGCATGGCGCAGATCGGGGTCGAGCTTCCGGCGGCTGAAATCGCGGCGGCACGCGAGCGCCTGGCGCTGCTGCGGAAGCTCGGCCCCAATCTGATCGTGGGCGAGGTGAAGCGCCATCTGGGTCATGGCCGGGAAGAGCTCGCCGCCTATCGCGAGATCGCCGCCGCCTGCGGCGCGCGGCTGACGCTCGAAGCCGCCTTGCCGCGCGCTGGCGATCCGCAGGCGGAAGCCGCTGCCCTCGCCGAGGACTGCGCCGCCGCCGGCGCTGCGCCCGACGATGTGACAATATGGGCGGAAGCTGATCTGAAAGGCGTCCTCCCCGGGAGCGCTTGGCCGGTGCAGCCGCCTTTGGAGGCGATACGCTGGGCGGGGATGACGGCCTTTCCGCGCGCCCGCCTCGGCGGCGGCGCCTATGGCTTCTTCACCGAGCTCAACCGCCGCCGGCCGCTCGCGCATTTCCTCGACTACATCAGCTTCACGACGACGCCGATCGCGCATGCCGCCGACGATCGCTCCGTCATGGAGACGCTGGAAGCGCTCCCCTTCGTCGTCGAGTCGGTGAAGGCGATCGCGCAGGGCAAGCCATGGCGGGTCGGTCCGTCCGGCATCGGCACGCGCGACAATCCCTACGGCGCGGGGCCGGCAGCCAATCCCGACAATCGCCGCGTCTGCATGGCGGAGATGGATCCGCGCCAGCGCGGCCTCTTCGCCGCCGCCTGGACGACCGGCTATCTCGCCGCCTTCGCGCGCGGCGGCGCCGAAGCCGTCATCCTGGGCGCCGGCACGGGACCGCGCGGCTGCATCCATACCCGCGCGGCGCATCCGCAACCCGGATTCGATGCGGGCGAAGGGCGCCTCGTCTATCCGCTCTTCCACGTGCTGCGCTGGGCGGCTTCCGGACGTGGCGCGGAGCTTCTCGATGTCGAATCGAGCGCTCCGAAGGAGGTGGCGGCGCTCGCGTGGCGGAAGGACGGCAAAACGGCTCTCATCGTCGCCAACCTGACCGGCGGCGATCGGCGGATCGCGCTGTCCGAGGCGAAGCGTTCAGCGCTGTCGATGCGGCTCCTCGATGCCGCGGCTTTCGGCGAAGCCGCGCGCGATCCCGATTGGCTCGACGGAAAGGCGGCGCCTCTTGGCGGCGATCATCTGCTTCTGCCGCCTTATGCCGTCGCCTTCATCGCGGCGGGGCCGGCGTGAGGCGCCGGCGATGAGCGATGCGGGCGAGACTCGATCCTCGCTCTTGAGCGCGCGCGAGGTCTGGAAGGCGTTCGACCGGACGCAGGCTCTGTCCGGCGTCTCCTTCGACCTCGCGGCCGGCGAGGTGCATGCGCTCGTCGGCGCCAACGGCGCCGGCAAATCGACCTTCTCGCGCATCGTCTCGGGACATCTCGCCTGCGATCGCGGCGACATCAGGCTCTCCGGCAAGCCGGTGCAGTTCGCCTCGGCGCGCGAGGCGATCCGCGCCGGGATCACCATGGTGACGCAGGAGACGAGCCTCGCCCCCGATCTCAGCGTTCTCGAAAACATCTACCTCCCCGAGCTCGGCATGGGCGGCCGCCTCTCCTGGCGCCGGCTCTATGCGCGCGCCCAAGGCCTCCTCGAGGAATTCGGCCAGGGCGGGCATCTGCCGCTGCGCCGGCCCTTGCGCGATCTCTCCGCGAGCCAGCGCCAGATGGTCGAGATCCTAAAGGCGCTGGCGCTCGATTCGCAGGTCATCATCTTCGACGAGCCGACGGCGTCCTTCTCGCCCAACGAGGTCGACCGGCTCTTCGACGTGATGCGCCTCCTCGTCGAACGCGGCAAGGCGCTGGTCTTCGTCTCGCACCGGCTCGAAGAGATCTTCGAGATCACCGACCGCATCACCGTGTTCCGCGAGGGTCGGGACGTGGCGCGCGCCGTCCCGACCGGTGACATGACGCCCACGGAGCTGGTCCGCCTCATGGTCGGACGCGAGATCGCCGACATCTACGCGCATGGTGCGGCGCCCGGCCGGGCCACCAGCGCCGCCATTCTCGAAGTCGAGCATCTGGCGACGGCGCCCCGGGTCAAGGATGTGTCGTTCGCCGTCCATGCCGGCGAGATTCTGGGCCTTGCCGGGCTCGTCGGCGCCGGACGCTCGGAATGCGTCGAGACGGTCTTCGGTTTGCGGCGCATCGAAGGCGGCGCGATCCGCCTCGCCGGCAAGCCGTTCCGGCCACGAGCGCCCATCGATGCCGTTCGCGCCGGCATCGGCTTCATTCCGGAGGACCGCCGGCGCCAAGGGCTGGTCCCCGATTTCTCGGTCCGCGAGAACCTTCTCCTCGCCCATATCGGGCGGCATCGCGGGTTCGGGCTCGGTTACGAGCGGCATCAGGGCGACGTCGAGCATCTCCTCGGCGAGCTCGGCCTCCCACCGCGCATCCTCGATGCCGGAATCCTCACCCTCTCGGGCGGTATGCAGCAGAAGATCGTGCTCGCGCGCTGGATTCTGATGCGCCCCGACCTCCTCATTCTCGACGAGCCGACGCGCGGCGTCGATATCGGCACGCGCAGCACGATCTATGCGATGCTGCGGCGCCTCGCGCAGCGCGGGATGGCGGTGCTGATCGTCTCCTCGGATTTCGAGGAGGTGCTCGGCATCTGCGACCGGGTTGTCGTCATCAGCGACGGCGCCGACGTGACCAGCATTCCGAGCCGCTATCTCGATGTCGAGAAGCTGGCCATGTTCGCCGCGCCGCGCAGCTCGGCGGATGCGACGCATCATGTGCTGGAGCGCCTCGTTCATGCCTATCCCGGCGCCGCCTATTGGATCTTCGTCGAAGGAGACCGGCTCTACTGCTTCGATCTGCTCTCGGCCGAGGCCGATCCGGGTCTCGGCTTTGCCCGCGGGACGTTTCCGCGAATCGAGCAGACGATGATCCCGCAGGCGCTGCTGCAGCGAGCAGCGAGCTTCGCCGCCGAGGCGGACGGGCGGCAGACTCTGCTTGTGCCGATCCGCGGCCATCGCGGGCATGATCTCGGCTATGTCGGGCTGACCCTGGCGCCCGGTCGCGCGACGCCCGATCCGGAGCAGGTGAGGCGCATCGTCCTCGCCGAGCCGGGCCGGGCGGAGGATGCCGCGATGCGAGCGGCGGGCTAGCGCGATGTCGGGCGAGGTCGTGCCCCGCAAGCGCCGCCGCGCCCCGGCGCTGCGCCGCCTCTTTCGCGGCGCGCAGCTCGAGCTGCGGATGCTCATCCTGCTCGTGCTGCTGTCCTTCGGGCTGTCGCTGATCTCGCCCTACTTCTTCACGCTGAGCAACATCCTCAACGTGATGGACCAGTCGGTCATCACCGGGATCGTCTCGATCGGCCAGACTTTCGTCATCCTCATCGCCGGGATCGATCTCTCCGTGGGTTCGCTCACCGGGGCGACCGGAATCGTCCTCGGCCTCTCCTTTTCGGTGCTGCCGGTTCCGCTCGCCATCCTATGCGCCATCCTCGCCGGCGGCTTTGCCGGCTTTATCAACGGCTTCATCATCACGAAAGGGCGCGTTGCCGCCTTCATCGTGACGCTCGGCATGATGTCGGTCGGGCGCAGCATGGCCTATGTGCTGAGCGGCGCCAATTCGATCTCGCAGCTTCCCGAGAGCCTCGGCGAGCTCGCCAGTAGCACCGTCCTGGGCGTGCCGACGAATTTCATCGTGCTCGTCGTGCTCTACGCCATCGCCTGGTACTACCTGACCTTCACCAAGGGCGGGCGCACGATCTACGCCATCGGCTCCAATGTCGAAGCGGCGCGCACGGCGGGGCTCAGCGTCGATTTCTACAGCATCCTCGCCTATGTCGTCTCGGGCGCGCTGAGCGCGGTCGCCGCGGTCTTCCTCGCGGCGCGCATTCTCTCGATCGACCCGATCGCCGCGACCGGCCTCGAACTCGATACCATCGCCGCCGTCGTCATCGGCGGCGCCAGCCTCTTCGGCGGCCGCGGCACCATCATCGGCACCTTCATCGGCGTCCTCATCATGGTGCTGATCCGCAACGGCCTCAATTTGCTCAACGTCAATCCCTACTGGCAGGGAACCGCCATCGGCTCGATCATCGTCGCGGCCGTGCTGCTCGAGCGCTTCTTGAGCGCGCGCGAAGCCGCGCGGCGCGACGACGAGGAGGAGGGCTGAGAGCCGAGTGACGCGATCTGCCCTTCGCCCTGGCCGCCGGGCGGAGGGCGGTCACCGGCGCCGGCGCGGCGCCGATCGACGGCCAAAACGATGGGAGGAGCATCATGATGGCGCTGAAACCGGTGACCGCCGCTTGGGCAGCGGCAGTGATCGTCGTTCTGTCTCTGTTTGGTCCTGGCGTTTCTTCCGCCGCGGCGCAAGAGAAGGAACGGCATTTCGCCTATCTGACGCCGGGGCTCGACCTGCCGTTCTGGCGCTACCTCGCCAAGGGCATCGCCGACGAGGCGCAGAAGCATCATGCGACGGTGACCAACTACGATTCGCACAACGATGCGGCAACGCAGCTCAAGAACGCGCAGGACGCGATCGCGCGCAAGGTCGACGGAATCATGATCTCGCCGACCGATTCCTCGACGGCGCCGAGCGTGCTGAGCCTCGCCGAGAAGGCCAACATCCCGGTCGTCATCTCCGATATCGGCACCGTCTCGGGCAATTACGTCTCCTTCATCATCTCGGACAATGAGAAAGGGGCCTACGACACCGGCAAGGCGCTCGCCGCGGCGCTCGACGAGCATCACTGGAACAAGGGCCCCGTCGGGCTCGTGACCATCTCGCTCGCCCGCAACAACGGCAAGGCGCGCACCAAGGGATTCCGCGACGCGATGAAGGACAGCGGCGGCATCAAGGAGGTCGCCCTCGACCAGATGCAGCGCTACACCGCCGACGAGACCTTCAAATACGTGCAGGACATGCTGACGGCGCATCCCGATCTGCACGGCATCTTCGTCCAGACCGACACGCCGACCCTGGGCGCGGTCCGCGCCATTCAGGCGGCGCATCGCGAGAACACGGTCCTGCTCGCCGCCTTCGACGGCGTGCCGGAATTCATCGACCTCATCCGCCAGGGCAAGATCGTCGCCTCCGGCATGCAGCAGCCCTACCTCATGGGCGTCCGCTCGGCCGAGGCGATGTTCGAGCATCTCGAAGGCAAGACGCCGAAGAAGGAAATCCTGGTGCCGATCATCGTCGTCTCGCAGAAGAACCTCGACCAGGTGCTGCCGACGATCACGCGCACCGTCTTCGCCAACGAGCTGAAGAAGTAGGGCAAACGACCACCCCTCACCCTTCCCTCTCCCCGCAAACCCCCACCCTACCCTCCGCAAGCGGGGGAGGGTTTGGGAGGGGGCGGGGAGAGGGTTGCGGAGGGTTGGCGAGGCAATGCCGAGCCTTGCCCGACGCTGGGTGAGGGCTCGCACAAGCGCAATCCAACTCGTTCTCTACTCCGCGCGCACCCGCACATAGGAGCCCGGCGCGTCCTCCAGAATTCGGAGCTTGCCGCC